>JBNKYJ010000044.1:0-6887 GCA_050300835.1 Sedimenticolaceae bacterium
CGAGGGGAGAGGGGACGTTCTTTTCGAGTGCATCGAATTCGTCTAGTCGGGATGTAGAGACAAGCTGTCCGATTGTATCCGTTCCTGATCCGTGCATTCCCTCTCCCCTCGCGGGAGAGGGCCAGGGAGAGGGGGGCATGGAACAACCGCGCGGCAAAGCCGCGCAGCCATAACTCTAAACTCATCACTAAAAGCTCAAAACCCTCCAGTCACATCCGCCACCCCTTGCTGCGGGCCTTTTGGGTCCAGACCCAGACATAGAAGACACCGCTGATCAGGGTAGTCAGTCCGGTCGCCCAGATCAGCACCTGCAGCGGCAGAGCGGGTAACGGCAGCGGTCCGGCGTCGGTCACCACCACCAGCACCAGCATGATCTGCAACAGGGTGTTGAGCTTGCTTATCAGGCTCGGCTTGGCATCCACCTCTTCGACGCTGAAGTGATAGTAGAGGGCTCCGCCCATGATGGTGAGGTCGCGGAAGATGACCAGGATCACCAGCCAGACCGGGATCAGGCCCAGCCCGCCCAGCACCAGGTAGGAGCTCATCAGCAATGCCTTGTCGGCCAGCGGATCGAGCAGCCCCCCCAGGTGGCTCTGCCACCGGTAGTGCTTGGCCAGGAAACCGTCCAGTCCATCCGAGAAACCGGCCACCGCGAACAGCATCAGCGCGTAGGTAAACTCCTGCTCGAACAGCAACCAGACGATGGGCAGGGTGAGCAGAATCCGCAGGAAACTGATCAGATTGGGGATGTCGCGTGCCTTCATCTCAACCGATAGTCCAGACTCTCGCCCTCCAGCTCCTGTGGCACACTGGCACCCTCGACCGCCACCGGCGCCTGCATCATCACCGGTTCCAACACCGCCCCCAGCTGGATGCCCCGCTCCAGCACTTCGCGCCCGCCCTGGATACGGGCGAGAAAGCTCACCGTTTCGGGGTCGGCGGCCAGCAGGTCGAGCTTTTCGATCATGGCCAGGGATTGCAGGTAGTCGCGTACCAGCACATAGTCGGCCAATTGGGTCAGACCGTGGATACGGATCCGCAGTGAGGTGCTCCCCTCGCTCACCTGCCGCGGCGCGAAACGCAGGGCCAGGGCATCGGCGGTCTGCTGCAGCCCATCCGACGCCAGCACCTGTTCGCTGGCGGCGCGGGACTGCCAACGCACCACCTTGTCAGGCAGGTAGAGGCTCCATTCGCCCCGCCAGTCACCGCCCCGGCCACTCAATCGTCCGACCAGGATGACGTCGGGAAGATAGCGCTCGGAGGCACGACGGATATCACCTTCGAAGCCACCCCAGAGGTCGCTCACCGGCAAGGCGGTGCGATCCTCCACATCCATTAGCGGCAGCACCAGTGGCAACCCACGGGTACTGGCCACCCAATTCAGCGTCGCCTTCAGATCGGCTTGCCGTTCCAGCGAGACCAGGCTGCGCGCGGCCCCTTGCTCCTCGCCGAGCCAGATCAGCACCGAGGGGCGGGTCACGCCCCAGACGGGCACGCCGCTCTCACGCAGCAGCTGGTTGACCGCCCGCTCGTCGAAGCGCACCCAGAGCAACCGGTCCGCCTTTTCGGAACCGCCGGCACCAGCCGCCTGCTCCAGCATGCGGTAGCGATACTGCTGGACAGTGCTGGAGGCCCGCTTCAGCAGGCTGCCGATATTCGGGTTCGACAGCAGCCCGCGATCTCCGCTGACCTTCACCAGCACCTGGGCGAAGGCATCGCGGATACCCTCGGCCCGCGCCTCGCTGCCCGGCCCCAGCACGGGGGTCTCGGCCTCGTAGAGGTTGCTCACGGTCTCGGCCTGAACAACCGGTGCCATCAACAATACGGCGAGCAGCCAACTTCGGAGGATCTGAATCATAGCGTCCGGTTTCATTGCCAGTGTCACGGTGAAAAACGACGGAGCATATTAACGCGCCGGCTGACAGGATGAAAATTTTGACCCGTGAAATGGCACCCCGTTCGCCCTCCAGTCGCGACTATGGCGCGCCTTTGACCAGGCTTCCGCTCGATTCTTCTGCTAGAATTCGGTTTCGATTTTTCCAGCCCGACCGGAGTACCCTTTCCGTGGAGCACGATTCCAAATCCAGCCCCTCTGCCTCTCTCAGTTACCGCGACGCCGGCGTCGACATCGATGCGGGCAACGCCCTGATCGAACGCATCAAGCCGATCGTCAAACAGACTTTCCGGCCCGGCGTGCTGACCGGGCTGGGTGGTTTCGGCGCCCTCTTCGAACTGCCGCTGGACCGCTACCGGGAGCCGGTGCTGGTCTCCGGCACCGACGGCGTGGGCACCAAGCTGAAGCTGGCCCTGGAGCTGCGCAAGCACGACACCATCGGTATCGATCTGGTGGCCATGTGCGCCAACGACATCGTGGTGGCCGGCGCCGAGCCCCTGTTCTTTCTCGACTACTACGCCACCGGCCGTCTCGATGTGGAGGTGGCCGCCGATGTGATCAAGGGTATCGCCACCGGCTGTGAACTGGCCGGCGCGGCGCTGACCGGCGGCGAGACGGCGGAGATGCCCGGCATGTACGCCGCCGGAGACTACGATCTGGCCGGTTTCTGCGTCGGCATCGCCGAGAAGAGCCGACTGATCCAGCCCGAACGGGTCGCCGCCGGCGATGTGCTGATCGGCCTGGCCTCCTCCGGCCCCCACTCCAACGGCTATTCGCTGCTCCGCAAGATTCTCGAGGTCAGCGGGGCCGATCTCGCCCAACCCCTGGGCCAGACCACGCTGGGCGAAGCCCTGCTGGCGCCAACCCGCATCTATGTCAAACCGCTGCTGGCGCTGATGGACGCCATCCAGATCCATGCCCTGGCCCATATCACCGGCGGCGGCCTGCCGGAGAACCTGCCGCGGGTGCTGCCCGACGGCTGCAAGGCGGTGATCGACAGCGACAGCTGGCAGCTGCCCGAGGTCTTCCAATGGCTGCAGCAGCAGGGCGGCGTCGCCAACAGCGAGTTGCTGAGAACCTTCAACTGCGGGGTCGGCATGGTGGTCTGCGTCGCCGAGGCGGAGGCCGATCAGGCGCTGCAGGCGCTGAACCGGGCCGGCGAGACTGCCTGGCGCCTAGGCCGTATCGAGACCACCACCGCCGCTGACAAACCCCGGGTCGAGATCAGCGGACCCCTTGCATGACCGGACAGCCGCTCGCCGTGGTTGTCCTGATTTCAGGCGCAGGCACCAATTTACAGGCGATCATCGACCAATCCGGCCCGGACCTGCCGATCGACATCCACGCGGTGATCAGCAACCGCCCCGGGGTCGAAGGCCTGCAGCGGGCAGCGGATGCCGGTATCGAGACCCGGGTCCTGGAGCATACCCGCTTCGCGGACCGCGAAGGGTATGACCGCGCCCTGATGGCGCTGATCGACGGCTTCGACCCCGGCCTGGTGGTCCTGGCCGGATTCATGCGCATCCTCACAACCGGTTTCGTGCGACACTATGCGGGACGGCTGCTCAACATTCATCCCTCGCTGCTGCCCAAGTACCGGGGACTGCACACCCATCAACGCGCCCTGGATGCCGGTGACACCCTGCATGGGGCTTCAGTCCACTTCGTCACCGATGAGCTGGATGGTGGCCCCCTGATCGTGCAGGCGCAGGTGCGGATCCTGCCGGGAGACGACGCCAGGCGGCTCGCCGACAGGGTATTGGAAAAGGAGCATCAGATCTATCCGCTGGCGATCCGCTGGTTTGCGGAACGACGGCTCAAGCTGGACGAGGAAGGCCATGTCAATCTGGATGACGAACAACTGGCGGGACCGGTGGTATTTGCGCCCGACGCCGCGATCGGGTAGCGGACAGTTGAGGCCCTGGCGACCTTCAGAACTCTGCGGGCTGCTGCTGGGACTGCTGCTTTCCGGCGTCACGCTTGCGCTCTCCGCATCCCCCATCCTCAAACCCTTTACCGCCACCTTCAGCGTCTGGCGCGGTGCCCTGCCCCTGGGCAGCCTGGAACTGAAATTCGACCTCAAGCAGGGCGACGCCTACAGCTATCGCGCCCACACCCAGCCCGGATTCCTGGCCGGCTGGTTCAGCGGCGATGAGCTGATGGAGGAGAGTCATGGCCGCATCGCCTCCGACCGGGTGGTGCCCGAGAGCTACGACTACAGGGAGACCGGGGACGAGCCCGACAACGCCGACGTCCGCTTCGACTGGAACACCATGCAGGCCCACACCAGCAGCGGCGGCGTGACCTGGTCACAGGAGATCGTGAACGGCACCCAGGACCGGCTGAGCCAACAGCTGATGGTGCGACTGCAACTGGCCCGCGGCCAGACAGAGGTCACCTACCCGGTGGCCGACGGCGGCAAGCTCAAACACTATCACTTTCGGGTGGTGGGCGAAGAGCCGATCAAGACGCCGCAGGGGAAACTCAACTGCCTCAAGGTCGAACGCAGCAAGGAATCACGCCCACCCGACTACACCATCTGGTTCGCGCCCAAGCTCGACTACCTGCCGGTGCGCATCGAACGCGATCGGGGCGGCGCCCACTACCGCATGGTATTGGAGGAGCTGGAGGGCCTATAGGACAGACAGGCGCCGGAGTCGGGGGTCCTAGTAGAAGGTGCGGCAAGCCGCAGCCTACACCTTGAGCCGACCTATCCGAGAAGGAATAACGCAGAGGACGCCAAGAAACGCAAAGCCCGCAAAGAAGCGTAATCCTTGGCGGCCTTTGCGCTTCATTGCGCGCTTTGCGTTATAAAACTGGCCATTGCGGTGCGGCAAGCCGCACCCTACACCTTGAGCCGACTCATCCGGGAAGGAATAACGCGGAGGACGCCAAAAAAACGCAAGGCCTGCAGAGAAACATAATCCTTCGCGGTCTTTGCGCTTCATTGCGCGCTTTGCGTTATAAAAAACTACTCCCCCCCATCACAACGCAGGAACCGGTTCATCACCCGCTTGAAGAGGCCTCCGGGCGAGACCGTGATCTGGGCGTTGTCGATGTTGATCTCGTGGAGTTCGTAGCTGGTGACCTCGACTCCCGCTTCGCGGTACATCTCGCTGGAGAGTTTCAGGTCCTCCGCCCAGCGCGAGAGAAAATCGTCACTGGGGGTGATGTAGACCACCCGCTTGAACTCCTCCTGAATCAGCTTCGAGGCGCAGCGCGGACAGGGCGGATGGGTGACGTAGACCGTGCAGCCGGAGAGATCCCGCTTGGCGAAGATCATGGCATTCTCTTCCGCATGGATGGTCAGGTTGAGCTTGACCTCACGGCTGTCCAGCCGCTCCTGCCTGTCCTCCACACCGGCGGCGAAACCGTTATAGCCCAGGGAGACGATGCGGTTGCCGTCAGTGATGACGGCACCGACCTGCGACGAGGGGTCTTTGCTCCAGGCGGAGATATGGGCCGCCAGGCCGAGGAAGCGGGTATCCCACTTCATCAGGTCTGGCTTTCGCTCTGCTCCGCCTTGGCGACGGCCTCTTGCATCAGCTTCTTCAGCTCGCCGCTCTGGTGCATCTCGAGGGTGATGTCACAACCTCCGACGAGTTCACCGTCGATATAGATCTGGGGAAAGGTCGGCCAGTCGGCATAGCGGGGCAGATTCTCGAAGATCTCCGCATCGGCCAGCACGTTGACATAGGCAAAGGGTACTCCGCAATCCTGCAGCGCGGCCGCCGCACGGGAGGAGAAGCCGCACATCGGGAACTGGGGCGTACCTTTCATGTAGATGACAACCGGATTGCCTTCCACCTGTTCTCTGATTCGATCGAGCACATCCATCCTGCATACCTCTAGTCGTTTTATGGCCATGTGTACCTGGGGACGATTCCCGCGGAATACAAACACGGCGTAATTGTGGGAAATTCTAAACCCATGCCCATGAAGAAAAAACCCGCCGATCGGCGAGAATTCCAATTCAGCAGGGTTGAACAGCCTGCCAATCGGCCTGGACTGAACCCTCTGCTGAATGATCTTTCGACCGCGTGAAGGAGTTTTTATCCTGATTTTGTTTTAAAGACGCTGGGTTGACAGAGTTTGTGCTACATTTCGATATCGGAATAATCATAAAAAAACCACATGCCTGCCGGCGGTTTCACCGGTCAGGGTTCAAATGTGACGAGTGGCGAGTATCACAGCCACTCCCTCGATTACCAAGGCGACCACACGATGTCGGATGAGCAGCAGCCAACACACTTTCAGCGACGGGTATCCCTTCTGGAATCCCATGTCGGTTTCAAGCTCGATCATGTGTTGGACCACGCCCTGGCCGCCCGTGACAGCTATACCCAGGAGCACTCGCGGCGGGTGGTGGCCCTCTCCGAGGCCATCGGGGCCCACCTGCAGCTGACTGAGCACGAAATGGATGTCCTCTCATTGACCGCCGGATTTCACGACATCGGCAAGCTCGGCATCCCGGATCGAATCCTGCTGAAGAGCGGCCGCCTCTCGCTGCAGGAGTATGAGGATATCAAGGCACACCCGACGATCGGCGCCAACATGCTGCGCAGCCTGGCCCATCCCCTGCTGGACGAAGTCGCCGATTGTGTGCTCCACCATCACGAGCACTGGGACGGCAGCGGGTACCCCGACGGCATCGCCGGCGAGTCGATCCCCGTACTCTCGTGCATCGTGTCCGTGGTCGATGCCTACGACGCCATGACCACGCGGCGCAGCTATCGCCAGCCGCTGGAGAGGACTCACGCACTGGCCTTGATCGCATCCAGCAGCGGATCCCAATTCTCTCCCAATGCGGTGGCTGCCTTGCAGGCGGTGCTTGACGAGACCTGATACGGCCAGGATTCAGCGCGCTGCGTTCGTGTCGGGTGCCGTTTGGCTTAAACGAATCACTCCCGGCCCTGCCAGGGTTCTCATTCATCCTCCGCTCGATCCTGCTGGTTACGGTGCGGCAAGCCGCACCCTACACCTTGCGTCTTGG
>JBNKYJ010000045.1:0-26682 GCA_050300835.1 Sedimenticolaceae bacterium
CATGCTGTCGGAGGGCATACACTCGCTGGTCGATACCGGCAATCAGGGATTGCTGCTCTACGGCATGGCCCGGGCAAAGCGTCCGGCCGACGATGAGTTTCCCTTTGGCCACGGCAAGGAGATCTATTTCTGGAGTTTCATCGTGGCGATCCTGATCTTCGCCCTGGGCGGTGGCGTCTCCATCTATGAAGGGATCAAACATATCGAACACCCGGAACCGATCCAGAACCCGCTGATCAACTACCTGGTGCTTGGCCTGGCGATGCTGTTCGAAGGCGCGGCCTGGCTCTTCGCCTTCCGCGAGTTCACCCGGGCCAAGGGCAAATGGGGCTATGTGGAGGCGATCCAGCGGGCCAAGGATCCCTCCATCTTCGTGGTCCTGTTCGAGGATACCGCCGCCATGCTCGGCCTGATGGTGGCCTTCGCCGGCATCACGCTGACCCAGCTGACGGGCAATCTCTGGTTCGACGGTATCGCATCGATCATTATCGGACTGATCCTGGTCGGCACCGCGATCTGGCTCGCCTATGAGACCAAGGGGCTCTTGATCGGTGAGAGCGCGGGCCGCAACGTGGTGGAGGGCATCCGCGGCATGGTCGGGGCGCAGGTGCTGGTGGAGCACGTTAATGAGGTGCTGACCATGCACATGGGCCCCGACTTCATTCTGGTCAATCTAAGCGTCGATTTTGCCGACGGGGCGACGGGTGATCAGATCGAGTCGGCGATCGGCGAGATGGACAAGTCGATCAAGCAGCGCTTTCCCCAGGTCAAAAGGATCTTCATCGAGGCAGAAAAGCGCTCAGCGCGCTTGCCGGCCTGACAGTGCGAGGGGATGCGGTTCAATCGCAGCCGTCGTTCTCCGTCAGGATATCGCCGCTGACGGGATCCTCCTTCGGTGAGCCGTCTTTTTCGGTGATGACGACACCGGTGAACATCATGTTCTGAATGCGGTTGAAATGGTTGTCCATGACTCTGGCGACCTGTCTGTCCGTCAAGCCGTCATAGATCATGATCTGTCCCGCGCGTTCGGCCCGCAGCTCCGCCGGGGTGGGTTGCTGCAGACGCCTGAGCTGCCAGTCGTCGGTACCCGGATCGCCCAGTGCAGCGTGAACATGGGACATTGAAACAAAGCCGATGAGACAGCCGATTGCGTGTTGATAGGGATGTTTCATCTCTCTCCTCCGCGTGAAGCGTCGCTCCACCCTGGACGTTGAGAATAGACTGCACTCCGTGAGAAAAGTCTAAATCCGTGACTGGAATAATCATCGTGCATATTGCCGACGGGGATGTGACGTATTCACAACGGGACGCCGGAGCGGGACGGTTGTGGTGTGGTTCGGCCGGTGGATGGCTGTCTGAGCTTTCGGCTGCTCGATGTCCGCAGCGGCAATATATTATTTATCAGTAACTTGTGTGCATTGGTGGGGACGGCCAGAGGCGCGGATCGGTCTGGCTTGCCGGTCTGCGGCGGGGTGGCTTCCCGTGGCGGGTGCGTGCACTAAGGCTATTGACCCGACTGGAGGCAGTGGGTAGAATTCCGCCTCTTTACCTCGCCGGGACTCCGGCGGGTGGATAACGGTATATTTCGGGGTTAGAGCAATGTATGCGGTAATTCAATCCGGCGGCAAACAGTATCGCGTTTCTGAAGGCGACACCATCAGGGTCGAAATGCTGACCGCTGACGAGGGTGCGTCCGTCGAGCTGGACAAGGTGCTGATGATCACCAATGGTGACGACGTCAAGATTGGTACCCCCTATGTGGACGGCGGCAAGGTGACGGCTACCGTGAAATCCCACGGTCGGGGCAAGAAGGTCAAGATCGTCAAGTTCCGTCGTCGCAAACATCACTTGAAGCGTCAGGGCCACCGTCAGTGGTACACCGAGCTGCAGGTCACCGGCATCAGCGGCTGAGGAGAGAACAGAGATGGCACACAAAAAAGCAGGCGGTAGTACTCGAAACGGCCGCGATTCAGAATCCAAACGCTTGGGCGTCAAGATCTTCGGCGGTCAGGCGGTCAAGGCAGGCAACATCATCGTGCGTCAGCGCGGCACCCAGTTCCACAATGGCGTGAACGTGGGTATCGGTAAGGACCACACCCTGTTCGCCACCGCGGACGGCAAAGTGGTGTTCGAGACCAAAGGTCCGCAGAACCGCAAATTCGTGAGTGTCGTCGCCGAGTAAATTCCACTCGGTCCCGGGACTCAAAAGCCTCGTCTGATGACGGGGCTTTTTACGTTTTGGCGGCTGGTCAGGTTTTTATATAACGCAAAGATCGCAATGAAACGCCAAGCGCGCAAAGTTTATCAATCTCATCGCCTTGGCGTTCTTTGCGCGTCATTGCGGTCTTTGCGTTATATTCCACTCAACTCACGCTAAAACCACACCATGAAATTTGTAGACGAAGCCAGGATCAAGGTCATTGCCGGTGACGGCGGCAACGGCTGTGCCAGCTTCCGGCGCGAAAAGTATATCCCCAAGGGCGGGCCGGACGGGGGCGATGGCGGGGATGGCGGCAGCGTCTACCTGGTGGCCGACAGCGGGCTCAATACCCTGGTCGATTTCCGCACCCAGCGCAGCCACAAGGCGGAGCGGGGACAGAACGGTATGGGGCGGGAGCGTACCGGACGCCGCGGCAAGGATCTGCAGGTGCGCGTGCCGGTGGGCACCCGCGTCATGGACGAGGCGACGGGTGAGCGGATAGGCGAACTCTTGGAGCCGGGCCAGCAACTGCTGGTTGCCCGGGGCGGCGAACACGGTATCGGCAATGTCCATTTCAAGAGCAGCACCAATCGCACGCCACGCCAGTTCACCCATGGCACCGAAGGTGAGCGCAGGGAACTGTTGCTGGAATTGATCCTGCTGGCCGATGTGGGACTGCTGGGATTGCCGAACGCCGGCAAGTCGAGTTTCATCAGCAAGGTCTCCAGCGCCCGTCCGAAGGTGGCGGACTATCCCTTCACCACCCTCTACCCCAACCTGGGTGTGGTCAGCCTGGGGCGTGATCAGAGCTTCGTGGTGGCCGACATTCCCGGTGTCATCGAGGGAGCGGCGGCCGGTGCCGGCCTCGGCTTGCAGTTTCTCAAACACCTGTCGCGTACGCGGTTGCTGCTGCACCTGGTGGACATCGCTCCGCTCGATGCCTCGGTGGACCCGGCCCAGCAGGTGCGTCAGATCGAAAGAGAGTTATTCGACTATTCACCGGAATTGGCCGACAAGGAACGCTGGCTGGTGCTCAACAAGAAGGACTTACTGAGCGATGAGGCGTTTGCGGAGAGATCTGCCGAGCTGGTGACGGCGCTGCAGTGGGGAGGGCCGGTCTACGGCATCTCCGCCGCCACGGGCGAGGGTCTTCGGCAACTGACGGCCGACCTCATGGCCAGGTTGGAATCGATCTGGCGCGAAGAGGCTGCGGAACGGGAAGAGCCGTCTGACGACGAGGCTTGGGATCCTCTGCTGTAGTCGCCTGTCGATATCGGGTGGAAATGGGGGCCTGCCCCGCCAATTCCATAGGAAGGTGGCTGTGTGCTCAGCTGTTGATGCATGGACTGGGTCAATCGGGGCCGAGTCAAACCAGTTACGAAAGAACACTACAAATGATTAGCCGGGAAAAAATCGCCACCGCACGACGCTGGGTCATCAAGATCGGCAGTGCCCTGCTGACCGCTGACGGCAAGGGGTTGTCGCATGACGTGCTCTCCCGCTGGGTGGCGCAGATGGCAGCCCTGGTCAACGCCGGCCATGAGGTGGTGTTGGTCTCTTCAGGTGCGGTGGCGGAGGGCATGAGTCGCATGGGATGGCGCACCCGGCCACACAATCTCAACGAGCTGCAGGCCGTTGCCGCCATCGGTCAGATGGGGCTGGTGCATGCCTGGGAGGCCTGTTTTCAGCAGTACGGCCTGCACACTGCTCAGATTCTGCTGACTCGGGACGACCTCGCCGACCGCTCGCGCTATCTGAACGCCCGCAGTACCCTGCGCACGCTATTGAAACTGGGGGTGGTGCCGGTGGTGAACGAGAACGATACGGTGACCACCGACGAACTGCGCTTCGGTGACAACGATACCCTGGCCGCTCTGGTGGCCAATCTGATCGAGGCGGAGTTGCTGGTGCTGTTGACCGACCAGGAAGGGCTCTTCGACGCCGATCCCCGCTTCAATCCTCAAGCCAGCCTGATCGACGAGACCCGGGTGGACAATGCCCGGCTCGATGCGGTGGCAGGCGGCAGCGCCAGCGGACTAGGACTCGGGGGCATGGTGACCAAGGTGCGTGCCGCGCGCCTGGCTGCCCGCTCCGGTACCGGCACCGTGATTGCCTCCGGCCGGCGCGAGCGGGTGGTGGAGGCCATCAGCCGCGGGGAAAAGGTGGGCACTCTGCTGGTGCCGGTGCAGGAGCCGCAGGCGGCGAGAAAGCGCTGGCTGGCGGGGCAACTGCAGGTGAGAGGCAGTCTCACCCTGGATGCGGGCGCCGTCCGTGTGCTGCGTGAGCAGGGTAGCAGCCTCCTGGCGGTGGGGGTTTGCGGCGTGAAGGGGAGCTTCTCACGGGGCGAGGCCGTTGTCTGTATCGATCAGTCGGGCCGTGAGGTGGCGCGCGGCCTGGTCAATTACGATGCTCAGGAGACAGCGCGGATCATGGGGCAGCCGAGTGGGCGTATCGAGTCGATTCTCGGTTACGTGGATGAAGAGGAGCTGATCCACCGAGATAATCTGGTGCTGGTGTAGCGCCGCGCAATGATCAGCTGCAAGAGTTAGTACTCTGTGCGGTCTTTGCGCCTCTTCGTGGGCATCGCGTTATAAATAAAAAACCGGCCATCGGCCGGTTTTTCGGTTCGGCTTGGCGCCGTTCTTACATAGCCCTGATCTGAACGTTCAGGCGGCTTTTGTGACGGGCTGCCTTGTTCTTGTGGATCAGACCTTTGTTGACGGCGCTGTCGATCACCGGCAAGGCGGCCGTATAAGCGGCGGTGGCACCCTCTTTGTCGCCAGCAGCGATCTGTTTGGTGACCTTCTTGATATAGGTGCGCAGTTCATTGCGCTGCGCCATGTTACGGGAGCGCCGTTTGGTGGCTTGGCGCGCGCGCTTGCGGGCTTGGGCTGAGTTGGCCAAGGTCTTACTCCTGAAAGAAACTGGCTTTGATAAAGGGGGCGAATTTTCCCCAAACTGGCCCGGCTTGTCAACCGTTTTGCCCTGGTCCATCCCAGCTGTTAGAGTCTGGCCTGATTTTGTCTGCCACCACTCCGATGTCAATTCAAAAAAGATTATACTCGACAGGGGCATACGGCAGGTCGACAACAACAGACTAAGGATATTAACCCTGGCTTCCTTTCTCCGCTCATTCGCCGCTGTCGGTAGCAGTACCATGATCTCCCGGGTCCTGGGGTTCACTCGTGATCTGGTGTTGGCGCGTATGTTCGGGGCGGATGCCATGACCGACGCCTTCTTCGTTGCCTTCAAGATCCCCAACTTCCTGCGCAGGCTGTTTGCGGAAGGCGCCTTCTCTCTGGCCTTCGTGCCGGTTCTGACCGAGTACCGCACCAAGCGCAGCAGCGCCGAGCTCAAGGACTTCGTCGACAAGATGGCGGGCAGCCTGGGAACCGTACTGCTGATGGCGACGGCCATCGGGGTGCTGGCGGCCCCCTTGCTGGTGCTGATCTTCGCTCCCGGGTTCATTCTCGAAGGGGAGGAAAAGTACGACCTCGCGGTGGAGATGCTCTATCTGACCTTTCCCTATCTCTTTTTCATCTCCCTGACCGCTTTCTCCGGAGGCATTCTCAACACCCACAACCGCTTCGGTGCGGCGGCCTTCACGCCGGCGCTGCTCAATATTTCGCTGATCGCCTGCGCCCTCTTTCTCTCCCGCTACATGGAGGTGCCGGTGGTCGCCCTGGCCTGGGGGGTGCTGATCGCGGGTGTGGTTCAGTTCACCTTCCAGCTGCCCTTTCTGTATCGGCTGAAAATGATTCCGCGACCGCGGGTGGCGTTCAAGGACAGCGGTGTGGTGAAGGTCATGAAGCTGATGGTGCCGGCCCTGTTCGGCGTCTCCGTGAGCCAGCTCAACTTGCTGTTGGATACCCTCATCGCCTCCTTCCTCGTCAGTGGCAGCATCAGCTGGCTCTACTACTCCGATCGCCTGATGGAGTTTCCGGTGGGTATACTGGCAGTGGGGCTGGGCACGGTGATCCTGCCCAATCTCTCGCGCAAGCATTCGGAGAAATCATCCCAGGCCTTTTCCGATACACTGGACTGGGCTCTGCGCGTGACCCTGTTGCTGGGTATACCCTGTGCCATCGGCCTGTTGTTGCTGGCGGGCCCCATGCTGGCGACACTCTTCTATTCCGAGGCCTTCAACGAGCACGACGTGAGAATGGCGACACGAAGTCTGATGGCCTACTCGCCGGGCCTGCTCGCCATCATGCTAATCAAGATCCTCGCTCCCGGCTTCTATGCGCGCCAGGATACCCGGACCCCGGTGCGCATCGGCATCATCGCCATGGTGTCCAATATGGTCTTCAATATCATCCTGGTGTTTCCCCTGGCTCATGCTGGACTGGCCATGGCCACCACGCTTTCTTCCTCGCTCAACGCCTACCTCCTCTATCGGGGGTTACGCAACGATCAGGTGCTGATACCACGCAAGGGCTGGACAAGTCTGCTGCTTAGAGCGCTGATTGCCGGTGTCGTCATGGGTGCCTTTCTGATCTGGGTGGCGGGTGATCTCGGTTTCTGGCTGGCGATCAGCTTCTGGATGCGCATCGAGTATCTGGTGGTCTGGATCAGCTGCGCCGCTGCGATCTACTTCATTGCCCTGTGGCTTATGGGGGTACGGCCGAGCCACTTCCGTTCCGAGGTCCACTGAACCTTCGCCACGGTAGGATTCGGGGTGCCCAAGCCTGTCTCTTTGCCTATAATTGGCCGTTCCTGATACGGCAACACGCTATGCAACTCGTTCGTGGACTTCACAATCTCAGACCGGAACACCGGGGTTGCGTAGCGACCATCGGCAACTTCGATGGTGTGCATTTGGGCCACCAGTCGGTGTTCCGTCATCTGTTGGAGAAAGGTGCCGAGCTGAGTCTGCCGACCACGGTGGTCACCTTTGAACCACAGCCGCGGGAATTCTTCCAGGCTGCCTCCGCGCCGGCCCGTCTGACCCGACTGCGCGAGAAGCTGCAGGCGATCGGGGACGTGGGTGTCGAGCGGCTGGTGGTGCTCGAGTTCAACAAGCGTCTGGCCGCCATGCCGGCGGAGCTGTTCGTGGAGGAGTTGTTGGTCAAAGGTTTGGGTACCCACTTTCTTTCGGTCGGCGACGATTTCCGTTTCGGCAGTGGCCGGCAGGGCGATTTCGCGCTGCTGCAGCGCATGGGCAGGATCCACGGCTTCGAGGTGGAGAACATGAATACCTACAAACTGGATGCCGACCGGGTCAGCAGCACCCGAATACGGGAACTGCTCACCCAGGGCGATTTCGAGACCGCCCGCCAGTACCTCGGCCGTGCCTACCGCATTTGCGGACGCATCGGCCATGGCGACAAGCGTGGCCGCAGCATCGGTTTTCCGACCCTCAATGTCAATTTGCACCGTCGGGTCAGTCCGCTGCATGGCGTGTATGCCGTGAAGGTCGATGGATTAGGCGAGCTGCCGGTTCCGGGCGTGGCCAATATCGGGGTAAGACCCACGGTGCAAGGGGATACCCGCTATCTGCTGGAGGTGCATCTGTTCGGCTTCAGTCGCGACGTCTATGGCGAGCACATCGGTGTCGAGTTCGTGCGCAAGTTGCGCGACGAGCAGCGGTTCGAGAATTTCGAGGCATTGCGTCGGCAGATTCTGTTGGACGCCGACGCCGCCAGGGCGATACTCGGCGTAGTCGATTGAAGTCCCGGTCACGCGGGACCTCGTTCACCTCGGTCGAAATCGCCAGGAACCGCGCAAAACCTCGCCTTAATCTTTGCGCACTTGGCGGAATTACGTTTCAATACGCTATTTTTTCGCACACTTTAACAGGCAGCCGTCCGTGAGCGACTACAAGCAGACACTCAATCTTCCACAGACCGACTTTCCCATGCGCGGCAATCTGGCCCAGCGCGAGCCGGAAATGCTGAAGCGTTGGCAGGAGATCGATCTCTATCAAAAGGTGCGCGAGGCCTGCGCGGGCCGGCCCGGCTTCATCCTTCACGACGGCCCCCCCTATGCCAATGGCGATATCCACATCGGCCATGCGGTGAACAAGATCCTCAAGGACATCATCGTCAAGAGCCGTACCCTGGACGGCTACGACGCACCTTACGTGCCGGGCTGGGACTGCCATGGTCTGCCCATCGAACTGCAGGTGGAGAAGAAGATCGGCAAGCCGGGCAAGAAGGTGACCACCACCCAGTTCCGTCAGGCCTGCCGGGAGTACGCCCGCAAGCAGGTGGAGGGACAGAGGGCCGATTTCATCCGTCTCGGGGTGATGGGCGACTGGGACAGCCCCTACCTGACCATGGACCACCGTTTCGAGGCGGACATCGTCCGTTCTCTCGGTAAGATCGTCGCCAACAACCATGTGCAGAAGGGCTACAAGCCGGTCCACTGGTGCACCGACTGCGGTTCGGCCCTGGCCGAGGCGGAAGTGGAGTACCAGGACAAGGACTCCTTCGCCATCGACGTGCGTTTCGCCGTGGTCGACGAGCGGGACTTCCTGACCCGTTGCCACCATAGCCCCGAGGGTTGTGGTCAGGGGCCGCTCTCGGTGGTGATCTGGACCACCACGCCCTGGACCCTGCCGGCCAACCAGGCGGTGGCGCTCAACCCTTCGCTGGAGTACGCAGTGGTGGAGTATGAGGGCGCCAACGGTAAGGAGCGTCTTTTGGTCGCTGACGCCATGCTGAAGGATGTGATGGACCGCTACGGCATCGATCACTACCACGTGGTGGGCTACGCCAAGGGCGAGGCCTTTGAAGGGATGCAGTTGCAGCACCCCTTCTATGACCGCGAGGTGCCGGTGATCCTGGGTGAGCATGTCACCCTGGAGGCGGGTACCGGCGCGGTGCATACCGCCCCCGGCCATGGTCTCGAGGACTATGTGGTGGGTGCCCGCTACAAGCTGCCGGTGGACAACCCGGTGGGGGGCAACGGCTGTTTCGTCGAGGGCACCGAGCTGTTCGAAGGCCAGCATGTGCTGTCGGCCAACGAGAAAGTGATCGAGGTGCTGCAACAGCGTGGTGCGCTGGTGCATGAGGAGCGGCTGCGCCACAGCTATCCCCACTGCTGGCGCCACAAGACGCCGATCATCTTCCGCGCCACCCCCCAGTGGTTCATCAGCATGGAGCAGAATGGTCTGCGCCAGGCCGCCCTGCGCGAGATCGATAGCGTGGAGTGGATGCCCGACTGGGGCAAGGCGCGTATCCAGGGCATGGTGGAGAACCGGCCCGACTGGTGTATCTCGCGCCAGCGCACCTGGGGCGTGCCGATCACGCTGTTCGTGCACAAGCAGAGCGGCGAGCTGCATCCCGACACCCAATCCCTGGTGGAGCAGGTGGCCAAACGGGTCGAAGCAGAAGGCTTCGAGGCCTGGTTCAAGCTTGAACCCGAGGAGCTGCTGGGCACGGCTGCCGGCGACTACGAAAAGACTCACGACACCCTCGATGTCTGGTTCGACTCGGGTGTCACTCACGAGTGCGTGCTGCGCGCCCGCGACGGGCTGAGCTTTCCCGCCGACCTCTATCTGGAAGGCTCCGACCAGCACCGCGGTTGGTTCCAGTCGTCGCTGATGACCTCGGTGGCGATGAACGACTGCGCGCCCTATAAACAGGTGCTGACCCACGGCTTCACGGTGGATGCCGAGGGGCGCAAAATGTCCAAGTCCCTGGGCAATACGATCGCGCCGCAGAAGGTGACCAAGACACTCGGCGCCGACATCATCCGCCTCTGGGTGGCGGCCACCGACTACCGCAACGAGATCAGCGTCTCCGACGAGATCCTCAAGCGCACCGCCGACGCCTACCGGCGCATTCGCAATACCGCGCGCTTCCTGCTGTCAAACCTGAACGGTTTCGATCCGGCGCGGAATCTTGTGCCATCGGAGCAGATGATCGAACTCGACCGCTGGGCGGTGGACCGCAGCCTGCAACTGCAGCAGGAGATCACCGCTGCCTACGAAAAATACCAGTTCCACCTCATCTATCAGAAGATCCACAACTTCTGCGTCAACGAGTTGGGCGGCTTCTATCTCGACGTGATCACGGACCGGCAGTACACCACCCAGGCCGACAGCCTGCCGCGCCGCTCCTGCCAGACCGCCATGTACCACATCATCGAGGCGATGGTGCGCTGGCTGGCGCCGATTCTCAGCTTTACCGCCGACGAGATCTGGCAGTCGATGCCGGGCGAGCGCGGCGAGAGCGTCTTTCTCGAGACCTGGTATCCGGGGCTGTTCGCCCTGGAAGAGGACGACCCCTTCAACCGTGCCTTCTGGCAGCGGGTGATCGGTGTACGCGAATCGGTGGGGCAGGCGATGGAGTCCTTCCGTGCGGCCGGCAACTCGTCCCTGGATGCGGAGCTCGACCTCTACTGCGAGGATAGCCTGAAGGCGCAGTTGGAGCGGCTCGGGGACGAACTGCGCTTTGCCCTCATCACCTCCGATGCGCGCGTGCATGCCCTTGCCGACAAACCCGACGAGGCGCTGGTCACCGACGATCCGGGGCTGGCCGTGGTGGTGAAGGCGTCGCCCCACGGCAAGTGCGTGCGTTGCTGGCACCACCGTGAGGATGTGGGGACCGACAGTGAGCATCCGGAACTCTGTGGACGCTGCGTGGAGAACGTCACGGGAGACGGCGAGCCCCGCCGTTTCGTCTGATGTCAGGGAGCAGGAACATGCTGCGCTGGCTCTGGATCACCCTGGCGGTGATCCTGCTCGATCAGGGGACCAAGCAGCTGGTGCTGCAGCAGATGCAGCTGTACGAGTCGATCACCCTGCTGCCCTTTTTCAATCTCACCTACCTGACCAACCCCGGTGCGGCCTTCAGTTTTCTCAGTGATCAGGAGGGTTGGCAACGCTGGTTCTTCATCGCCCTGGCGTTCATCGTCAGCGGGGTGCTGTTGGCCTGGCTCTACCGTCTCGAAAACCGGGAGTTGTGGACCGCGATCTCCCTCGCCCTGATTCTCGGCGGCGCCTTGGGCAACCTCATCGACCGCCTGTTTCGTGGCGGCGAGGTCATCGACTTCATCCATCTTCATTACGGCGAATACTACTGGCCTGCTTTCAATATCGCCGATTCCGCCATCTTTGTGGGCGTCGCGATCATGCTCTTCGACGCCCTGGTGCTGAGCCGCCGCAGAGGACACTGAAGGCGGGTCCGGTACCCGGCATCGGAGCTCATCGTCACCGGCATGGCGGGGGGTGTGGAATTCATGCAACACAAGGGGCCTGCAACTTACCCCGTCGGCTCGAGTCACCGGCTCGTCACAATACAAATAGTCACTCGCGACCATGTGATGCGGCGGATCAAAGGACTGCTGTCGCGGAAAGGCGACAGATTCATCTGACCGTAGCGAAATTGCAATTGCCGTTTCGTAATTCCTTAACTTCCGTTTTTCAGAATACGCCACAGAAACCACTGTCTGTTTCTGAAACCTACGGAGTTATCTCAATGAAAAAAATCCTCTCCCTGGCTATTGCTGCCGCCCTGGTTACGCCAGCCGCCGCTATGGCCGACGCCACGGTTTATGGCAAGGCTCACTTCATCATCGCCAATACCGATGACGGCACCCAGGATGTCTGGAGTGTTGACAGTATCGACTCGCGCTTCGGCGTTAAGGGTAGTGAAGACCTTGGCGATGGCCTCAAGGCCGTCTACAAGTTCGAGTTCGGGGTCGAGCCGGATGCCGGCAGCACCTTGAAGAACCGCAATCAGTACGTCGGACTGGCGGGAGGCTTCGGCACCCTGCTGCTGGGTCGCCATGACACCCCGCTGAAAATGTCCCAGGGTAAATTCGACCAGTTCGGTGACGTGCCCGGCGATATCAAGACGGTAATTCCCGGTGAGGATCGTGTCAGCAACGTCATCGCCTATATCTCTCCGGATATGAGCGGCTTCTCCCTCGTGGGTGCCGCCGTGGCCGGTGAACAGGGTGACTCCGCTTCCGGCGACACTCAGTTGACGGGCCTGTTCGATCACGTTTCATTGGCCGGTCTCTACAGCAACGGCCCGGTCTATGCCTCTGTGGCCTACAACGCTTACGACACGGGTGGCTACAACCTCAAGCCTTCCCTGTTGCGCGGAACCTTCATCTGGAAGGCCGGTATGTGGCAGCTCGGCGGTATGTTCAGCAGCTTCGACTTCGACAATGCGGCTGAAGATGCGGATACTTACGGCATGAGCGGTAACTTCAAGGTCGGTGCCAACGGCAAGATCAAGGCCCAGTACCTGGTCGGTGATGCACCCATCACGAAGATCAACAGCCTGCCTGGTGTCAGCTTCTCTCCGAATATCACGGTCCCGGACGGCACCATGGACAACGAAGTCACCCAGATTAGCGTGGGTTACGAGTATGCGCTCAGCAAGCGCACCACGCTGCACGTCGGCTATACCACCTATGATGAAGATCAAACCAATGCTGAGGAAGATACCTTTTTCGGCGGCATCATCCATAAGTTCTAAACTGTCAGTGAAAGACGGCACCTCCACTGAGTCCTGCTCCTGAGTGGGGGGCCTCGCCATTTGGCCAGGGACGGCCGCTCAGAAAGTTTGATGATAAGCGCACGAGTTCGTCCTGGATGACGTTTGATTGAGTGGCGGGACCCCTGGTCTCGTTTTTTTTTGCCTGCCTGAGAACTCTCCTGCCCACCCTGATCGGCAATTCGGGATACTCTGGTCTTGACACTCTGAAATTCAGAGTTATATTACTCTGTAAATCAGAGTTACTGGTAAGGATGGAGTATCAGATCATGTTTGCGTCATCGATGAACGGAGGTCGTCAACAGCTGCAGTCGATTCACGCCATGCTTTCGAGCGGGCATGCCAGTATTCGTCTGGAACGACATACCTTCATTCTCTGGGGACTGGCGGCGGGTGGACTGATCCTGCTGGTGCCGCGCCTGTTCTCGGTGGAACTGCTGGGCGATACCAGCCAGCGACTGTGGGCGCAGAATCTCTTTATCTCGATGGTGCTGCTGGCAACCGGCATCGTGGATGCGCGTTGGACCGCGCGCGCCCGACGCCGCCGTGACGAGAGTCTGTCGTTCGTGCAGCGCCAGATCACCAAGCTTTGGTGGATGTTGATCGCTCTGGTGGTGGTGATCAATGTCGGCATGAATCTCTATGGCGGCGGATATTTTTTCTATGGCATCACGCTGGTGCTGACCGGTCTCGGCATCTATGTCTATGGGCTCTTCTCCCGTCAGCTGTTGACCTGGAGTGGGGCCCTGCAGATTCTGCTCGGCCTGGTCATGATCGCCGTGTCACCGGAGCTGCATGTGCAGGAGTGGGTTACCGCCTGTGCCTTCGGTATCGGATTCCCCGCCTTTGCCTGGATGGTCGATCGCACCTCGCCGCGGCATGCGCTCAAGGAGCTGGCGTTGAGTCTGGCCTGGCTGGCACTGGTGCTGGTGCCGGCCGCCATCGCCATACAGGTCTTTCATGGCCACCGTTTCAGCGAGTGGTCGCACGTGGCTTGGCAGGACTACCGGGACGGCTTGGCTGGTATGCAGGAGGGGAGGGTCGTGCTCACTCTGCCTGTGGGCACGGAGGTGCCGATCGACGTGCACATCTCCGGTGATCTGTTGCAGCCGATAGCACAGCCGGAGCCGTTGATCATGCGCACCACGAAACCCCTGCAACTGGCGTTCGAAGACGGCGAGGCGCTGGGTTTGGTGCGTATCGGAGACGGTGACTGGAGATCCGGATACGACTACCGGGTCAGGTTGAAAGATGTGGAGGGGCGGTTGTCACCCCAGCTGGGGCCGTCCATCGACATGCAGTTTCAAGTCTCCTTCGCGAGGTAGGACCATGGGTGAACCGGATCTCGATCCTCTATTGCATCAGCCGGTTCGGACCCGGCTTGCGGCCTATGTGGCGGCACGTGGCGAGGCAACGTTTTCGGAATTGAAGCATGCGCTGGAGACCACCGACGGCAACCTGGAGGGGCATGTGAAAAAACTGGTCACGGCCGGCTATCTCAAGGCGGTCAAGTCAAAGGGGGCCGGCAGGCCGCAGACGCTCTACAGGCTGTCGAAACAGGGTTTGCGGGCTTTTCATGACTATGTCGCCGCTTTGCAACGGCTGTTTCCCGAAATGAGTGATACAAGCGCAAAGAACGCAACCTCAGCACGCCGAAAAGGTCTCGACTGGCAGACTGACTGAGTAACTTTGCTATTGCCGATTGGTTAAACGTTAACAGGTCCCAGGAGGATGAGGATGAAAAGAGAGGTTTCAATGCTGGCCGGCATGTTCCTGCTGCTGTCGGGCTGCGCTTCGATACCGGAGCCGGAGCCCGGCGCGCTGAGTCAACTGCCCGTGATCGAATTCGGCCAGCCGGTGCCGGCCGACGGCAACTATGTGCTCCACTTTCCGCAGAACAAGCCGATCGAGATGCCGGTCAGTTTCGAGGGCAACCTGTTTCAGGCACCCACACGCGAAGTTCTGAGCGTGAAACTGAACCGGGATATCTACGTCCACAAGGAGTGGCTGAGCTATGACGGCAATAACTGGATCAATGCGAATGGGGCACTGGACCTGCAGGTGCATGTCGTGATTCCGGGCTATAGCCATCCCGAACCGGGATATATCCAGCTGGAGATGAATGCGGTCGATTGACGCAAAGTCAGTAGCGGTCGCACCTGGACAGCGGTTGTGTCGTACTTCGTTGCCAGGTGCGGCCGCTTCCATGATGTCGCGAGGGGATGCTATTGCTGTGTTCAATCCTTGTGCATGACGTAAAAATTGTTCTGGAAGTCATGCTCGAGCTGGTGGACGTCGACGTTCGTGAAACCGGCTCGCTTGAGCATCTCTAGCGCCATCTCCTCTCCCCACATGGTGCCGAGCCCCGCGCCCTTGCCGGCAAGCGAGACGGTCATGCAGTGCATGGTCGAAAGGGTGTAGAGCAGGGGCGCGATCGGATGATCCAGATTGTTCTCCAGATGGGACGAGGCACGAATGTCCTGCATGAGGAAGGTGCCGCCCGGTTTGAGCGTACGGTGGATGCCGTCGAGCACGCTCTGCGGAGTGATCTGATCGTGAATGGCGTCGAACGCCGTGACCAGGTCGAACTGCTCCGCCTCCGCACGCGCTGCGAAACCGGTCAGGTCGCGCCGTTCGAAAGTGACGTTGCTCAGTCCCAGCTTCATGGCCTGTTGGCGCGCATAGGCGAGGGCCTCTTCTGAAAGGTCATACCCGACGAATGCACTGTTGGGAAAGCGTGCGGCAAGATGCAGCAGGGCGCGACCGCGACCACAACCCACATCGAGTACCCGGATGCCGCGCTCCAGATCGCTCAGGTGGTCTTCGATCAGGGGCAGGATATGTTCATCTAGCGCGGCCAGGACGGTCTGGCCGCTGTCCTCGGCCATCACTTCGTGGAAGCGGGGATAGTGTTCGTAGCCGACGCCGCCACCGTTGCGGAAACAGTCGATGATGCGATCCTCCACTTGCGCCAGCACACCGATGTACTGGGCGAACACGGCAATGTTGTCGGGGGTGGCGGCACGCGTGAGCAGGGCGGCGTGGGCCTCCGGCAAGGCATAGCGGCGCGTGGTGGCGTCGTAGATCAGAATAGTGCCGGTGACCATGGCCTTCAGCCACTCGCTGATGTAGCGACGGTCGAGGCCCGTATGGCTGGCGATTTCATCCGACGTTGCCGGTGGGAGTTCCCCCAAGGCATCGAACAACCCGGTGCGATGACCGATGGAGACCATCAACGACAAAGCGCCTTGATTGAGCATGTCGATCAGCTGTTCGGCAAATTGGTCGACGGACTTGTTCTGAGTGGGCATGGGGATGCAGGCATTACACATGGTGATCTCTCCTCCAGTGGATTGGTGTGTCGTGTGTAAAGCCTAGGTGAGAGTTTTTTATGTTCTCAATACAGAAAAAGAAAAAAGTTTACAGATATTATCTGCTTGATTCGCAATGATTAATGCTGAATGGTGTGGGTTCTGCCGCTATGCGTACGGCTCTCTGCGGCGGGGTTTCTGACCCATGGTATAAAATAGGGGGTCAGTACTAGACTCCGGCAACACAGGACAGGCCATGCCTCGCGACGGCACCCTCACTCGAAACAAGATCATGGATGTGGCGCAACAGATGGTTCTCGATGTGGGCCTGACGGGCACTTCCGTCGAGAAAGTGATCGATGGGGCGGGCATCACCAAAGGCACCTTCTTCTACCACTTCAAGACCAAGCACGATCTGGCGGCGGCCCTGATCGAACGCTACGCGGACGAGGACAGGCACCACTTTCACGACTTCATGCTGAAGGCCGAACAGCTTGCGCGCGATCCCCTGCAACAGCTGCTCATCTTCATCGGACTCTTCATCGAGATGACGGAAAAACTGGAGGATCCCTTCCCGGGATGTCTCTATGCCGCCTACTGTTACCAGAGCGGGGCCATCTCTTCGGATGTGATGGAGCAGGTGGAGCAGATGATGCATTTCTGGCGGGACAAGCTGAGCCAGAAGCTCGAGGCGGTGACCGAACGCTATCCGTCGCGGATTCCCGTCACCCACACCCAGGTTGCGGATCATGTGCTGACCACCTTCGAAGGGGCCTTCATTCTGTCGAAAGTGATGAAGGAGCCGAAGCTGGCCGCAGAGCAGTTGATCCAGTGCCGTAACTATCTCGAGTTGCTGTTCGTGGCCGAGGACGAGAGCAGACCCTGATCGTCTCCGCATGTTACTCGGCTGAAGCTGCGTCGACCGCCACTTCCGCTTTCGTTACCGGCAGGTCACGGAGACGGGGAGGTTGTCCTCGGGGCCGAGAATCCTCCAATCCTCAGCCGGCCGGATACAATAGACGAGGCCGTTTTCGGTGACCACACGAATCGTTCCATCGGCAAGCGCCTTCACTCCCGGTGCCTCTGTCCGAGGATTCAACGCCCGCTCCAGCGCCGCTGCGACACCGCCATGGCCGGATTTCGTCTGACGACCGTCCCTGAGCGCCATTCGTCGCGCCAACTCACGGGCAGTGGCGAGGATCGCGCTGCTGGTCGTGCGGTCATGCGGAGGTTGCTTCGTTGGCGCTTCGGAGGTTTCCATCCGCTCGGGTGTCCTGATCTCCCGGCTATCCTGTTCCATGCTCTTGGCGCGATCGACTGAACGCGAGTGCGCCGGATGCAGTGGTGCTTCCGTATCGCTCTGCGACTGTTCTGTCGGGGTGAAGATGAGATGAAGGGTCCTGGATGCTGCCGGGCCGGTTGTGGTTTCCGTGTCGCGCAGTGGATTGCCGATTCGCCAGAGCAGAAGCGCGTGCAAGGCGATCGAAACCGAGAGGACGAGTGCGAGCCTCCTGCCGGGAGGAGTTTCGGGGCGTGACGGACCGATGGCTTCGTGCACTTTGCCCTCCTGTCAATCCATGGCAGGTATTGGACATCGGAAGCGGTGTCTTGTTGCGCTGTCCTGAGATCGGCCTCTGGGGGCGGCTCTGGATCGTCCTTGGCAGGGGGCAGGGCTATTCGGCGTGAGCTTCCAGGAGCGGTTTCACCAGACTGTCAAACAACTGGTCGTCGAGGATTCCACGATGGGCGTGTACGACTTGACCCCGTTTGTCGAAGATCACGGTATAGGGGATCAATCCCGTTTTGTTGCCCCAGGACTTGAGGAGGCTCCTGCTCTCTTCCTGTTTGGCGACCAGGACCGGGTAGTTGATCCGCAGGGAGCGTTGCACGTTCTTCAGTTTGCGCGGGTCGTCGAGGCCTAGGCCGACGACCTGTAAACCTTGTGCGCCGAATGTGTCCTGGTACTCGGTCAGGTGCCCGATCTCCGCCAGGCAGGGGGAGCACCAGCTGGCCCAGAAGTTCAGCAGCAACACCTTACCCTTCCACTGTTGCAGGTTTTGCGGCGTACCGGACAGATCGGGATACTCGGTGTCGGGGATGGTGGGACGCCCGCCATCCTTGGCGAGGACTGGCTGAAGCAGCAGTGAGAACGCCAACACCAGCCAGCCGCAGCGGGTCAGGTAACGGTGGCCGGCAGGCGACTGCGAGCCGGCGGCCGGCCGTAGACCGCTTAAACCGTATGGCGGCTTACTGTGCGGCATCCTTCACCACGTGCCAGACCACCTGATACTGATCGGCCAGCTGGCTCATGTAGCTGGCCATCTGCTCCGTGATCCAGATCTGGCGCACCCGGTCGCGAACGCCGAGATAGCTTTTCTGACCGCCGGGCCGACGTTCCAGGATGGTCACCAGGTGGAAGCCCCGCGGAGTCTCGATCACCTCGCTGATCTGATTGTCCTCCAGCGAGGCGATGGCCTGCTCGATGGATGGGTGCGCGCTGCCCTCCATCTGCCAGCCCATGTCGCCTTTGTGCTCCCGGCCATAGGGATCGATGCTGTATTGACTGGCCAGTTCGAACAGGCTCTCGCCTTTGAGAATGCGTTGGCGCAGCTGCTCCGCCTGCGTACGGTTGTCAGTCACCAGCTGGCCGATATGCCGGCGCTCCTGCAGTCGTCCAAGCTGTGGATTGGCGTCGTAAAAATCGCGCAGGGCCTGTTCGTCGGCCGTCCACTCGCCCTGTTTGCGTTCCATCAATAGCGCGGGGAGCCGCTCCTCGGCAAAGCGGTCCAGCTTGTCGCTGACGTCGACTCCGGCCTGCTTGGCCGCCTTGGCGACGGTCAGCAACTCGGCGCGCTTGTAGAGCTGGTCCTTGATCCACTCCGGATTGGTCGGAGCCTTTTCCTGATGCCGGATCAGGTCGCCGTAGGTGATGGAGATGCCGTCGCCTTCAAGCAGGACAGTATCGATGGCGGTGGCGCCGGGTTGAATGCGCTCTTCATGCAGTCGTATATGGTAGTCGTCGCGCAGTTTCTGAATGGTGTGAAAGCGCAGGCTGCGATAGCTGTCGGCCAGCCAGGCGGCGCGTGCCGCCGCCAGACCCTCGCTGTCGCTGCCGAATTGGGCCTGCATGTCGGCCATGACGTCGGCGGGAACCTCGAGGCGCGCGCGCAATTTGTCCATGTAGTGACGATAGAGCAGGCCGAGACGGAAAGTTTCCAGCTCCTCGAGGAAGGTGGGTGTCTTGTCGAGTTCGAGCCGTTTCGCCTCCAGCGTCAGCAGTCGGGACGCCACCAGGCGCTGCAGCATGCCGCCCCGCAAGGCGGCCTGATCGTTTTCATCCATGCCGGGGAAGCGATCGGCGAAAGGGAAGCTGGCCATGGCCGATTCGAGGTCGTCCGAGGTCACGGCCAGCTTGCCGACCGTGGCCAGTACCTGGGACTCCGCCACCGCAAAACAGGGTGGGGTCAGGCAGATGGCGGCTGCCAGCAGGCCGCGTTTGATGAGTGCAATGGGATTCATATGTGAGAACCTGATGCCGGTAAAAAAGCGGGGGGTGTTATCACCCCCCTCGTATTCTAGAGGATTGTGCAGTCAGGCCACGTCGTGCAGACGGGCCTGACTGCGGTCTGGGCGATCACTCTTCGGGGATCTTACCACCCAGGTCGGGTGCACTGGCGTGCATCCAGGAGACGGCCGCATCGTAGTCTTCGAGGATCGGCTTGCCTTTCCAGACATGCTCCTCGTCGTCCGCGATATGCGGTACGCCATTCTCGTTCACCTCATGACAGGCGGCACAGCGGAAGGGTCCGTGGGAACCGTCCGGGTTGTACTGCGGTGCCTGGCGATAGGTGGTGATGTCGGTATCCGGGGTGACCGGATAGAGGCCGTGGATCGACTGGTGACAGGACTGGCAGGCGAGTCCGGCATGACCCTTGGAGTAGCGCATCAGGCTGTGCTTGCCCGGCTGGTTGATCGGGAAAGCCACGCCACCCTGGCCCTCGACGAAGGGTGCCGCATGGCAGTCCGCGCAGTGGGGCGCGCCGGCGGAGAGCCAGTAGTCGCGACCCTTGGTGGCGGCATCATAGGGCACGGCCGCCGCGCCGGTGGCCCCTTCGGGCAGCTTCAGCGAGGCGATGTCGACGGCCGGATTGGCCGACAGCGGTACCACGTTGATGTCGCCATCCTCGTCCTTGGAGACCATCGGGCCGTCGCCCTTGAGGGCGATGACGGCGATGTCGGGGACCAGGCGTTCCTGGGCCCAGGTCAACAGGATGCCCGATTCGCCGGGGGTGTCGTGACCCTTGTCGTCCAGCACCACTTTGGGATCGAGATATTTCTGCTCCAGCTCCTTGCGGCTGACGCCGATGGTCTTGGCGATCTCGTCGAGCGACTTGTTGCGCAGGGTCGAGCCCTCCTGCTTGAAGGCGTTGCTCAGGTTGTCGCGCTGGTAGAGCTCCCGTGACAGCTGGCTGTGGCAGTTGGTGCACCAGAGGCCTTTGCCGCCCTTGTCGTTGCCGATCTGGGAGACGTTGGCCTGCAGCCACTCGCCGACCGCGTTGAGATGCTCGGGCGTACCCACGCCATCCTTGTCCTTGCCCGGGTTGGAGTGGACGTCGCGGCCCACGTAGCAGCCGCCGGCCGCGTCCCGGTTATCCCCGTCCGCATAGTTATTCTTGCCGTCGGGGGTGATCGGGTACATCTCCATGTTGCCGTCCTGACGATGGGCCGGATGGCAGCCCTGGCAGGCGGCGGTGCGTCCCTCAGCGTCGGGCATCGGCGCGGCGGTCTGATGCACGGTGTGGACCGCCTGGGTCAGCGGCGGCACTGTCTTCTCCTCGCCGGTCTTCTTGTCCTTGAAGGTCTTGGCGCCCAAGACGCCGATGACGTTGTCGGCATGGCACTTCTGACACAGTACCGGATCCCGTCCCAACCGGTTCATGACCGCGCGGCTGTTGGGGTTGTAGTTCTTCAGGAACTCGGTGCCGTTGAGGTCGTCGTGCATCTCCAGGATCGACACCGAGGTGGCCTTCAGGCTGGCCATCCAGTCACTGGCGCCGAGGCCCTTCCAGAACGCCCGCTCCTGCTTGTAGAGCGTGTACTTCTCGCCATTGGCGGTCTCGCTACCGTGACAGTTTGCGCAGTTGGGAATGTCGATGGGGTTGGTGCCGACGAAGGTGATGGGTTTGCCGCTGTGGCTGTCGAGCACTGGTTCACCGCTATCGGCGTCGACCAGGCTTACCCAGGCCTCCTGGAAGGGCTGGATGTCGCTCTCAACCAGGGTTAGCGGATCCTTGGCCGCCACGCTGTCGCTGAAGGGGGTCAGCGGCAGGCCCAGAGCGTCCCAGATGCCCGGATTGGTCAGCACGATCGGTACGTTGTCCAGTACCGGTGATTTGGTGAAGACCTTGGTCCCGACCTCGCCCGTGTAGTGGAGATGACCACCCTGCATGGGGCTGGGCACCGCGGCGCCGGCCGGGCCGTTGTCGCGGGGCACCGGCACCTGGATGCCGACAAAGGCCTTCTTGGCGTCGGCGCTGGTGTTCTCCGGGTTGGTACCCTTCAGGTCCTTGTAGACATAGAGGTGGGTGAAGTAGGCGTTGGCCACGTTCTCGTTGTCGCCGTACTTGCCGTCGTCGTTGACGTCATAGGGCACGTCCCAATATTTGAGCTTGTTGCCCTCGGCATAGTTGTTGTCGATATGACCATAGGCGAGCTTGAAGCGCTTCTTGCCGTCGAGCAGGACGGCCGGATCTTCCGGATCGGCGTCGAGCAGCTCGGGATATTTGCGCTTGCTGGGTGCCGTCTTGATCACCTGACTCTGGACGGAGTTGTAAGGCGGCAGTACGCAGCAGTAGGTGAAGTCGAAGCCGGTGCAGTGCATGCCCAGTTCGTAGTTGATGGTGATGTTGTAGTCGTTCTTGGGTTTGCTCGTATCGGCCGCCACCAGGGGGCCTTGGTAGCGGATGGGGCCGCTGGTTTCCATGGCGTGCTCGGCCATGGCGGATTTGGCTTCTGACTCTGCCGAAGGCTGGGTGGATTGTTGCGTGGTGCAACCCACCAGGAGCGTAACGGCAAAGACAGAGGACACAATGGTCTTTCTAACCATGAGTTTCCTCCCTTTGGTCTTACGTTCCTCGTACGTGCGAGGTATATAAGAATTGATAATTTAGTGTCTTAAGTACCCCCTTATGTGATCGCTTTTAGTGTTGGGGGCGGGTCAATCATTACAGATATCAGGGAAAACCGCAAAAAGAGTAGGGAATATCGATTAATTGGAATTTAAGGGGATTTTAAAGTGCTGCCTGTCCATTTCCTGTTGACGGTCGCACCTGACAGGGGGTATGGCGGCTCTCGGCGACCTCGCGTGAAGCGGCCTGCAGTCAATCGAAGCACGGCTAGAGATTTGGCAGGTTGCGGGGTGTTCGGCGTCACGTACCGCCAGAGACGCGAATGAGTCAAGGCTATCGATCATCGGGTCGGGCGGCCGCGAGCGATGCCACTGCGGCAATCCCTGTTTCTGCCTAAAGCAGCTTTTTGAGAAAATGCCCGGTGTGCGACACCTGAGCTTCGGACAGCTGGTGCGGAGTGCCCTGGGCGATGATCCGCCCCCCCTTGTCGCCCCCTTCGGGCCCCAGGTCGATGATCCAGTCGGCGGTCTTGATCACGTCCAGGTTGTGTTCGATCACCACCACCGTGTTGCCGTGGTTGCGCAGGCGGTGGAGCACCTCAAGCAGATGGTTGACGTCGTGGAAGTGTAGGCCGGTGGTCGGTTCGTCGAGGATGTAGAGGGTGTTGCCGGTGTCTCGCTTGGAGAGCTCGCGCGAGAGCTTGACCCGTTGGGCCTCGCCGCCGGAGAGGGTGGTGGCGTTCTGGCCCAGGGAGATGTAGGAGAGTCCCACGTCCATCAGGGTCTGCAGTTTTCGTTTCAGTGCCGGCACCGCGTCGAAGAAGCTCAGTGCCTCCTCCACCGTCATGGACAGCACCTCGTCGATGGTCTTGCCCTTGTAGCGGATCTCCAGGGTTTCCCGGTTGTAGCGCTTGCCCTTGCAGAGGTCGCACTGCACGTAGATGTCGGGCAGGAAGTGCATCTCCACCTTGATCACGCCATCGCCGCTGCAGGCCTCGCAGCGACCGCCCTTCACGTTGAAGCTGAAGCGCCCCGGCGAGTAGCCGCGGGAACGGGCCTCGTGGGTGCCGGCGAAGAGTTCGCGGATCGGGGTGAAGAGGCCGGTGTAGGTGGCCGGATTCGAGCGCGGCGTGCGGCCGATGGGGCTCTGGTCGATGTCGACCACCTTGTCGTAGTACTCCAGGCCGTTTATCTCGCGATAGGGGGAGGGCGAGGTGTTGGCCTTGTTGAGGGCGGCGGCGCAGATCGGGAAAAGGGTGTCGTTGATCAGGGTCGACTTGCCCGAGCCGGAGACGCCGGTGATGCAGCAGAAACTGCCCACCGGGATCGACAGGTCGACCGATTTGAGATTGTTGCCGCTGGCACCCAGCAGCTCAAGAGTGCGGGTCGGATCGATCTCCGTGGTGCGCGCCGGGATCTCGATGGCGCGCTTGCCGCTGAGGTATTCGCCGGTCAGGGAGCCCTCGGTCTCGGCGATCTGCTCCGCGCTGCCCTGGGCGATGATGCGCCCGCCGTGGACACCGGCGCCGGGACCGATATCGACCACGTGGTCGGCGCAGCGGATCGCCTCCTCGTCGTGCTCCACCACGATCACCGTATTGCCCAGGTCACGCAGATAGACCAGGGTGTCGAGCAGGCGCTGGTTGTCACGCTGATGCAGGCCGATGGAGGGCTCGTCGAGCACGTACATCACCCCCACCAGGCCGGCGCCGATCTGGCTCGCCAGACGGATGCGCTGGGCCTCACCGCCGGAGAGGGTGTCGGCGCTGCGGTCGAGGGTCAGATAGTCGAGGCCCACGTTGACCAGGAAGTGGAGGCGTTGGTCGATCTCCTTGAGGATCTTGTCGGCGATCTTGCCCCGCTTGCCGCTCAGCTCGAGCTCGGCGAAGAAACTCTTGGCGGCGCCGATCGGCAGGTGGCTGAGCTGCGGCAGGTTTTTGTCGGCGATGAAGACGTGGCGCGCCGCCTGGTTCAGGCGGCTGCCGCCGCAGTCGGGGCAGGGCTGGGTGGAGATATAGCGCGCCAGCTCCTCGCGCACGGCGTTGGATTCGGTCTCCCGGTAGCGCCGCTGCATATTGGGAATGATGCCCTCGAAAGGGTGGCGTTTCTTCACCGAACGGCCGCGCTCGTTGTAGTAACTGAACTCGATCGCCTCGTTGCCGCTGCCCTGCAGGATCACCTTGCGGACCTTGAGTGGAAGTTCCTCCCAGGCCATCTCCGGATCGAAGCCGTAGTGGCGGCCCAGCGAGCCGATCATCTGGAAGTAGTAGGCGTTGCGCCGGTCCCAGCCGCGTACCGCGCCGCCGGCGAGGGAGAGCTCCGGATGGGCCACCACCTTCTGTTCGTCGAAGAACTGCTCGGTGCCGAGGCCGTCGCAGGTGGGGCAGGCCCCCACCGGGTTGTTGAAGGAGAAAAGCCGGGGCTCCAGCTCGGAGATGCTGTAGCCGCAGTGAGGACAGGCGAAGCGGGAGGAGAACACCAGCTCCTCCCGGCTGCCGTCCATCCAGGCCACTCGTACCAGGCCCTCGGCCAGCTGCAACGCGGTCTCGAAGGATTCGGCCAGGCGCGTGGCCAGGTCCTGGCGTACCTTGAAGCGGTCGACCACCACCTCGATGCTGTGCTTTTTGTGCAGCTCCAGGGTGGGGGCATCGTCCAGCTCGTAGATCTCGCCGTCGATGCGGGCGCGAATGAAGCCCTGGGCGTGCAACTCCTGCAGCAGCTTGTGGTGTTCCCCCTTGCGTTCCTTCACCACCGGGGCCAGCAGCATCATGCGCTCCCCCTCCGGCAGGGCCAGCACCTGGTCGACCATCTGGCTGATGCTCTGGGCCTCGAGGATGACGTCGTGCTGCGGGCAGCGCGGGGTACCGACGCGGGCGAACAGCAGGCGCAGGTAGTCGTAGATCTCGGTGATGGTGCCGACCGTGGAGCGGGGATTGTGGGAGGTGGTCTTTTGCTCTATGGAGATGGCCGGCGAGAGCCCCTCGATGTGGTCCACATCCGGCTTCTCCATCAGGGAGAGAAACTGCCGGGCGTAAGCGGAGAGCGACTCCACGTAGCGCCGTTGACCCTCGGCATAGAGGGTGTCGAAGGCGAGCGAGGATTTGCCCGAACCCGAGAGGCCGGTGAAGACGATCAGTTTGTCCCGCGGCAGCTCCAGGTCCACGTTCTGCAGGTTGTGGGTGCGGGCGCCGCGAATGCTGATGGTTTCCATGTGTGTCGGTACATCGAATTGGGCCAACCTGCTAGTATACGCGTTCTTGCCCTTGAGGCGATCTCTTCTCCGACTATCCAGCTTTGGTTGTGCCCGACCGATCAAACCGTATCTTTGGGGGCTTAACTGCCGCGGTAATGAAAAAGCCCGACAGAGCGTCTGCCGGGCTTTGTTTGTCCGGGCCTGTCGCACCCGTGTGTCGCCAGGCCCGGGAGCGGGGGGGGATCAGTTCAGCCGTGCAGGATTCTCGGTCTCGCCACCCAGCAGGCTGTACTCGACCAGGGAGCCGTCGTACAGCTTGGTCTTTTTGTTACCGACGATCTCGGATGAGACGAACCACAGGCCGGAGGCCAGATGACCGGTGTTGCAGTAGGCGATGGTCTCTGCATCGGTGTTCAAGCCCTTGGCCTGCATGATCGACTTGTAGCTCTCGGCCGGTAGGAAGCGTGCGGAGGCGCCATCAGCGGTGGTCAGCAGGTCGGGGGAGATGTCCTTGGCGCCTTTGAGGTGACCGGAAAGTTCGCCCTTCTTGGTGAATACACCCATGTACTGGTTCTGCGGGCGGGCGTCGGCCAGTTGCACCTTGCGGTCCTTGAGCGCCTGTTTTACTTCGCTGTAGGTCGCCATCACGTTGCTGTCCTCGGTTGAAGCGACCCAGTCGCCCGGTTTGTTGGCCGGCGCATCGGTGGCTGCCGCGTAGCCCGCCGCCAGCCAGGCCGCCATGCCGCCGTTGAGGACCGCCATGTTCTTATGGCCGTAGTACTTGAACTGCCAGTAGAGGCGGGTCGCCTGATCCACGTCGGCCGTGTTGAGGCCGGCGGGGACGAAGACAATGGCTGAATCCTTGTTCACGCCCCAGGACTGGGCCAGCTTTTCGAAATCGGCCTTTGGCGGGATCAGTTTTTTGACCTTCTTGCCTTCGATTTCACGGGCCACGCGAACCTTTTTGAAGTCGACGAAATTGGCGCCGGCAATGTGGCCGGAAACGCTTTTGACACTGATTTTTCCGTCCTTGGTCTCCACTTTCGGGGACTGGGTGAAGGCATCCAGCGGACCGCTGACCTGCAGGATAGTGACTTCATTCTGGTGCGCCTTGAGCCACTCGGTATCGACAACCGGGGATTCGATCTCGAATGCCTGAGCACTCTGCAAAGAGGCGGTACCGAGCATCAGCAGGGTGGCCATAATGTTTTTGTATAACTTCATTCGTTTACTCCGTTCGAAGGGTTACTACTTGCACACAAAAATCCGGCAAAACAGAAGCTCCATTTGCCGGCTCAAAATCTTGATTGCGCCTCGTCCTGTACCGAGCACAGTAGCTTCGGCAACTCCAGAGGCATTTCACTCAGCACATGAGTGTTTCGATCCATCAGTACCGG
>JBNKYJ010000046.1:0-8428 GCA_050300835.1 Sedimenticolaceae bacterium
TGCCACTGCTTCTGATCGGATGCGCCACCTCACCCAAGGTCGCCGAAAACGCGGAGCGCGCCATCACCCCGACCCAGGCCGCCTCGACCGAGGTAACGACCCAAAAGCCGATTCAGTGGGGAGGCGTGATCGTCGAGACCAGCAACCTGGCCGAGACGACCGAACTGCAGATCCTCGCCTATCCGTTGAAATCGAACGGACGGCCCGATGTGTCCGCCTCCCCCACGGGCCGTTTCATCGCCCAAAAGACCGGTTACCTGGAGAGTGTGGACTATCGCAAGGGCCGGCAGGTGACGGCAACCGGCAGCCTCGCGGACAGACGCGAGGGCCAGGTCGGCGAAGCCACCTACACCTTCCCCGTCCTGCAAGCCGACGAACTGGTGCTGTGGCCGGAACAGAGCGAGCGTCAGACATCGCCGCGGGTCAACTTCGGTCTCGGCGTCGGCTCCGGTGGGCGTTCCTGGGGTGGCGTCGGCATCGGCATCGGATTCTGACCAGGGCCACCGCCACTCCTTTGTCTGCGACCAGGCACACTCCCCACCGATTGCGAATTTCAGCTCGAAGTAAAGATTCAAAAATTCCAGCCGATAACAGTGTCAGGATCGGCGCGCGGATAGCCCAGTCCTGAGTAAACACCCAGCATACCGGCTCAAAGATCAAGAAGATCGGAGCATCGGCCCGTATGCCCGTATACAACCGCCTGTATGGACAATCCGCCGATACACGAGATTCACAGTGCGTCATAGTCAAGCCCATGGCTACTCGCTCGTTGAGCTGATGCTTGCCGCAGCCGTTCTCAGCATCATAACGGCCATCGCCATACCCGCTTACCAGGGTTATATGGAGACCGCTCAGTTGGGACGGGTGGTTCATGAGATGAAACAGATCGAGCTCACCATCGAGAATTACAGGCTGGATACGGGCTCATACCCCAACACGCTGGAGGAAGTGGGCATCGAAATGCTCGATCCTTGGGGCAATCCCTATCAGTACCTGCGCATCGAAGGCGCCGATCCCACCGGCAAAGGCATGCAGCGCAAGGATCACAGCCTGGTACCGATCAACTCCGATTTCGATCTCTACAGCATGGGTGAAGACGGCGCATCGGCTGCGCCGCTGACGGCCGCCTCCAGCCAGGACGATATCGTGCGCGCCAACAACGGCACCTACTACGGATACGGCAGGGACTACTGAGCATGCCGCTGACCCGGAACATACTCACCAACCGCGTCTCCAGACGTATCGCCCTGCTCTTCATCAGCGCCGCGATCATTCCTCTGCTGCTGCTCGCCGGTCTCACCCTCTATCAGATCAGAAGCCAGCTGGTGACTCAGAGCAGCGAAGAGATCCGCCTCTCAGCGAAAATGATCGGCATGGACATCTTCCAGCGCCTGCAGTACACAAAGGATCAGCTGGAGCTGATCGCGGAAAATCTGCATGCCGGCTTTCGCCCGACTCTGAAGTCACTCATGACAGACGACGGCATCGCACAGGCCAAAACATTCGATGCCCTGTTTCTGCTGGGCAACCAGGGTGAAATGTCGACCTTGAGTGGAAAACTGGAAGTCGATGGCCAGTCTTTGATCCAGCAGGTGCATGAACAACGTATCCCGGGCAAGGCCATGTTGCTGCTTCTGGCCGGCAGGGAAAGCGGACCGCCCCCCAGTCTGTTCCTGTTCATCCCCATCAACGGCAAGGACCCGACGGGGAGTTTGCTCGGCGCCCGCCTCAACATCGCAAGCCTGATCGACAGTAGCCAGCTCCAGGTACGCCGGGAGCTAATCTGCGTACTCCACGAAACCGGCGTTCCCCTCTATTGCAACCAGCCCTATCAGATGCCCTGGCTGGCCGACCTGGTCGGCCGTATCGCCTTCCATAACACCCAACAGTTCGTCTGGTCCCAGGGAGACGATGAAGGGCAGTTCTTCACCGCCTATTGGTCCCTGTTTCTCGCGCCCCACTACCAGATCCAGAAATGGACGGTGGCGGTGGCGCTGCCGAGCCGGGTGGTGATGGCTTCGGCCTACGATTACCAAAAGATTTTCATCCAGGTCGGCATCATCACACTGTCCCTGGTGATCCTGCTGAGTATCTTCGCCATCAGGCGCAACCTGGTACCACTCGAACGCCTGCTGACAGGCACCCGGCGTCTGGCCAAAGGTGCCTTCAACACCCGGGTCGAGATCAACTCCAACGACGAGTTCGAAGAACTCGGCAACGCCTTCAACGAAATGACCGTGAAGCTGGGCAACAGCTTCGATCAACAGGCCGGGTTGATCGACTTCAGCTACAAACTCCAGCATGCCGGGATTCTGCACAAGGCGCTGCATGTCGCTCTCGACACCCTGCCCCAGTTCTCCAAGGCCAGAGGCATGGCCGTTATCCACATCGAGAGTTCCGGCAATCTGATACACACCGAGTGCGTGTGTCGCCAGGGCAACCGCAACAGTGAACAGAGCATATCCTATCCCGTCGAAGAGATTCGTCTCCCCACCACCCCCTGGAAAGGCAGGGTCGCCGAAGCCATACGGATGTTGCCGTTGCTCGGTGAACTGGGATTCGTCGAGGAATCGGAGCTTCAACTGCTACCGGCGATGATCAAGGACAGCGTGATCGCCTACGTGGCGCTCTACCAGCGGGAGTCGGTCAGCAGCGGTATGGACCGGCTTTTCATCATGACCCAGTTCTGTGACATTCTTGCCACCTCCCTGTCCAATATCCGACTGCGGCAGAGTCTCGAATACCAGGCATTCCACGATCCGTTGACGCGTCTGCCAAATCGCACACTGATCAAGCGGGAAACGGAAAAGGCTCTGCTGCGTGCCAAGGAGAATCATCACCAACTGGCCATCATGATCATGGACATCGATCGTTTCAAGATGATCAACGACTCCATGGGACACGCAGCCGGAGATGAACTACTAGTGGAACTGGCGGGTCGCCTCAAACAGTTCACCAGTCGACGTGACATACTGAGCCGCTTCGCCGGCGATGAGTTCGTCTTCCTCTTCGCTTCCAACGGACAGGCGTTGAATGATCAGTTGCCGACGATCATCGAACGCCTCGACCGGGTATTTCTCGATCCCTTCATTCTGGGTAATCGACGTGTTCGCATCAGCGCCAGCAAAGGCATCGCACTGTTCCCGCAGGATGGAGAAAATTTCCTCGACCTGCTGAAGAACGCCGATGCCGCCATGTACCAGGCGAAACACCACAAACCGGGCAGCTATGCCTTCTTCAACAAAGCGCTGCAATTGAGCCTGATGGAAGAACTGGAGACCGAACAGCACCTGATAGATGCCCTGACGCAGAAGGCCTTCGAGATCCACTATCAACCCTGCTTCGACTTGTTGAGCGGGCAGATCCTGGGAGCGGAGGCCTTGATACGCTGGCAGCATCCATCCAAAGGACTGCTGCTGCCGAACGAGTTCATTCCGATTGCGGAATTGACAGGCCTGATAGAACCCTTGGGCAACTGGGTGCTGAAACACTCCTGTGAAGACTTCCTGCGCTGGCGACAGGCCGGCATCGAGCTCAACTACGTCTCCATCAACGTTTCCAGCGTACAGTTGAAAGATCCCGCCTTCGTCAGCACGGTAAGCCAGATTCTAAGACAGGTCGGCATGCCGCCCGACCGGCTCCTGTTGGAGATTACGGAAACCGCCTTCATCGAGGATTTCGACGACTGTCTGAATAAACTGCAGCAGATCCGCGGACTGGGGGTGAAGGTGGCGGTGGACGACTTCGGCACCGGCTATGCCTCGCTCAAATACCTCAAGCAGTTGCCGGCCGACATCATCAAGATCGACCGGCTCTTCGTCAAGGATCTGCCGGAGAGCCGCAACGATATCGCCATCATCTCCTCGCTGATCACACTGACCGATCAGCTCGGACTCGACCTCATCGCGGAGGGTATCGAGACAGAGGCACAGAAACGCCATCTGCTGGAGGCCGGTATTCGCAGCGCCCAGGGATTTCTCATGAGCCGACCGATACCGGAGTCACAACTGCGTGTACTCTATCAGGCCCAGTTCGCACCGACCGCGCGTGTGTCGCAGCACCGCTCATAGGGCTGCCTGATCACTCGCCATGCCCGCTTACGGGAAGTCAGACTTCGGTTTTTTTTCAGGAGCAATCTTTAAAAAAAGTTATGAGTTTTTAGTGTTGAGTTTTGAGTTATCGGAGCCGCAATACTGTTGCTTTGCACTCATGTTCGCCTTTTGCCACAAGCGCGCAGGCTGAGAATACAAAAAAGCACCGTGAGCGAAGCGAACACATCCACTCAAAACTAAAAACTCAACACTCAACACTTTAAATTGCGCCTGCCGCTCACCGTGCCGCTTTCTTTGCCACCTGATTGCGCAGATAGACCGGCAGCGCCTGTTCCGGCGGCACCGCCAGTCCCTGCGCGTAAGCGGCAGCCGCCAGCTGGGCCACATCGTGGGCGCTGCAGAACATCTCCGACTGGTAGCCCAACAGGTCATCGCCGAGACGCTCTGCCAGCACCTCGCCAGCAACTCCCCAACCGGAGCCCACACCGTACCAGTCGTTGTCCAACGGCATCCTGACCGATTCTGCCGTCGCCACCTCCTCCTCGATCACCAGCCGCACCAGACCGTCTTCGCCCACCCGATAGGCGGCCCAGTAGAGCTCACCCATACGCGCATCGTAGGCCGGCAGCAGGTTGGGTTCACCCTTCTGACGATAGGCCCGCTGAGCCAGGGCGGCCAGGGTGGAGACCGGCACCACAGGCAGATCGGCGCCGAAGGCCGCCCCTTGCACGATACCGGTAGCGATACGCACACCGGTGAAAGAACCGGGGCCGCGCCCGAAGGCCATGGCATCCAGCTGAGCCGGCTTCAGCTCCGCCTCCGCCAACAGCTCGTCCATCATCGACAGAATGAGTTCACTGTGGCCGCGCGGTTTGATGGCATAGCGCAATTCGATCCGCTCGTCGATGAGCAGGGCGGCGGAACAGGCTTCGGTGGCGGTTTCGATGGCGAGTAGCTTCATGGGTCCGATTCAAGCGTAGTGAAGAGCGACAAGAGTATCAGATTCTGCAACGCGGTCCGTGGTTCGGGCAGGCACCGAGGGCATGCCGATATTGACGATATCAGTCAGAAACAACCCTACTTTCGGAAGATTTAACAACATAAGGTAGGGATACTGTGTAGTTGACCCGGGACAAATCCCGAACTAAATGATTGCCACATACATAAGTCTTTGTTTCTGCTATCCATTTCACCAATATCCCTAAACTGTTGAATAGTTTTACAGTCACTCGCCAGCGTCTGTCAGGCCTCTGCGCACTAGTATCTACCTTATTGTTTCATAACATATTTTAATTCTTGGCACGGTGCCTGCTAATAACTCGACCAAGTCAAATGAAAACCATGGAGGAATATAGTGGATCTCAAACGACTTTTACTGGGCATCGGCATACTCGCAAGCTGCACCCTCGGTGCCTCGGCACAGGCCGGCATCCTGACCACCGGCGACTCGGCCTCTTTCAGTTTTGCAAGTGTCGATCGCCTTTACGACCGTAACTCCGGTCTGGATCAGAATGACAAGCCCATCTTCACCAGCAATACCCAGCGCCGGAAACTCACGCTGGATCGTTTTGACGCCAGCCTGGGCACCCTTCTCGATGTGGACATCTGGTTCGAATCGGACTGGTCACTGGGATCGCGCGTCAACTCCGTCGATCCCAGAGGCAACAAGGCCGCATCGGCGAGAGGCCGTTCCGCCAGCAAACAGCGCATTCGCCTGATCGACCCGAACAAAGAGGTGGTCGCCAACAACGAAGTGCTCTGGTCGAGTTGTAACGACAAATCGAGTTGTTCCGCCACCACGCTGACCAGCGGCCTGTTCAACGACAGTTTCGACCTCGGCGCCTTCACCCTGGCCGACTTCATCGGCATCGACGCGCTCGATTTTCGTGTCGTGCGTATCCTCGAGTCCGATCTGCGGCGTTGCGGCGCCTTCGACTTCTGCTCGCATGAAAACTTTGACAACGCCTGGTCAGGAACCGTCCACGTGAACTACACCTACAGCGTACCCGAGCCGACCACACTGGCATTGATGGGGCTGGGACTGATTGGCCTCGGCGCCGGTCGCCTGCGTCGATTCAAGGCCTAATCCTATTCTTTACGTTCGATCTCCTCACTTGAACACCCGCCACGGCGGGTGTTTTTTTGTCCGCAAACCGGGATGCGCGGCCTAACTTGCACCGCCACAAGCTCACTCTTCAACCACCCTCGACCGTTCACGCCTGCGCTGCAGCCGCTCCTGCAGGCCCTGCAACAGATCCCACAACACGGGGATGATGAACAGGGTCAGGGTGGTGGCGGTGGCCAGACCGGTGACGAAGGTGGAGGCCATGGTGCCCCAGATCAACGAGTAGCTGGGAAAGCCGATCGCCATCGGCAGCAGACCCAGGGTGGTGGTCAGCGTGGTCAACAGGATCGGCCGCAGGCGCACGTGCACCCCCTCCAGAATCGCCTCGCGCCGCGACATGCCGCCCCGGTAGCGCTTGTTGATGAAGTCGATCAGCACCAGGGCGTCGTTGACCACCACCCCGGCCACGCCGACCACGGCGATGAAGCTGTTGATGGTGAAGAGCGACTGGGTGACCAGTTTGCCGAAGACCACGCCGATGAGGGCGAAGACGATGGCGGAGAGGATGATCAGCGGCTGCAGATAGGACTGGAACTGGGTCGCCAGGATGACGTACATCACCAGCACCGCGATGATGAAGGCGTAACCGAGTGACTCGAAGGAGCGCTGGGTGTCCTCGTGCTCGCCGCCGAAGGTGACGGTGGCGCCGGGATAGTCGTCGCGAATCGTCTCGTAGTAGCTTTGCACCGCGTTGACCACCGCCGGTGTCGAGGTCGGCGCGCCTTCCCGTATGTCGGCCTTGAGACTGATCGCCCGCTGCCCCTGGTAGCGCTTGATCTCGCCTGTCTCGCTATAGGTGAGCACGTCCACCAGATCGGCCAGGTAGACCGGTCGTCCCGCATCCTCCACCAGCGGGATGTAGAGGGCCTGCTCCGGCGACTCCAGGCCCGCGGGATCGATCGCCAGCTTGAGGTCGATCTCTTCGTCCACGTGGCGGTACTTGCCCACGTAGCGGCCGTCCAGCACGCTGGCCGACAGCAGCGCCACCTGGCCGTTGTCGAGACCGTACTCCGCCACCCGCGGCTGGTTCACCACGAAGCGAAACACCCGTTTCGGCTCGCCCCGGTCGTCCTTCAGGTCGATCAGGTGGGGGCCGATGTCTGAATTCCCACGCATGTAGCTCAGCAGGGCCTGGGCCAGACGCGAGACCGACTCCACATTGGCGCCCACCACCCGCACGTTGATGTCCTTGCCGCTGGGGGGACCGTCCTTCTGCGCATGGATGGAGAGGCGGTAGCCGTCGGTCTCGTAGAGCGGCGCCAGCTTCTCGCGCATGCGCTCCAGGTGAGCCAGCGGATCGTCGAAGGTCTGGTCCTCCAGCGCCGGCAGGGTCACCATCACCGAACCGTAGTTGTTGCCGTAGACCGGCTCGTAGTCCTCGTTGAAATAGAAACCGGCATAGCCGGTGGCGGCACTGACCATACCCGGTCCGTCCTCCATCACGCTCGCCGCGATACGTTTCACCCGCGCGTCCACCTCGGCGATCGGGGTGCTGCTGGGACCGGCGATATCGACATAGTAGATCTTGTAGTCGTCGGGAAAGAACTGGATGCGGATCAGCGGCGCCTTGCCGGTGAACGAAAGCACGAGGATGACCAGCGAGGCCAGGAACAAGCTCAGCACCGTGGAGACCGAGAGCAGGCGGTGGCGCAGGGTGCGCCTGAGCAGCCAGTCGGTGAAGCGGCGTGCCAGGCGCATGAGGCCGTTGTCCCCCTCCATCAGGGAGACCGTCTGGTGGGGGCGCGGGCCGAAGTCGAAGTAGTGGATCGGCAGGATCAGCAGACACTCGACCAGGGAGGCGAGGATGGCGAAGGTGACGGCCTTCGGCACCAGGGCGAAGAAGTCACCCACATAGCCGGTCATGATCAGCATCGGCAGGAAGGCCGCCACCGTGGTCATGGTGGCGGAGATCACCGGTATGGCCACCTCGGCGGTACCGCCGATGATCGCCTCGCGCAGGGGTCGCCCCTCCTGCACGTGGCGGTAGATGTTCTCGGTCACCACGATGGCGTCGTCGACCACGATGCCGGTCACCAGTACGAAGGAGAACAGGGTGATCTCGTTCAGGCTGTTGCCGGTCAGGTACATGATCAGCATGGTGATCATGAACGAGAAGGGGATGCCGATGGTGACCAGGCCGGCGTTGCGCACTCCCATGAAGTACCAGATGATCAAGGAGACCAGGACGATACCCGCCAGCATGTTCATGCCGAGGGTGGAGAGGCCGTCCTTGATGTAGACGGTGGAGTCC
>JBNKYJ010000047.1:0-9923 GCA_050300835.1 Sedimenticolaceae bacterium
AGGGGAGAGGGGACGTTCTTTTCGAATGCATCACATGCATCGGGTCAGAACGAAGAAACAAGCGCTCTGTTTTCCGCCACTCCTGATCCGTGCATCCCCTCTCCCCTCGCGGGAGAGGGCCAGGGAGAGGGGGAGAACAAAACCCGTGAGCACAGCGAACACCACAACTAAAAACTCAACACTTAAAACTCAAAACTCCAAAGCTCAGTCCCAGATCAACACCTCCACCGGCGTAGGATTATAGGCATTGCAGGGGTTGTTGAGCTGGGGACAGTTGGAGATCAGCACCAGCACGTCCATCTCAGCCCGCATCTCCACGTAGCGGCCCGGTGCCGAGATGCCGTCCTCGAAGGTGAGGCCGCCCTCCGGCGTCACCGGCACGTTCATGAAGAAGTTGATGTTGCTGGCCAGGTCCCGCTTGCTCATGCCCTGGTCCCAGTCGGCCAGGGCCATGATGAAGCTGTCGCGGCAACTGTGCATGTGGCGCTTGTCCAGGGCGTAGCGCATGGTGTTGCTCTCGGCCGAGCAGGCGCCGCCCAGGGTATCGTGGCGGCCGCAGGTGTCGGCGGTGATCTGCAGCATCAGGTTGCCTTCATTGGAGAGCAGTCGGGTGCCGGTGGTCAGGTAGAGGTTGCCCTGGGCGCGGATGGTGTCGTTGGCGCTGTAGCGCTCTTCCGGATCCTCCGCGTTGTAGAACAGGGTGTCCACCGCCTGGTTGCCTTCCAGGTCGAGGATGCGAAAGGTCTGTCCCTTGCGCACCACCTTCATGAAGGGCTCGCCGGCGGGCACCACCTGGCGGAATTGGGCGTCGTCGGGACGGTATGGGCTTTCGGTCAGGGTCGTGCTCATGGGACTCACACCTCGAGGTAGTAGCGTTCGGTGTTGATGAAGGCGCGCCGGTTCTCGCCGCACGAGTTGCGGCAGGTGTCATCCGCCGGTGCGGGCCCCGTGTGGATGGCGCTCAGCTTCACCGGCTTCGGGCTGTAGTCCGGCGCGGTGTCGAGTGGATGGGGAGCGGTGGAGAGCACCACCAGGCTGTCCATCTCGAAGCGCAGATCGACCGAATCGCCCGCCTGGGAGTTGCCCTCCACGAAGGCCATGTTGCCCGCCTCGTCCACCACCACCTTGCTGAAGAAGTTGATGTTGGAGACCAGGTCGCGGCGGCCCAGGCCGTACTTGCCCAGCTCGTTGATCAGGCTGTCGTAGCCGTTCTGGTAGCGTTCGTTGCGCGCGTCCTGATAGGTCGAGGTGCCGTACTTGGCTTCGATGATCGCCGCCGTGGAGAGGCCACTGATGGTGTCGTGCCAGCCGCAGCTGTCGGCGGTGACGGAACAGAGCACCCGGCCCATGTCGGAGTGGCAGACATTGCCGGTGGTGAGAAAGGCCGTGTGCTGTCCTTTCAGGGTGTCGGCCATGTTGTAGCGCTCCAGCTTCTCCTCCTGGTTGTAGAACAGCGCGGAGACGTTGGCGCCGCCCTCCAGGTCGGTCAGGCGCAGGGTCACGCCGCGGCGCAGCACGCCCGACCAGTGGGCGCCGGCGGGCACCACCTGTTCCCATAGTGTCTTGCCTGTTTCACTCATCGTGTTGTCCTCGTCATCAAGTCATAGTTTTAAGTGTTGAGTGTTTAGTTTTGAGTTGGGGTGTTCGCTGCGCTCACGGTTTTTGGGTCCCCCCTCTCCCTGGCCCTCTCCCGCAAGGGGAGAGGGGACGTTCTTTTCGAATGCATCACATGCCCCTGGTCAGAACGAAGAAGCAACCTGTCTGTTTTCCACCACTCCTGATCCGTGCCTCCCCTCTCCCCTTGCGGGAGAGGGCCAGGGAGAGGGGGACAAGAACATCGTGCGCAAAGCGCACTCATCAACTCAAAACTCATCACTAATAACTCAAAACTGTATTCTCCCGCTCCGGCAGATGCAGCTGCGGTATCAGGGTGGCGTTGAGCTGCAGATTGCCGGAGATCACGCCCCGGTTGGTGATCATCTTGTCGGCCAGCAGCTGCAACTCGGCGGCCGGGCCCTGCACCAGGATCACCTCCATGGTCTGGGAGTGCATCAGGTGGATGTGCAGGGAGCTGATCACCTCCTTGATGTGCTCGTGCTGCAGGTCGGCCAGCAGCTTCTGCAGGCGCGGCGTGGAGTGATCGTAGAGCAGCGTGATGGTACCGGCCATGATCTCGTTGCCCAGCTCTTTCTTATAGTCGGTCACCTGCCGGCTCACCATCTCGGCAATGGCCTGGGAACGGCTCTCGAAGCCGCGCTCGCGGACCATCTCGTCGAGCTGCGCCGACAGGGTGTCGGGCAGCGAGATGCTGATGCGGGTGATGTTTCCATTGCTCATGACCGGCGTCCTCTGCTCAAAACAGGTGGCTGTAGCGTTCGATCTCCCACTGGGAGATGGTCTGATGGTAGGCGGTCCACTCCTGGCGCTTGTAGGTGATGAACTCGTCACGCAGGGCCTGGCCCAGGGTCTCGGTGACGAAGGGATCGGCCTCGAAGGCGTCCACCGCCTCCTGCAGGTCCCGCGGCAGGAACTCGATGCCGCGCTCGGCGCGCTCCGCCTCACTCAGCTCGTAGAGGTTGTCCTCCTGGGGCGAACCGGGGTCGATCTTGTTGCGGATGCCGTCGAGTCCGGCCGCCAGCGACAGGGCCGCCGCCAGGTAGGGGTTGACCGCGCCGTCGGCGTTGCGCGACTCGCAGCGGCCGCCGCCCATGGGCACGCGGACCGAGTTGGTGCGGTTGTTGGAGCCGAAGGAGTTGAACACCGGCGCCCAGGTGAAATACGGCATGTCACCCTGGCGCACCAGCCGCTTGTAGCTGTTGACGGTGGGGGCGAAGGCGGCGCAGAGCGCCTTGCCGTGTTTGATGATGCCGCCGATATAATAGTAGCCCAGCTCGCTCAGGCCCAGGCCGTAGGGATCGTCCTTGGGATCGCGGGCAAACAGGTTGTCACCCGTATCCAGGTCGTAGAGCGACATATTGAAGTGGGCGCCATTGCCGGTCTTGTCGGCGAAGGGCTTGGGCATGAAGGTGGCGATCAATCCCTCGTCCTTGGCATAGGCCTTGGCCATCATGCGCAGGAAGGTGAAGCGGTCGCAGCTGGTCAGGGCGTCGGCGTATTGGAAGTCGAACTCGTACTGGCCGTTGGCGTCCTCATGGTCGAAGGAGTAGAGATCCCAGCCCAGGGCGTTGATGCTGCTGGCCATGCGGTCGAGCCAGTGGAACTGGTCGAGGAAGCCGCGCACGTCGTAGCAGGGCTTGGTCAGGCGGTCGTCCGGGTTGGGCACCGACAGGCGGCCGTTCTCGTCCTGCTTGAGCACGAAGACCTCGGCCTCGATACCCAGGTTCATGCCGAAACCCAGCGCGTTGGCCTGGGCCAGCACGTTCTTCAGCGCCACCCGGGTGTTGAGCGGATAGGGTTCGCCGTGAAAGGTGTTGTCCGCCGGCATCCAGGCGATCTCCGGCTGCCAGGGCATCTGGATGATGTGGTCCAGGTCGGGCACCGAGGCGATCTCGTCGTCGTTGGGCCGCTGGCCCAGGCCGTCCAGGGCGTAGCCGGTGTAGAGCTCGGAGCCGTGGGCCATGTGCTCCAGGTGGTCGAGGGGCACCACCTTGCCCTTGGGCACGCCGTGGATGTCCACGTAGGTGCCCATGCAGTATTTCACCCCCTGCTCTCTGAGGGCGCTCTGGATCTGCTGAATCGCTTCGCTGCTTTTGCTCATCGTGGCTTACTTCTCGTTGATGGATTGGTGATAGGAGTACGGGAGCGGCGGCCTCTCCCGCATACCGCGCTCGATCAGTGCCACCAGGTCCTCCACCATCCAGGCGAAGAGCTCCTCACCCGCCTCGCGGCTGGCGGCGCTGGGGCTGCCGGTGACGCCATTGAGGCTGGTACGGTTGACCGGATGGGCGAAGACGCTGTCGAGCGTGCGATCCGGATCGTCCGCCTCGGATACCTTGGCTTCACGCACCAGCTCCGGCGCCACCGCCTGCATCAGGGCGGTCTCCGCCGCGTTGGCGTGCCAGTCGCCGGCATCCTCGAAATGTTTTTCCCGCACCCTTTGGCTCAGCGTCGCGCTGCCGAGCAGCGCCACCATCAGGTCGTCGTGCTCGGCGCGCAGCATCTCCAGGGCGCAGCGCAGGGGCGCCTGGTTGGTGACGTGGCTGTTGACGATGAACAGCCGGCGGATGCCGGAGGCGTAGAGCCAGTCGCCGATATCCTTGACCAGGTCGATCAGGGTCTTCGGCTGCAGGGCCAGGGTGCCGGGCCAGCGCTTTGAGTGGCCAATGGAGCACCCATAGGGCAGCGTTGGTAGCAGTGGCACACCGGTGACTTCCGCTGCCGCGCGGCAGAGTTTGTCGGCGATGGCCGCGTCCATGCCGCAACCCAGGTGGGGCCCGTGCTGCTCGGTGGCGCCTACCGGCAGGATGGCGCCGTCGATGCCCTGTTTCACCAGATCGCCGACCTCTTCCCAGGTCAGGCAGTGCCATTCGTTCAGTCGCTTACTCATCAGAAAACGTCGCTCACTTCGTCGTCCAGGGGCACCATGCGCACCATGTTGAGATGCTCCTCGCTGAGGCCCACCTCTTCCTCCTGGGGCGGATGGATCAGCGCCTCCAGGCGCGCCTTGGTGGCCAGAAATTCGGGGCTCAGCAGCTGGTCCGGCGAACGCGGGTGAGGCACCGGTACCTCGATCAGCTCCTGCACCTCGCCGGGATGGGCCTTCAGCACCAGGATGCGATCGGCCAGGTAGACCGCCTCGTCCAGATCGTGGGTGATGAAGAGGATGGTGACGTCGATGTTGCGCCAGATGTCGAGCAGGTAACTCTGCATGCGCGCGCGGGTCTGGGCGTCGAGGGCACCGAAGGGCTCGTCCATCAGCAGGATGCGCGGCTGGTTGGCCAGGGCGCGGGCGATGGCCACGCGCTGCTTCATGCCGCCGGAGAGCTGGTGGGGATAGCTGTTCTCGAACTTCGACAGGCCCACCAGGTCGATCCAGCTGCGCGCCTCCTCCTCGGCGGTGTTGCGGTCCTTGCCGCTGCGCTCGAGGCCGAACATGACGTTCTTCTTCACCGTCAGCCAGGGAAACAGGGTGTAGCCCTGAAACACCATGCCGCGGTCGGGACCGGGACCGTGCACCGACTTGCCGTCGAGCAGCACTTCGCCGCCGGTCTGCTCCTCGAGACCCGCCAGGATGCGGATCAGGGTCGACTTGCCGCAGCCGGAGGGGCCGATGACGCAGACGAACTCCCGCCGGTGGGTCTTGAAGTTGATGTTCTTCAGCGCCGTGACCGGCCCCTGAGGGGAGTCGAAGGTCTTGCCGAGAGCCTCCACCTCGAGAATCACCGGCCGCTGCTTGAGACGCTCGAAGCGGTCCCTGACCTGGGGGGACTGGTCGAGATAGCTGGGCAGTTCCAGATGGGTCATGGCGATCCTCCTCAGGCCTTGGCCACACGTTGCCAGGGAAACAGGCGCCGGCCGAGCCAGGCCAGGATCAGATCGGTGCTGAGGCCGATGATGCCGATCATGATGATGGCGGCGTAGACGTTCTCGAAGTTCTTGTAGCGCGCCTGCTGGGTGATGAACCAGGTGATGCCGGAGCTGGTGCCGATCAGCTCCGCCACGATCAGGTAGGTCCAGGCCCAGCCGAGCAGAATGCGCATGTCCTTGTAGAGATCGGTGACGATGCCCGGGATCACCACCCGGAACAGCAATGAAAGCCGTTTGGCGCCCAGGGTCATCGCCGCCTCCAGCAGGGAGGGATCCAATTTACGCGTGGTGTTGGAGATGACCAGCACCTGCTGGAAGAAGGTACCGATGAAGATGATCGCGATCTTCGGCGCCTCGTGGATGCCGAGAATGGCCACCGCCAGCGCACCGAAGGCGGGCGCCGGCAGATAGCGGAAGAATTCGATGAAGGGTTCGCTCAGACGCGATGCCAGGTCGTAGGTGCCGGCCAGGATGCCCAGGGGCACGCCAACCAGGGAAGAGAGGAAAAAGCCCCAGAAGATGACCTGGATGCTTTGCCACAGACTTTCGTGCAGCCACTTCTCGTTGCGCCTTTGGGGCTCGGTGGTGAAGGCGGTGTAGAAAGCCGCCGCCACCTCGTGGGGTGCCGGAAGATAGACCGGATTGGCGGGTTCGCCCTCGGGCAGCGGCTTGCCGGCCGCCTGCGCCTTCTCCGATTCACGCTCGAAGACCGCCCGGTCGACCTGCATCCCCGGCTTGAAATAGCTGACGCCGCCCGGCTCGGTGATCGCCATCTTGGGGTGCCAAACGTAGGGAGAGTAACTCACCAGGCACCACAACAGGATCGGGATCAGGAAGCTCAGAATGCCGAGAAACAGGCGACTGCGGCTATCGAGCTCTTTGCGTACGGCGAACCAACCACTGGCCATTAGATGCCCCGTTCAAAGTCATCAGGTAATTAAGGGAGTGAGAGGTGCGGGCCCGGCGACCCGTGAGGCGTATACCGGGCCCGACCTCTCGCTGCGGACAGGCTTACATCGCTTCGCTGAGGGAAGGATCGATGTAGGCGTCGACGTCCTGTGCCTCCTTGTAGACGTCGTTGGCCAGGTTGAAGTCGTCGGAGATCTTCGACGAACCATAGAGTGAATCGAAGCCTTCGCCCTTGGCGAAGTGGGATTTGGCCTCGTCCAGGGTCAGGATCTTGGTGCCGTTGATGAAGCCTTTATACTCATCGGGACCGAGCCCCACGCGGGAGGCCATGATCTTCACCGCATCGTCAGTGGTCGCGGGGTCCTTGATGTAGTCGACGACCCGGTACCAGACCTTGATCACCTTCTCCCATTCGGCTTTACGGGCGGCCAGACTGGAGGGCGAGACCGCCAGCACGTCGTAGATCAGACCGGGTTCGTCGGCACTGGTGTAGATCGGCTTGGAACCGGGCACCAAATTCAGGGCCATGCCGGAGTTGGGCTGCCAGGCGACGATGGCGTCCACGTCACCGGAGGCGAGCACCTGAGGGGTTTCGTTGGTGGGCACGTTGACCAGCTCCACGTCCTTCTCGCTCATACCGGCCTTCTCCAGGCCGTTGAGCAGCAACAGATGGGAGACGAAGCCGATCTCCACACCGACCTTCTTGCCCTTGAGATCGGCGATCGAGTCGATACCGGGCTTGCCCACCACCATGTCGTTACCGTTGGAGTAGTCGTTGATCAGGATCATCACGCTCTTGGCGCCGGTGGCGCCGGTGACCAGGGCATCACCGTTGGTCATGGTCACCGCGTCGAGCTTGCCGGCGGCGAAGGCGTCCATCGAGGCCACGTAGTCGAACCACTCGAACTGCACGTCGACACCTTCCTCCTTGAACCACTGCTTCTCGATGGCCACTTCCCAGGCCACCCAGCCCGGCCAGTCGGAATAGCCGATCTTCAACGGCTCGGCCAGGGCGCCGGCCGACATGCCCAGCATGGCGACAGCGGCCAGGGCGGAGAAAAACTTACTCAGGCGTTTCATCATGGAGGAGTCCTCTGGTAATACTAAAATCAAATTTCGTATTACGCTGTCTGCAACCCATGTGCCAAACACCCTAATCCTCAATTACCCACTGTAATAATTGAATTTTTTACTGGATAACGTGAAAGATATAGTTTTCGGCACGCCCCATCATGGGGCCTGGTAGTAGCGGATCGAAGATTTCCATGCACCTGAAGTGTGCAAGTTCGCCGGAAAGAATCGGTGGGGCTGGGCCCCACCCTACAGTTCAATCATGGCGTAGGGTGGGCCCTGCCCCACCAATCACTCCCGGTTACCCTATCTTTGTTTCTGATCTCACCGGGCATCCCATAAAATAGGCGCTTTGCTGAAGGAACAGTCATGACCCTGCGCGCACACTATTTCCAACACGTCCCCTACGAAGGTCTCGGCAGCATCGAAGCCAGGCTGCGCGAGGCCGGCTATGAGATCGGTTGCACCCGTCTCTACGCATCGGCTGTGCTGCCCGCTCTCGAAGCCGTGGACCTCCTGATCGTCATGGGCGGTCCGATGAGCGTCAACGACGAGGCCGGTTATCCCTGGCTGGTGGAGGAGAAGCGCTTTATTCGCCGGGCCATCGAAGCCGGGCTGCCCGTGCTCGGCATCTGTCTCGGCGCCCAGCTGATCGCCAGCGCCCTGGGACAGCGGGTCTATCCGAACCGGGAGAAAGAGATCGGCTGGTTTCCGATCGAGCGTGTGGCCGGAGCTGACAAATCGGGTTTCGCCCTGCCCCCCAGCCTGGAGGTCTTCCACTGGCACGGAGAGACGTTCGACCTGCCGCCGGGGGCGATTCACCTCGCTCGCAGCGAAGGTTGCGAACATCAGGCTTTCCTGCTGCCACCCAGGGTGGTGGGCCTGCAGTGCCATCTTGAGACCACGCCGGATTCCGCACGGCTGATCCTCGAGCACGGCCGCAACGAGCTGGTCGCCTCCCGCTTCGTGCAGCAGGAATCGGAAATGCTGGCCACGCCCGCCGAACGCTATGCCGAAATCAACCGGGTCATGGGCGGACTGCTGAGCTGGCTGACGGCGGATCGTTGACCACAGAATAGCCCGGTGTGGCTTGTCGCACCCTACGGGTACTCGAAGCGTAGGGTGCGGCTTGCCGCACCAATGACGGCTTCCCCAACCATACTGACCTGACAGTATCAACCGGGTCTACTTCACCAGCCTGCAGTGGCCCGGATGCAACGCAGTGGAATCCGGGATTCAGGTGACGATCAGCACCAGCAACGATCGGGGCCCATGCACCCCATAGGCGAGCACCTGGGCGATGTCGGCCGACTTGGACGGTCCCGAGATCAGCAGGGCGTTGGTCGGCATGCCCTGGGCCCAGCCCTGTGCCTGCATGGCTTCGGCGAAGGTGGAATAGATGGCGTCCGCCTGCAACAGCACCACATGGAGGGGCGGCACAAGTGAGAGCAGGCGCGGCTCCGACGCATCGGGCCAGAGAATGAGGCTGCCGGTCTCGGCAATGGCGCCGCGGCAGCCGGTGAAGCCGGCATCCATCCGCTCGAACAGGTCGTTTTTCCAGGCCTCGATCTCCCGCGCGTAGGGAACCATCTCGATGCCGTCCGCCTGGAGTGCCGACTCGAGTCGGGCAGCGACCGGACTGTCCGGCGCAAAGACCAGATTGGCGACACCCTTGGCCTTGAGCAGGCCCGCCAGGTCTTCCGGCCAGCGCGCTTCGCTCGTCACCTGCACCTCGGCGCGCACCTCCTGCATACGGGCCGTGAAGCGCGCGATCAACTCCTCCGGTTCCCAATCATGACGATCGACGGGGCGCTCGATGCCCTCGCCCCGGTCGCGGCCGACCGAGCGGAGTCGCTCCAGGATACGTCGCCTTGCTTCACTCATGAGCCTCTCCCTGCTCCTCGACCAACTGACGCAACGGCTTTTCAGCGATGCGGGGCGCCTTTCTGACCGCAGTCCAGGGTCCCAGCTGTTGCGGCAGCAGACGCCGGAAGCGGCTGGCGCTGGCGACGGCGATGCGATAAAGCTTCGGATGGCTGGCGAGGCTCGCCCAGGCGCGCCAGAGCGCGGCCTGAGACGATTTTCGGCGTCCGCCCTGCCCCCGGGTCTCACCGCCGCCATCCCGGCGCACGCTCTCCCAGCGCAGGCGGTTGAGCAGCTGGGGAATTGGGATGCGCACCGGGCAGACCTCGCCACAGGCGCCGCACAGGGTCGAGGCCTCGGCCAGTTCGCCCAGCCGGTCGAGCCCCTCCTTCTGCGGCTCCAGGATGCTGCCGATGGGACCGGGATAGACGGTGCCGTAAGCGTGTCCGCCGAGCCGGGTGTAGACCGGACAGTGGTTGATGCAGGCGCCGCAGCGGATACAGCGCAGGGTCGCCTGCAGCTCCTCGTCGGCATAGATGCGCGAACGGCCGTTGTCGAGCAGCACCAGGTGGACCTCGTGGGGGCCGTCCTTC
>JBNKYJ010000048.1:0-4087 GCA_050300835.1 Sedimenticolaceae bacterium
GGTGGCGACCAAGTCGGTGGTGCTGAAGATGCTGCCCTTCGACAACAAGTCGGAGTTGCAGGTGGTGCTCGACATGCCGGAGGGGACCAGCCTGGAGCAGACCGCCAAGGTGCTCGACGCCATGGGCGACTATCTCGGCACAGTGCCCGAGGTGACCGACTACCAGGTCTATGCCGGCAGCGCCTCGCCGATCGGCTTCAACGGCCTGGTGCGCCAGTACTACCTGCGCGAGGGGGCCCACCTGGGCGACATCCAGGTCAACCTGGTGGAGAAGCACCACCGGGATCGCAAGAGCCACGAGATCGCGCTGTCGGTGCGCGAGCCGCTGCAGGCCATCGCCCGTGAGCACAACGGCAATGCGAAGATCGTCGAGGTGCCGCCAGGGCCGCCGGTGATGTCGCCCCTGGTGGCGGAGATCTACGGCCTCGACTACGAGGGCCAGACCGAGGCGGCCTGGGAGATCCGCAGCGTGTTCGAGAACACCCCGGACATCGTCGACGTGGACGACAGCGTGGAGTACCCCTCGGCCAAATATGTCATCCGGGTCGACCGCGCCAAGGCCGCCAGGCTCGGTGTGGCGCAGAGCAGCGTGGCCGAGGCGCTGGCCACCGTGCTCAGCGGCGAGGACGCCAGCTTCCTGCACGGCGAGAAGCTGAAGTACGCGGTACCGATCCGCATCGAGTACGCCGAGGCCGACAAGGCCGACCTGGACCAGGTGCTCTCCCTGCGGGTGCGCGGCCAGAGCGGCGAGCTGGTGCCCCTGTCGGAGATCGTGCAGGTGATCCCGCGGGTGCGCGAGTTCTCGATTCAGCACAAGGACCTGCTGCCGGTGGTCTACGTCACCGGCGACATGGCCGGCGAGACCGACAGCCCGCTCTACGGCCTGTTCGAGATTTCGGACCAGCTCAAGCACGGCGGTATCGAGCAGTGGTTCCTGCAGCAGCCGGAGAACCCCTACGCCTACAGCCTGAAGTGGGACGGCGAGTGGCAGATCACCTACGAGACTTTCCGCGACATGGGCATCGCCTACTCGGTGGGCCTGCTCATGATTTACCTGCTGGTGGTGGCCCAGTTCCGCTCCTACTTGGTGCCGCTGGTGATCATGGCGCCGATCCCGCTGACCGTGATCGGCATCCTGCCGGGGCACGCCCTGCTCGGCGCCCAGTTCACCGCCACCTCCATGATCGGCATGATCGCCTTGGCCGGCATCATCGTGCGCAACTCCATCCTGCTGGTCGACTTCGTCAACCAGCAGGTGCGCGAGGGCATGGCCCTGGAAAAGGCGGTGATCAACTCGGCCGCGGTACGCGCCAAGCCCATCGCCCTGACCGCCGTCGCCGCCATGGCCGGCGGTTTCTTCATCCTCGACGATCCGATCTTCAGCGGCTTGGCCGTGTCGCTGATCTTCGGTCTCTTCGTCTCCACCGTGCTCACCCTGGTGGTGATCCCGGTGGTCTACTACGCGGCGATGCGCAATCGTATCGATTTCATCCGCACGAGCGCGTCGTGAAGACGACAGGACAGGGGGTTGTCAGAAGGCGTGTGACTGAATGATGGAAAAGGTGCAGAATAGCCGCCGGCGATCGACGGACCGGGTATCGCCGGCAGCTATGCGGGACGATCCGCGAGACGCACCTCCGATCAGGCCGTTGGCGTAATTGGAACCGACTGATTCCTCACAGGGACAAGGAAAGATTCGTGAGACATTCACCACTCGCCATACTTCTGGCATTCACCTTTTTGGCGCTGCCCGTCCAGGCCGTTGATTTTGGCGCCATGTTCAAGGACGCGATAGAGGACACCAAGGAGCGCGTCGTACAGCAGGGTGTGGAGAGCACCAGCCAGGCCTTGCAGGATGCCTTTCCCTCCTTACCTGACGGCATCGTCAGTATCGACAGCGATCAACTCGGCGTCTCCGATTCCTCCGTGGTGCTCTACGAGACAGACAGCTGTCCCTACTGCATCAAGGCGCGCCGGTTCCTGCAATCCAACCATGTCGACTACACGAGCCGCAATGTGGGCAAAAACAAGTCTGCCCAAAAAGAGTTCAAAAAGCTCGGTGGCCGGGGTGTGCCGATGATTCTGGTGGATGACAAGCGGCTGACGGGTTGGAATCAATCCAAGCTGCGTCGCATGCTCAAAGAGGCCGGATATCTTTAACGGGCTCAGGTCGGCCTTTCCACTTATTGCAGATGATTAGTAGGTAGAGCGAAGAAGTCAGTAGTCTGTCGCCTATTATGTGTAGCTTCCTCTGAAGTTGCATGGTGAAGCATGACTCGCGCAGCTTTGATTTCGAATGAAGTTGCCTTGTTGCTACATCGTGTTTATTCAGGAAGTAAACGATCAGAGATAATTGTGCGCAGTTGTTTCACAACTTTAACCATTTGCCGTCTACGCCCAGGGCCGACGCCCGCTTGCGTTGATGGATATATAAACAGTTCATTCCTGATGTCAGCTGAGTCTGCTTCAATGTCGTGTGTCAATAAAAGTTGGTTAAGGCTTGCGATCAGATCAGGTCGATTTGATTCCTCATCACAAACAAAAACAATTCTTTCCTTTGGGAGATGTTTAAAGGCTTGAGTTATCTCCCATGCTAAATTGTCTGTTAATTCCGAGATATCAATTATTGCAATATCTATTTTGGCAAGTGCGGTAGTTACTAGGTCCTGCCACACATTATCACTGCATTGAATAACATCGACTCCCATGATGTTATTGATTTGACCTGCCTTAATAGACTCTAGAGTATGGGTCAGCTTATCTTTGGTCTGTTTGTCGATGTATGATTTATAGCCGAGTCGTTTATAGGCTTTAAAAGACAGAAAAAGAATAAGGACGAGCAAGATGAGTGTTCCTGCTAACCAGCCTGCTTTAGAAAGGTTGTCTGGTAAGAGCATAAGGCTCAGTAGCATGATAATGATCATGCCGATGATAAAAGCTAGCATGGCTAGGGGAATAATGAACCAGCCTCTCCTCCAAAAGCTTCCCAAAAGATTTGAATCGTATGAACTGTCCTGGATCGTGACAGGGTAGGCAAGTCCCGAACATGCTTCCGATAGGGCTCTGTGGAACCTGAATTTTTGACCATAATCTGGACGAAAACGCCGGAACCATATCAATATCATCTGATTCATTTGCTCTTCCTGGAATAAACGGGTCAGAGAATACTAAACGCTAATATCGATAAGAGTGGGGCCAGAGTAAATTTACTCTGATCCCGCCCATCGTTCACAATCGGGAACCTGGTTACCCAAGATACTCAGCCAGAGAACCAGTAACCAGCAACTGTTTTGAGAGGTGAATTGAGGAGTTCGCTGCGCTCACGGGTTTATAGCCCCCTCTCCCTGGCCCTCTCCCGCGCGGGGAGAGGGGATTCACTGATCAGGAGCATCAGAAACTGCAAGCTTGTTCCCGGGAACTGACAGGAAGCTTCCGATGCACTCGAAATGAGCGTCCCCTCTCCCCGCGCGGGAGAGGGCCAGGGAGAGGGGGCTATAAACCCTGAGCGCAGCGAATACCTCAACTCAAAGCTCATCATCAACAAACTTAAACTTTTCGGGCCGCTATTCAATTCTCGAGCGTACCATCAGCGTGACTGATCATGCGATTGTGACTGCTTTGAAAATGGAGACTCACCGCTGTGTTCGGCTTGCCGGTCTACTCGCTCTGTCGCAGCCGCCGCCAGGGCAGGCTGAAGGGCGCCAGGGCGTTCTCTTCCGGTTCGCTCAGTTCGATGGCGTAGGCGTCGGCCAGGTTGTCTTCGTCGAGCACCTCTTCCGGTAAGCCTTCGGCCAGGGTGGCGCCGTCGAGCAACAGTTGCAGGCGATCGCAGTAGTGGGCGGAGAGGGTCAGGTCGTGGAGCACGACGATGACCGACTTGCCGGCGTCGCAGTGATCGGAGAGCAGGTCCATGACGTCGAGCTGATGGGCCGGGTCGAGGGCGGCCACCGGTTCGTCGGCGAGCAGGATGTCGGGTTCGGTGACCAGGGCCCTGGCCAGCAGCACGCGGGCCTGTTCGCCGCCGGAGAGGGTGTCGAAGGGGCGCTGGCGCAGGGCCAGCAGGTCGGTCTGCACGATCACCCGTTCG
>JBNKYJ010000049.1:0-7345 GCA_050300835.1 Sedimenticolaceae bacterium
AACCATAGCGGCAGTTTTCATCATGGTGGTTTTCATCATTTACTCTCGATCTCTCTACGTTTTTCCATTGTTAGACAGATGCTTGGCATCTGGCACAAGCTTGAGCCAAAACAAACTCAAATTCAATCCCGAGTTTGTGACTTCAGGAGCCTTTTTTACAATTTTCCACCCGAAATTGAGCACGATCAGTGTATCTTTGCCGAACCGATGCCCCTCGGATCGCTTGCTGCCTCCACCCGACCACTGCGTTTGTCCCAGTGAATCGCCTGCATATTGCCGTATGGATGTTCCAGCGGTTTGAGGTCGTGACCCATGGCTTGCAGTCCATTGCGCATGTTTTCGCTGAATGCCTGCGGCTCGAATTCAATCCGGTCCGGCAGATATTGATGATGGAAACGGGGATGTTTCACCCACGCCTCGACATCCGCGCCCTCGGCCATCTCCAGGATCCCCAGCAACACCATACTGATGATACGGCTGCCTCCCGGTGTACCCAGGATCGCCACCTGGCGCTCGTCTTCGACGAAAGTGGGCGACATGCTGGAGAGCATGCGCTTGCCGCCGGCAATGGCATTGGCTTCTCCGCCTACCAGTCCGTAGACATTGGGCACACCGGGACTGGATGAAAAATCGTCCATCTCGTCATTCAGCAATACACCGGTACCCTCGACCATGAAGCAGGAGCCGAAGGGATAGTTGATGCTGAGGGTGGCCGCCACCCGATTGCCTTCGCGATCGAGGATGGAGAAGTGGGTCGTGTCCCTGCCCCCCTCCGGCTCCAGGTTACCGACACTGCGACTGGCTCTGTTCATTTGAATATCGCGCGCCAGCCCGGCCGCATACCAGGGATGGGTCAGGGCCTCGACAGGGATATCCACGTAGTCGGGATCCCCCAGGTAGTCGGCCCGATCCCGATAGGCGCGGCGCATGGCTTCCACGATGAGATGGGTGCGTTGCGGTTCATCCACCTCGGGCAGATTGAAGCCCTGCAGAATGTTCAGCATGGTGACCAGGGCCACTCCGCCCGAGGAAGGCGGCGCCGCGCTGGTAACCTTCAATCCCATGTAGCTGCCCCGCACCGGTTCCCTTTCCACCACCCGGTAACGCTTCAGATCCTCCAGCTGCCAGATCCCGCCGGCGGCCCTGACCCCGGCCACCAACCGCTCGGCCAGTTCCCCTGTATAGAAACCGGCCGCGCCGTCGTCGGCCAGCCGTTGCAAGGTATCAGCCAGGTCGGGCTGCTTGATCGCATCGCCCACTTCCGGCAACTGCCCCTGCTTGAGAAAGACCGCGGCAGCCTCCGGGTCGGCATTCAAGGCGTCGAGGCGCCAACCCGCCATGCGCCGATAGTACTCATCCGCCGCGAAACCCTCACGGGCGAGACGTATCGCGGGTGCAAGCGCCTGCTTCAGCGGCAGACGGCCGTAATGTTTCGAGATATGGACCAGTGCGGCCGGCTCACCGGGTATTCCCGCGGCCAGTGGGCCGTTGATGGAACGTCCGGGAATCACCTCCCCGTCCTGGTCGAGGTAGAGATCCCGCTCCGCTGCCAACGGCGCCCGCTCGCGGCCGTCGATCATGGTTTCGAAGCCGTCGCTGGCACGATGCAACAGCCAGAAGCCGCCACCGCCGATACCGGAGCTGTAAGGTTCGACCACCGCCAGCACGGCACTGACCGCCACTGCCGCATCGAAGGCGTTGCCACCCTGCCGCAGTATTTCGTGCCCCGCTTCAGTCGCCAGCGGGTGGGCGGAAGCAATGGCCGCCACCCCCGGTGCATTCGCCGGCAGCGCCTGTGTGCAATAGAGCAGAAGACAAAAAAGGCTCCACCGGGGAGCCTTTTTCAAAGCGCGGATGAGACTCATCGCTTTATTCGGATTCACCGGTGATGCGCAGATACTTGGCATAGAGCACTTCGTAGCTCTCTTCGTGATCGGGGTCCTTGGGAATACAGTCGACCGGGCAGACCTCGACGCACTGGGAGGTTTCATAGTGACCCACACACTCGGTGCAGAGATCGGGGTCGATCTCGTAGATCTCGTCACCCTGGCTGATGGCGCCGTTGGGACATTCGGGCTCACACACATCACAGTTGATGCATTCATCGGTGATGATTAATGCCATGACTCTTCTCCTGAAATTACGCTAGTTAAAAAGTTTGGGCCTTATAAAAAATTGGATCTAGCTAAATCGCTCTCGCAATGCAGCCTGCACCACAGGATGCACGAACTCCGAAACATTGCCGCCCAGCGCGGCAATCTCCCGTACCAGCCCGGACGAGATGTACGCAAACTGCTCGGCAGGCGTCAGAAACAGGGTTTCCACCTCCGGCGCCAATCGCCGGTTCATGCCCGCCAGCTGAAACTCATACTCGAAATCGGAAACCGCCCGCAGGCCGCGCAGTATAACGTCTGCCTCATGCTGCTGCACGAACTCCACCAACAGGTTGTCGAAGGCATGGATCTCGACATGAGGGATGTCCTTCAACACAGTCTCCACCAGTGCCACCCGCTGATCCAGCCCAAAGGCCGGGCTCTTTCCGGTGTTGGTGGCCACCGCCACAATCACCCGGTCGAACAGCCGCGCCGCTCGGCGTACCAGGTCGGCGTGACCATTGGTGATCGGATCGAAAGTTCCCGGGTAGACGACAGTAGTCATACTTGGACGCTCTGACGAAAAAGGATAATAGTATCAGAAATCAGCATCTTGAATGACAATTGTTAACCGTCGGACTTGGCAGGGGCATTCTGGCCGAACCGAGTGCACGCACAGGGCCCGCGCTTACATATCTCCGGGTAGAGGCGCATGCGCCAATCCAAAGCGAACTCGCCCGGCGGTTTTCTGTTTCAACCAGCGCCAGTCCTCGGGCAACGCCGGGAACGGACGCGAGATATCCTCTTCCAGGTAGATACGCGCATCGTCGGCCAGCCAGCCCAGGGTCAGACGCTGGCATAGGGGCGCCAGCAGATCGTTGTCGAAGGGTGGGTCGAGAAACACGATGTCGAACGGGCTCGCGGGCTGCTCAAGAAACTGCAACGCGTCCGCGCGCACGATCTCGATCTGATCAAGATCCAGCAGTTCACGGTTGCGCTCCAACTGCCGCACCACAGACCCAGCCTGCTCCACCATCACCACTCGCCCGGCACCGCGCGAAGCGGCTTCCATCCCCAGCGCGCCGCTACCGGAAAAGAGATCCAGACAACGGGCACCTTCGATCACCGGTTGCAACCAGTTGAACAGCGTCTCTCGAATCCGGTCGCCGGTAGGCCGGAGTCCGGGTATCTCCGCAAAGGGCAATTTGCGGCCGCGATGTCGTCCGCCGATGATGCGTACCACCGACGCTGGGGGGGTTGCTTTCAAACAGCCGCCTCTGAAATGGATGACAATTCAACCCGGCAACCGGGGATGTCGGGTGGATAAACGCTCTGCTGATCGAACCCCGAGCATAGCCGAGTCGACGCCGACGTCAATCCTGTCGACCCGGCAACCGGATGTGTCGGGTCAGTCTTGAACGACCTTGACCAGAGACTCGCCAATGCGCCCGACCTGTATCGTGATCAACCGCTGTGGATCGATGCGCCGTTTGAAGGCGTCACGTATCTGTTCACGGGTCACCGCTTCGACCCGTTCGTTGAAGCGGTCGAGATAGTCGAGCGGCAGGTCGTAGAAGCCGATCACGGCAAGATACTCGATGATCTTGCTGTTGGAAGCGATGCGCAGGGGAAATCCGCCGGTGATGTTCTGTTTGGCCGCCCGCAGCTCCTCCTCGCTCGGACCCTGGTCGATAAAACGCTGCAACGTCTCGCGCATTACCTGCAGGGCCTCGCCCGCCTGCTGGTTCTTTGTCTGCAGACCAAGCTGGAAGATGCCGGGCTGGCGCATGGGCAGGAAATAACTGTAGACGCTGTAACTCAGGCCCCGTTTCTCCCGCACCTCCTCGCTGAGCAGCGAGACCAGGCCGCTGCCGCCGAGAATATGGTTGCCCACGTAGAGGGGGAAGTAATCGGGATCGCCCCGGCGCATACCGGGCTGCCCCAGATAGAGATGCGACTGCGTGGAGGGGAAGTCGATCTGCTCCACCACCGCCCGATCGAGATCCGACACCTGCGGCAGCGGCGGTGCCGATTCACCCTCTGGCAACGCGCCGACCAGTTGGCTCGCGATACGCTCTGCCTGCGCCCGGTCCACCGCGCCGACAATGGCCACCACCGCGTTCTTCGCCACATAGAGTCGGTGATGGGTGGCCAGCAGGTCGTCGCGGCCGATCGCCTGCACCGACTCCCGGGTGCCTTCGGGATCACCGGCATAGGGGTGGTTGCCGAAGACGAGCTGATACAGACGCTTCTTGCCCACGCTGCCCGGCGACTGCTCGTCCTGCAGCAGACTGGCCAGGATCAACTGGCGCTGGCGTTCGATGTCCGCCGCCTCGAAGCGGGGCTCGGCCAGCAGCTTGGCGACGGTCTCCAGGGTGACCTCGAGGGCCTCGGGTTTGGACAGGGTACGTGCCGACACCCAGGCCATGTCGCGCAGGCTGTCGGTCTCGAGCTGGGCGCCGACCCGCTCCATCCGCTCCGCAATCTGTTGCGCGTTCCAGGGCCCCGCCCCCTCGGCCAATAGGCTGTTGGTAAAGGCGGTCACACCGGGTTTGTCCCCGTCCCGGGCGCTGCCGGCGTCGAAGACCACACGGATATCAAGCATCGGCAGTTCCGGTGCCTCGACGAACAGCACCTTGGCACCGTTGTCGGTCTGCCAGCTCTGAATCTTCGGCCCCGCGACAACCAGCGAGCTGCAGCCCAGCAGGATGAAGAGACACAGTACGCTCAACCAGCGCTTAACCCTCATGGCGACCTCCCATCTGCTGGCGGTTGACCTGCTGCTCCATCGGTAACGGTTCCAGTTGGGCCACCGAGAGGTTGCGCTCGATCAGATACTTGTTGGCCACCTGCCGGATCTGCTCCGCGGTCACCTTCTGCAGATTCTCCACATAGTCGTCGGCCAGTCGCCAGTCGAGACCGATGGTCTCCAGCTGACCGATCAGCATCGCCTGATAGAAGACCGAGTCCTTCTCATAGACCTTGGAGGCGATGATCTGGTTGCGTACCCGCTCCATCTCCTCTTCGCTGACCAGGTCGGTCTTGAAGCGCCCGATCTCCTGCAGCAGTGCCGCCTCCAGTTTGTCCATCGATGTCTCCGGCGTCGGAATGGCGTCCATCACCAGCATGCTGGAGAGGCGCGAGAAGGCGCTGTAGCTGGCATCGGCGGAGACCGCCTGCCGGCTGCCGCGAATCAGGTTGTTGCTCAGACGCGCGCTGTCGCCACCGTCGAGGATGTAGGCGAGCATCTCCAGCGCATAGGGCTCCCAAGCTTCTTCAGCGGTACCCACCACCGGCGTCTTGAAGCCGAGAATGAGATAGGGCTGACGAGCCGGTGCCCTGACGGTGAATCGCTTGACCCCCCGCTGTTGCGGTTCGATACGGGGCTTGGGCTGGGCCAGCTGCTCCGGCTTGAGCGGACCGAAGTGCTTTTCGGCCAGGGCGATCACTTCCTGGGGATCCACGTCGCCCACCACCACCAGGGTGGCGTTGTTGGGCGCGTACCACTTGCGGTACCACGCCTGCAGATCGCCCACCTGCAGGGCGTCGAGATCGGACATCCAGCCGATCACCGGGATGCGATAGGGGGAGGCCTCGTAGGCGCCGGCCAGAAACTGTTCGTAGGTCAGGGAGGTGGGTTTGTCCTCGGTGCGCATGCGGCGCTCCTCCTTGACCACCTCGACCTCCTTCTGAAACTCCTCCGGCAGCAGCTTGAGGTGGCGCATGCGATCGGCCTCCAGCTTGAAGGAGACCTCGAGCCGGTCGTTGGAGAGGGTCTGGAAATAGGCGGTGTAGTCTCGCCCGGTGAAGGCGTTCTCCTCACCGCCGTTGGCGGCGATGATGCGCGAGAACTCGCCGGGCTCGAGGTGCTCGGTGCCCTTGAACATCATGTGTTCCAGCACGTGGGAAACCCCGGTGATGCCGCCGTATTCATAGCTCGATCCCACCTTGTACCAGACCTGGGAAACGACGATCGGCGCCCGCGTGTCCTGCTTCACGATCACTTTCAGGCCGTTGTCCAGCCGATGTTCCACCACCTCCGCCTGGCTCTGGCCCGTGACCAGTAGCAGCAGCAGAATCACACCTGTCATCACTCTACGCATTCGAACCTTCCTTACTCTAGTCTCGTGTTGCAGCGCTTCACCCGGCCCTGGGAATGGGCAAGTTACTCGATAGTCCCGCAAAAACAAACCCAAAAAACCTGCCGCAGCATCCGGAATATCATGTTGCCGGGACCAGGCCTTTCTCAACGGCGCTGCGCGCCTGTAGAATAGCCGCCAGCGAAAGGCAGTGGCTGCGCTCCCGCCTCGAGCTAATACTATGAGCCTGCCGATTGTGCAGAGTTCCTGAATCACCACGGTAGTCCACTGCATGTTTGGATTTGGCAAGAAAGACAAGACCCCCGCGGCCGAACCGGAGACGACACAGGAAGAGGCCCGCAAACCGGGGCTTTTCGCCCGTCTGCAGGAACGCCTGTCGCGTACCCGACACAACCTCACCGACGGTCTGGCCAATCTGATCCTGGGCCACAAGCAGATCGACGACGACCTGCTGGAGGAGCTCGAAACCCTGCTGCTGACCGCCGATGTGGGGGTGGAGGCGACCAGCCGCATCATCCACAACCTGACCGAGCGGGTAAAGCGCAAGGAACTGGCCGATCCGGACGCCCTGAGCCTGGCACTCAAGCAGCAGCTGCTCGAGATCCTGCAACAGAACGACACGCCGTTGCCGCAGCGGGAGACGGTAAAACCGCTGGTTCTGATGATGGTCGGCATCAACGGCGCCGGCAAGACCACCACCATCGGCAAGCTGGCGCGCAAGTTCCAGCTCGACGGCGAGAGCGTGATGCTGGCCGCCGGCGACACCTTCCGCGCCGCCGCCGTCGAGCAGCTGCAGACCTGGGGCGAGCGCAACCGGGTCCCGGTGGTGGCCCAGCACACCGGCGCCGACGCCGCCTCGGTCTGCTTCGACGCCCTGCAGGCGGCCACCTCACGTGGTGTCAACGTGCTGATCGCCGACACCGCCGGTCGCCTGCACACCAAGACCAACCTGATGGACGAGCTGTCCAAGATCGCCCGCGTGATGAAAAAGATCGACCCCCAGGCGCCCCACGAGGTGTTGCTGGTGGTCGATGCCGGTACCGGTCAGAATGCGGTCAACCAGGCACTACAGTTCCACCAGACGGTGGGTCTGACCGGCATCGTCATCACCAAGCTCGACGGTACCGCCAAGGGCGGCGTGGTGTTCGCCAT
>JBNKYJ010000050.1:0-45181 GCA_050300835.1 Sedimenticolaceae bacterium
AGCGCTCTACATGCATCGCGCCTTCGGCATCCCCAGGCTCTCCGCCCTGCTCGGACTGTTGATCGTGGCCATGGGGGTGGTCTCCTCGGCGGGGATCATCCGCGGTGCGGTCGGCTACCTGGCCATCTTCGTGGAGCTGCCCGACTGGCTGGTGCTGCTGGGCGTGCCCCTGCTGCTGGGCGGCATCGCCTATCTGGGGATCGAGGCCTCGATACGGGTGGCGGCCCTCTTCACCCTGCTGGAGGTGCTGGCCCTGCTGATCGTGATCTGGGTCGGCCGTGAGGCCCTGCTCTCGTCGACAGTCGATTGGCCGGCTTTGGTACCCCCCATCGAGGCGACGGCCTGGGGCGGTATCCTGCTGGGTGCGCTGCTGGCCTTCTACGCCTTCATCGGTTTCGAGGATATGGTCAATATTGCCGAGGAGGTGGTGGAGCCCCAGCGGACGCTGCCGCTGGCCATTGTGTTGACGCTGCTTGCCACCCTGGTGATCTATGTGCTGGTGGCGCTGACCGCTATCCTCAACCTGCCTCCCGCCGAACTGGCGGCGAGTGACGCGCCACTGGCCCTGATCTATCAGGCCGCCACCGGAAGGGAGCCCTGGCTGATCAGTGCCATCTCCCTGGTGGCGGTGGTGAACGGGGCGCTGGTACAGATGGTCATGGCCTCGCGCATGCTGTTCGGTCTCGCCCGTCTGGGTTGGCTCTGGCGGGGACTGGCGCATATCCATGCGCGACGACGCAGCCCGGACCTGGCCACCCTGGTCGTGGTCTCGCTGGTGCTGCTGTTCGCCCTCTGGCAACCACTGGAGGTACTGGCAAAGCTGACCAGCTTCATCGTACTGCTGGTCTTCAGTCTGATGAATCTGGCCCTGCTGAGGATCCATCGGCAGCAGGCGCCGCCGGCGGGGGTCAAGCCACTGCCCGACTGGCTGCCGTTGACGGGTGCCCTGGTGTCGATAGCCTTTCTCGCCTACAGCCTGTGGCGCTTTAGCGTGACGCCGTGACGGTGGAGTTCAGGGATGGGAGCCTGTGCTGCGCACCGACTGGATCAGCTGCTGCATCTGCTTGAGCATGGCGGCGTCGAAAAGCCCCTGGGAGGAGAGGGTGAGCAGCATGCTGTTGGCATGCTTCTCCCACTCCTGCCGCTGGGCCAGGCTGGGCTCCTCGAACTCGATGCCCTGGCCTTGCAAAGCCTCCAGGGCCTGGCGGTTGTCCTGCCGGTTCTGTGCGTCGAGTTCGGAGAAGGTCTCCTGCAGCACCCGCGTGACCAGTTCCCGGTCTGCTTGATCCAGTTTTGCCAGCGCCTTCTCCGTGATCACCAGGGTGGCGTAGAGGTAGGCCAGCGGTACCTGGGTCAGGTATTTCACCCGGGTATGCCACTGCAGGGCGATGGCGCCGATGGGGGAGCTGGCGATGGTGTCGATGAGGCCGGTCTGCAGGCCGGTCATGACATCGGTCAGGGGCAGGGGGATCGGCGAGATGCCCAGGGCCTCGAACATCCTGGCGTTGATTTTGTCCCCCTCGGGGATCCAGATCTTCAGGCCGCGCATATCTTCAGTGGTCTTCACCGGGGCGTTGGAGAGCAGATAGGCGAAGCCGCCTTCGCTGAGCCCGAAGCTGACATAGCCCGCCTTGTGCAGTCCCTCGATGATCAGGGGGTCCATCACCCGCCGCACCGCATCCACCTCCTGCAGATTGCGAAACTGGAACGGCAGGGTGTAGACCTGGGCGTCGGCGTAGACCGCGCTGAGTCCGCCGCCGGTGATGGCGCCGCCATGCAGCTGGCCGACGCGAATCTTGCGCAGCACGCTGTTGTCGTTGCCCATCACGCCGCCGGGGTAGAAACGCAGCTTGACCCGCCCCTCGCTGCCCTGCTCGATCTGCTTGGCGGCGGCGCGCATCTGCTTCATCCAGCTGGTGCCGTCGGGGGCGATGGTGGCGATCTTCAGCGTGGTGGCGGCGGGCAGGGGCAGGGCGATCAGGCAGAGCAGGAGGAGGGCGGTGAAACGGGCAAGCATGTCGGTCGGGTCTTTAGAAGTAGTCATCCTGCAGCAGTTTGGCGGCCTGCTGCTGGGCCATGATGTTGCTGAGCGTGAGGCCGTTGGCGACCGGGTCGGCCTCCAGCACCTCGTTGAGCAGTCGGTCGTGCAGCGGCTGATCGAACACCAGCCGCGCATAGTGACGGGCGTATTCTACTTTCGCCATCAGGTCGCGGCCATGGGAAAAGGCGATCGCGGCCTCGAAGTGCTGGCGTCCCACCTCCGGTTTGCCGCCCAGGGCAGGGGGGACCTGGCTGCCGATCACCCCCAGGTAGAGCTGGGCGCGGCCGTTGTCGTAGGCCGGCTCCCGGGCCGTCACCCACTGCAGCATCGCCTCCGCCTTGGGCAGGTCGGCGACGGCGCTCCAGGCCTCGGAGTGGGCCTGGATCCAGCCCGCCCAGCTGGTGGCGTAGAGGTAGACGCCCTCGATCTCGTCCTCGTCGACCTCCTCCAGGGCCAGGGAGAAGGCCTCGAACGGTTCGCCCAGGGTGCGGCAGAATTCGGGAGTCTCCGGGCAGAGTCCGCGGCGGGCGTATTCCAGCGCCTTGTCGGTGAGTCGCTGCTGGCGCTGGGGATCATCGACCAGGCCGCCGGCATAGGCGCCGTAGAGGCGGGCTCCCGCATAGAGCAGTCCCTGGTCGTCCGGATTCTGCGCGATCAGGGAGTCGAGCAGCAACAGGTAGGCGGGAGCGCCACTGCGCACGATCTCGGGGTCGGTCTGGTTGAGCATGGCCTGCGACAGGTTGTTGGCCAGGCGATCGGTGGCCAGGGAGACGCAGCCGGAGAGCCAGGCACCGAGCAGCAGGGTCAGCAAGCGGACGAACAACGACATGACAGAGGATTGTCTCTGAGGGGGGGTGGTCGAGGCAACTGGCAGTTAACGGTGCCTGCGTCCGACCTGCTCGATATGGTGCAGCCAGTTGTTGAACATGATGCCGATCGAGCCGCTGCCGGCGCGACGGCCGCGGAAGGTGTGGAAGCAGCTCTCGGCCTCATCGCCGTAGCGGGCCGAGCCGATGCTCAGAAACAGGAAGATCAGGAACACGTCGAGCAGCAGCAGCGCCATCACCGCCGGTACATGCAGGATGGCATCGGTCTGCATCCAGATCAATACAGGACTGTAGTAGAGCGCGCCCAGATAGAGCGAGCCGAAGAGCAGCAGGATGGCCAGCAGAGAGAAGAAATCCGCCATCCATTCGTGACGCCGGGCATAGCCCTTGAGATCCTTGCAGACTGACATGTCGTTTTTACCTGATCTTAGTGCCGGTTCGTCACAGATTAGTCCGCCGACACCGCTTTCTCAAGGGAGAAGCGCCATTTTGGTGCGGCCTTGCCGAAACGCCGATAGGGGTCTGGAAACCGCCGGATGAGCCGGTTTGGGCCTCAGGGCGAGTTGTGTATAGTGTCGTTTCAAGCCGGTGACCGCCGGCTCCACTGTGCGGAAACAAACAAGGGGGGAGCAGGGTGGAGAGCATTACTGATCTGGTCAAGGGCCTCAACGGTATCGTCTGGGGGCCGCTGATGCTGGTGCTGATTCTGGGTACCGGTCTGTTTCTCATGATCGGCCTCAAGCTGATGCCGATGGCGCGGCTCGGCTACGGTTTCCGCATGCTCTGGCGCGGACGCGAGGGGCTGGGCGAGGGCGAGATCAGCCCTTTCAACGCGCTGATGACCTCCCTCTCGGCCACTATAGGCACCGGCAACATCGCCGGCGTGGCCACCGCCATCGCCCTCGGCGGGCCCGGCGCCCTGTTCTGGATGTGGTGTACCGCCCTGGTCGGCATGGCGACCAAGTATGCCGAAGCGGTGCTGGCGGTACGCTTCCGCGAAGTGGACGAGAACGGCAACCACGTGGGCGGCCCCATGTACTACATCAAGAACGGCTTGGGTGCGAAGTGGGCCTGGCTCGGCGGTGTGTTCGCCGTCTTCGGCGCCCTGGCCGGCTTCGGCATCGGCAACACGGTGCAGGCCAACTCGGTGGCCCATGCGCTGTCGGAGAATGGCGGTCTGCAGATTGCGCCCTGGATCACCGGCCTGGTGATGGCGGTGCTGGCTGCCCTGGTACTGATCGGCGGCATCCGCCGCATCGCCGAGGTGGCGGGCAAGCTGGTCCCCTTCATGGCCATCGCCTACCTGCTGGCGGGGCTGGTGGTGTTGGTGCTCCATGCCGGGGCCATCCCCGGCGCGGTGGTGGAGATCGTCAGCCAGGCCTTCACCCCGACGGCGGCCACCGGTGGCTTCGCCGGGGCGGCGGTCTGGGCCGCCATCCGTTTCGGCGTGGCCCGCGGCATCTTCTCCAACGAGGCGGGTCTCGGCAGCGCTCCCATCGCCCACGCCGCGGCGGCCACCGACAACCCGGTGCGCCAGGGCACGGTGGCCATGCTCGGCACCTTCATCGACACCCTGGTGGTCTGCTCCATTACCGGTCTGGCCATCGTCGTCACCGGCGCCTGGACCAGCGGCGAGACCGGCGCGGCCCTCTCCTCCATGGCCTTCGAGCAGGCCCTGCCCGGTGTCGGACAACACGTGGTCTCCCTGGGGCTGGCGATCTTTGCCTTCACCACCATCCTGGGCTGGAGTGTGTATGGCGAGCGCTGTGTGGAGTATCTCTTCGGTATCAGGTCGATCGTGCCTTTCCGTGTGCTCTGGGTGGGGATGATTCCGGTTGGCGCGATGGCCCAGGACTCCCTCAATTTCGTCTGGCTGGTATCGGACACCCTCAACGCCCTGATGGCGATCCCCAATCTCATCGCCCTGCTGCTGTTGAGTCCGGTGGTGTTCGCCCTGACCCGGGACTATTTCAAACAGCACGGTTGAGGCATGCCAGAGGTGAATGGCGCTTGGTCTCGATAAAGTGGCATATGAGTATTGGCCCGTACACGTTGAACCGGAGTTATTCGGTGCGGCGAGCCGCACCCTACCGGTGATCGAGACGTAGGGTGCGGCTTGCCGCACCGCGACCCTGTTTCGAATCCGGCTCCATATCACAACGCCATTTCTCGCCAGCAAGTGCCGTTCGTGCCAGAGGGAGAGGGGGAGGATGAATCTGATGTCTGAGCGCAGGGTTTCGGGGTTACGGCCATTGACGGCGGGAGGTAGACGTCACCATGGCTGATTCCACGCTGCGTCGCATCCAGGCCATCTTCATCGGCCTGCTGCTGTTGGTGCTGGCCTGGACCTTCCTGCCCCTGCTGGAGCACTGGTTCATCGGTCTCACTACCGAGCCGCGAGCGGTGACGCCGCGGGGCGACCTGGCGGCGGACGAGCAGACCACGGTCGAGATCTTCCAGCGGGCCAGTCCCGCGGTGGTCTACATCACCACGGTACAGCGGCTGCTGGATCCCTGGACCCGGGATATCTTCAGTGTGCCCCAGGGTACCGGCTCGGGGTTCATCTGGGACGATCTGGGCCATGTGGTAACCAACCATCACGTGATCGCCGAAGCCTCCGAGGCCAATGTGCGGCTGAACGACGGCCGCAGCTATCGCGCGGTGCTGATCGGCAGCAGCCCCGATCACGACCTGGCGGTGCTGCGTATCCGGGTCTCCTTCGACCGCCCGCCGCCGGTGCCCGTCGGCAGCAGCGCCGACCTCAAGGTGGGACAGAAGGTCTTCGCCATCGGTAACCCTTTCGGCCTCGACTACACCCTCACCACCGGGGTGGTCTCCGCCCTCGACCGCACCCTGTCGGAGGGGCGCGGCGGGGTCGCCATCGACCACTTGATCCAGACCGACGCCGCCATCAACCCGGGCAACTCGGGCGGACCCCTGCTCGACAGCGCGGGGCGGCTGATCGGCATCAACACGGCGATCTACAGTCCCTCGGGTGCCTATGCCGGGATCGGCTTCGCGGTGCCGGTGGACACGGTCAACCGGGTGGTGCCGGAGCTGATCGCCAGCGGACGCTACCAACGCCCATCGCTGGGGATATCGATCGATCAGGATATCAACCGGGTGATCCTGCACGAACTCGGTATCGAAGGTGTGGTGGTATTGCGCGTCGCCCCGGGTTCGGCGGCGGAGGCGGCCGGTCTGCAGGGAACCCGGGTGGACGCCAACGGTGATGTCATTGCCGGCGACGTGATCCAGAAGATCGGCGGCCGCCCGGTAACCACGGTCAACGAACTGCTGGGACGGCTCGACGATTTCAAAGTCGGCGATCAGACCAGCCTGACCCTCTGGCGCAACGGCAATCAGCTCCAGGTGAGCGTGGTGTTACAGCGGGATTGAAGGGTGGCCCTGAAGCCTGCCGATCACGCTGCCGGGCGGATCGGGGGTCAGTGGGCGAAACGAACCCGAAGATAGCTGATGATGTCGTCCGACTCGTAGAGCCATTCCGTACGGTCGGGGTGGCGGATCTGCAGGCAGGGCACCTGAAGCTTGCCACCCCCATCACGCAGTTCGTGGCTCCAGCGGGCTTCGTCCGCCGCGTTGCGCAGTTCGATGTGCAGATTGAGGCGCCAGATGGCCCGGCGCACCCGCAGGCAGTAACCGCACAGGGGAAAATGGTAGAGCGCCAGCTGGCGGGTCTCGCGGTCCACCTGCTGTTGCTGCGCCGTGGACCGCCGCAGGGGACGCAGAAAGGCGGGCAGCCAGGAGAGCTTCACCGCCTCAGCCCTGTTTCGAGCCTCCCAGGCAGGGCGGCGAATCGGTCACCGTACCCCCCCGGTTGAACCAGTCGTCCGGGGTCAGGGTGTGCAGGGCCAGGGCGTGAATGCCGCCGGCCAGCTCCTCGCTCAGGACCCGGTTGACCTGGCGGTGACGGGCGATCAGCTTCTCGCCCTCGAAGGCGTCGCTCACCACCACCACCTTGAAGTGGGATTCGCTGCCCTCCGGCACACTGTGCATATGGCTTTCGTTGATCACCTCGAGATGGATGGGGGAGAAGGCCTGCTGCAGTTTCTGTTGAATCGTCTCTTGGGTCGTGGTCATCACAACTCCTTCAGTGCAAGGGAAGATGGCATTTTAATGTAATCCGACTATCTGCGTCGTCCAACCACGGGATCAGTTGCGAACAGTAGTATTGAGTGTTGAGTTATTGGTTTTGAGTTGAGGTGTTCGCTGCGCTCACGGATTATATATCCCGCCTCTGCCTGTCCTTGTCCCGCGCGGGGAGAGGGCCAGGCTGAGGGGCAATCAAAACCCGTTCGCGTAGCGAACATCACAGCTCAAAACTCACCACTAAAAACTCAAAACTTTTCGATCCAGCATCTGCCGCTGAATGGTGGATCATAGTGGGTAGTCAAGTAATTGTAGCTGCTCAGATATTCAGGATTTCACGTACAAAAGGTATGGTCAGGCGCCGCTGTGCGGCCAGCGAGGCGGTGTCGAGACGGTCCATCAGCAGGGTCAGGAAGTGGATGTCCCTCGGCGTGCGCTGGAGCAGGAAGCTCGCCGTCTCCACGCTCATGCTCATGCCCCTGCGTTCGGCGCTGCGCAGCAGCAGCTCGAGGCGCTCCTCGTCGTCCAGCGGCAGCAGGTGATAGCAGGGGCCCCAGGTCAGCCGGGAGGCCAGGTCGGGGAGCGCGATGGGCAGACTGGCGGGGGGGCGGTCGGCGGCCACCAGCAGCTGTCCGCCGTTCTCCCGCAGCAGGTTGAAGAGATTGAAGATGGCGCGCTCCCAGGCCGCCTCTCCCGCGATGCGCTCCAGATCGTCCAGGCAGACCAGGGCGTAACCCTCCAATCCCTGCAGCATTTCGGGATCGATCTCCCGTTCCGATTTCAACGGCAGATAGGCCGGCAGTCGTTCCTCGCGATGGGCCTGCTGGCAGGCCGCCTGCAGCAGGTGGCTCTTGCCACTGCCCGATTCGCCCCAGAGGTAGACGAACGGGTCCTGTGGCGTGCGCAGGCGTGATACGGCCTCGCCGTTTCGGCCGACGATGAAGCTGGCGAAATCGACACTGGGGCGGATGGAGAGGCCGAGGGACAACTGCTGGGGCATGGCAGATGCGGATCTTAGCGGAGCAACCGCTGCGTGATCTCCGCCAGGTGGCGACCCTGGGAGCGGCAGATCCGCTTCTCCTCGTCGCTGAGGGGGAGTTTGCTGTCGCTGCCGGCCAGGTGGCTGGCGCCGTAGGGAGTGCCGCCGCTGCGGGTATGCAGCAGGGTGGTCTCGCTGTAGGGCACTCCCGTGATCAGCATGCCGTGGTGCAGCAGGGGCAGCATCATCGACAGCAGGGTGCTCTCCTGTCCGCCATGGAGGCTGGAGGTGGAGGTGAAGACCCCGGCTGGCTTGCCGATCAGGGCACCGCTCATCCACAGCCTACTGGTGGTGTCGAGGAAGTATTTCATCGGCGCCGCCATGTTGCCGAAACGGGTGGGACTGCCCAGCATCAGACCGTCGCACTGCTCGAGATCCTGTTCGCTGACATAGGGCGCGCCGCTCTCCGGGATGTCCGGCTCGCTGGCTTCGCAGACGCTGGAGACGGCCGGTACCGTACGCAGCCTGGCCTGCATGCCGCCGACCTCCTCGACCCCGCGGGCGATCTGACGCGCCATCTCGGCGGTGGCGCCGTGGCGGGTATAGTAGAGGATCAGGATTTCACCCATATCAAAGAATCTCCAACACCTTCTCCGGCGGTCGCCCGAGCGCCGCCTTGCCGTTCTTGATCACGATCGGACGTTCGATCAGCTTGGGGGTGGCGATCATGGCATCGATCAGTTGATCGCGGCTGAGGCTGGGGTCGTCGAGTCCCTGCTCCTTGTACTCCTGCTCCTTGGTGCGCATCAGCTGGCGCGGCTCCAGGCCCAGCATCTCGAGAATGCGCTCGAGGGTGGCCTTGTCGGGCGGGGTCTTCAGATACTCCACCACTTCGGGCTCCACGCCCTGTTCCTGCAGCAGCTGCAGGGTCTGTCGCGATTTGCTGCAGCGGGGGTTGTGATAGATCTCGACGCTCATCGGTTGCCTCCTGTGAATGAGGCGCCATTGTAACCATCCCCCCTGATTTGCTCCAGAAAGCCGACGGGCCGGAGCTGGCCGATGCCGCCGCTGTTCCCGGCGACCGTGGTGGGGATGCATGGCGCCATGCCGGCTGTTCGATCAGCGCGGGAGTTTGAAGCGGGCTCTTGCCCGCTGAACCTTTTCCCGGATCACGCAATGCTCGACATGGTCGTTGACCAGCCCCATGGCTTGAAGAAAGGCATACACGGTGGTCGGGCCGACGAATTTCCAGCCCATCTTCTTCAAGGCTTTCGACAGCGCGATCGAGGCCTCCGATGTGGAGACGCTCTGGGGCTCGGTTCGCTTGTCCGCGGGTGCTTCGTAGCGCCAGAAAAAGGCGGCCAGGGAGCCTTCCCGCTCGACCAGCTCCTGCGCCCGCCGGGCGTTGTTGATGACCGCCTCGATCTTGCCCCGGTGGCGAACGATCCCTTTGTCGTTCAGCAATCGTTCGACATCACTTTGGTCGAAACGGGCGACCTCGTCGAAGTCGAAATCGTGGAACGCGGCACGGAAGTTTTCGCGCTTGGCCAGGATGGTGCGCCAGCTGAGCCCGGACTGAAATCCCTCGAGACAGAGTTTTTCGAACAGCCGCCTGTCGTCAGCGACCGGGAATCCCCATTCATGATCGTGGTAGTGGAGGAACTCGGGTGCGGCCGCGCACCAGCGGCAACGCGGTTTGCCATCAGGCCCGGTAACGGTTTCGCTCATTATCCTCTCCTAGGAGCGGTCGAGAAGAAACGCCAGGCGCGCATCGGCTTTGTTGGCGGTCAGCTCCAGGATTTCCGCCGTGACCACGTTTTCCGCCACGAAGGGGTCCGCGGCGATACGTTGCTGCAGCGCCTCGCGACTCGTGTTGCTGGCCAGGATGCCGCCCCCCAGTCCCTGCTGAAGGCTTCCGACCAACAAAAAGACGCCATCATCCAGTCCACGCTGAACCCATGCGTTGTGGCCATCCATATGTTGAGCGGCCAGCTGTCTGTTGCTGGAAAACCTCAGTAGTACGACGAACATGTCACCACGCCTCCTTTGGTGTTGAATAAAAGTAACCCTTGCAGTCCCGAGAGAAGCAGGCACGCTGTTTCAGCGCTTGTTATGGTCGTTCCCGGCGTATGGGGTGAGCCACGCATGGAGTCGGCTGACCTCCTGCTTGATGAATTTTTCATCGTTGAATGCGCTGGCCAGGGTCGCTATGCCTTGGCTCAGCGCCAACAGGTGCATCGCCAGTTCGTCGGCGTCCTGTTTCCTGCCCAGATGCTCGAACTGCCGTCTCAGCCAAACCCGGAACAGGGTGAACAGACGGTTGGCCTCGCCTTGAGCGGGGTGGCCGAGTTTGGCCAGTTCGGTACACAAGCTGCCGACCGGACAGCCGTATCGTTTTATCTTCGATCTGTTCATGATCAGAATATCGATGAAACTGCCGATGCGCTCGGCCGGAGACTCGCCTTTGACCTCCCATTGCTCCAGCATGGCCCGCGTATTGGCCAGACGCCGGCTGATGACGGCATCGAGAATCTCGTCTTTGGTCTTGAAGTGGTAATAGAAATTGCCCCGCGAAATGTTCACTGCCTCGGCGATGTGGGCAAAAGACGTATGGTCGAAGCCCTGCTGATAGAACAGTTGATCGGCGGCTTCGATGATCTGTTCGCGTGTGGATGGGGGTGTCATGTCCAGGCGGATACCGGTAGTGGACTCAAACCGAGTCGATAGATGCAGCGTTTGGATTGTTAGGTCAATTGTCCTAAAACCTAGGACAATTGTCCAAATCCGTCAAGTCGATGGCCGGATCAGCAGTGAGGGGATGTTGGCGCCATGGGCTGGAGATGGCAATTTTCTGTCACCGGTTCAGGGGGCTTTGCGCTATATTGCTACCCATCCGATGCCGCACAAGGGAGGGAGAGTGAAGCATGAACGAGGCGCCCGATCAGCCGACAGGCCGCTCCCCCCTGCGTCATCTGGGGTCCTTCTCCCGCCTGCTGCTGCACCATTTCAATCAGGATGCCGGTGTCCAGCACGTGGCCGCGCTGACCTATACCACGCTGCTCTCGCTGGTGCCGTTGATGACGGTGATGCTGGCGCTGTTCTCCGTGTTTCCCGCCTCGGACCGCATGAGCCAGCAAGTGGAGGATTTCCTGTTTCAGAATTTCGTGCCGGCGGCGGGGGAGGCGGTACAGCAGCACCTGCGCAATTTCAGTCAGAAGGCGGGCAAGCTGACCGGGGTCGGCTTCGCCTTTCTGATCATTGTCGCGTTGATGCTGATGAGCAATATCGACAAGGCCTTCAACACCATCTGGCATGTGCGCCGCAAGCGTTCGCCGGTGGCCAAGTTCACGGTCTACTGGGCGATCCTCTCCCTGGGGCCGCTCCTGATCGCCTTCAGTGTGGGGGTCACCTCCTACCTGGTCTCCATTCCGCTGTTCAGCGATGGCGAGACGGTGATGCTGGTGCGCACCCGGATGCTCAGCCTGATGCCGGTGCTGATCTCCGCCCTGGCCTTCACCCTGCTCTACGCCCTGGTGCCGAATCGCAACGTACCGCTGAGGCATGCCCTGGCCGGCGGTGTGCTGGCCGCACTGCTGTTCGAGTTGGCGAAGCGGGGCTTTGCCCTCTACGTCACCGCATTCCCCACCTACGAGACCATCTACGGCGCCCTGGCGGCGGTGCCGATCTTCCTCATCTGGATCTATCTCTCCTGGCTGGTGACCCTGCTGGGTGCGGAGTTCACCTACTGTCTGGGTATCTATCGGGAGGATTGGCGTGAATCGCGGGAGGAGGGGGGTGAGGCCTTCCTGCTGGTGCTGCGTCTGTTACGCGCGCTGAGGGGAGCGCAGCACGCAGGGGGTTCGCTGAGCGTGCGGGAGCTGGTCAGGCTGTTGCCCCGGTCCAATGACGAGGAGATCGAACTGGCGCTGCTGGATCTGCAACAGGCGCGCATGGTGACCCGGGCCGAAGACAAGGGTTGGCTGCTGGCGCGGGACCTGGACGAGGTGAGCTTACTGGAGCTCTACCGTTCGGCCCCCTATGTGCTGCCTTCCCCGCAGTCGGTGAGAGAGGAGCCGGCGGCCTTGCGCCTGCTCGTGGCGCGTCTGGAGGAGGACCTGGAGGCGAACCTGGATCAACCGCTGGCGAGCCTGCTGAGCGAGCGGTGACGCGGGTGCCCGCCGTTCACACCGGTTTGATCCGGTAGCGCTCGAAATGGGCGGTGCTTTCGAGTAGCTGCAGGGGAGTGATGGTCGGGGTGGGTATCATCTCCTCCACCCGGTACTCCTGGCCCAGTACGAAAAAGTGTTTGGGCACGATCAGGGAGCTGCGGTGGGTGTGTCCCTGGTCGATATATAAACCGACGTAGGTCGGCTGCTCCGTTGCTTCGTCCTCTGTCATATTCGTGTTGCGGCGGGTGGATTGCAGGCCGACCGGGACGATACGTCCCTGTATGAACTGAACGCCGATCTCGAGTGTCTCTGCCTGCCGGTTGAGGGCCCGCTTGACGATACCGATTTTCCATTCGCTGAGCCCTGAACCCGCCTCCAGTCTGATCAGTACCAGCTCCCCCACCATGGAAGGCGCGTTCGGATTGATCGTCAGGTGAAGCGCGACACCGGAACGGCTCTGGTTGAAGCGACGGGCGATCAGCTGTGGTTTTGTGGGATCCAGGTTCAGGGTTTGTAAGGACTGGGCCTGGCTCAGCGTGATTTCACTGTTCTCCTCAGCCTCTTCCTCTGTGGCCTGGCGCTCATCCCGGGTCAGATAGCTATGGATGTTCTGCAAGCCCCTCCACAGGCTGACCTGCCCTGAGGTGGAGTGGCGTTCACTGTCCCGTTGCGGGCGGATATGCCAGGATTTGAGCATGCGCGCCAACAGGTTGGTGACCTCCTGGATCGTCAACCTGGACATGGCGACCGGACTCTGATTTTCGGAACGCTCCAGGCTGCGCAGCAGCTGGTGTATCTGTTGGCTGACCGGGTTCAGGTTGAAGAGCGTGAAGCGGGGTTGCGCCAGGTTATCCAGACCGTCCGGCTCGAAGAGGCTGGGCGGCACCTCGCCGAGCCGATCGACCACATAGTGACCTGAACGGTCGATGTCCCGCCCAGGCGGCGTGCACTGGGCTGCGCTGGCAACCGTGTCCAGGTACTCGAAGCAGATGCGCGGTTCGCCCTCCTGCAGGTGGCAGGGGTCGAGCAGACGCAGCAGAAGAAAACGGTTGTACTGCTGTTCGATACTGCGCTCGACACCTGGGTGATCCCCCTCGTCGACAGGCATGCGATTGATCTTCTGTTCCTCGGCAAAGGTGCGCAGGCGTGAGATCTCCCGATAGGTATGCTGGGCCCGGCAATCAAACTCCTCGCAGGCGTAGAGGTACTCCTGGAGATAGAACTTGATGGCGTAGTAGATGGCCAGGTTGAGCCGGTCCAGATTCTTCCTGTTGGCCTTGATGCCGAGACACTCGTTCGCGATATGGCTGTAACCATAGGCCATCTCCAGCATCACCCGACGCAGGGAATGGAGTGAGGCCGAGCCTTTGCGTGATACGCTGCCGTGCAGCAGACGTATCACGGGGGTGCGGTAGACTTCCATCAACTCATCCCGCTTGCGCACTGCAGCGGGAAAACGATTGAGGCGTACCAGGCTGGTGAGGACGGCTTCGCAGAGTTGTTCGGGATTGGCGAAGGGTAGCGCAGTGGCCCACTGGCGCAGCTTTGCCGGATTGGTCTCGACCAGGGGGTTTTCGAACGGATCGAGCGACGGGACGAAGAAGATCGCCGCTTTGTTGGGACTCTGTCGATGGGAGAAAAAGTCAAACATGCTCGGGTCTGTAAACACCAATCCAATAGGCTCTACCGGATTTTATTTCCCCGGTAAGGCAAAATGAGCGAAGTGTCATTCTATATCAGCGAATGATAACGCCATTGGGCAAAAATGAGTCCCAGTCCCTCGGCTTGCGCCTGAAACAGCGCCATGACCTTTTGCTCGTCCTTCAAGTTGGAGCGACCAAGCTTCACTCCCGGCGCCCTGGTTGGCGCGCTTCAGGCACAACAGCTCCGGTTGGATTCGTGTCAACGGCCCTAGGGCAGTGGGTTCATGCAAAATACCCATCGGGCAACTATAACATCCGGCCGTAATTGCGCCATCTCGTTAGCGTTCTTTTGTTAAGGTTTCCCTGAATTGCACTAAATGGAATTTCACCAGAGAATGGGGGTCAGATTCAACGTCACATGGCGATCTGTATGTCGTCTTACTGTTTGATCTAATGGGAAAATTTGGAGTCTTACATGCTCTCACGGAGTCTCTTCCGCCGCCTTTTGCTGATCGGCATCTGTGGGCTGCCCCTGCTGGCCCATGCCGAGCCGGTCGATTTTGAACTGGAGGGTCTCGACGGCAAGACCTACCGCCTCTCGGACTACCGGGGTAAATGGGTGCTGGTCAACTACTGGGCCACCTGGTGTCCACCCTGCCGTGAAGAGCTGCCGGAACTCGAGGTCTTCCACTCCAACCACAAGGACAAGGATGCCGTCGTCCTGGGTGTGGCCATGGAAAGGATCAAGAAAGAGCGCCTGCAGAAATTCGTTGAGGAGCAGTTTCTCAGCTATCCGATTTTGGTGATGGAACCGGCTGCCAGTACCGAGCTGGGCAAAGTCCCCGGTCTGCCGACCTCCTACCTGATCGATCCTCAGGGGGAGTTGGCCGCCCGTCAGGTAGGGCCGGTGACGCTGGAGGACCTGGAAGCCTTCATCAACAAAGAGAACAAATAGGGAGAGAAGCATGCTCACCACCCTTCGCTGGCTGTCGCTGATACTGTTGCTCGGTTTCGCCAACGTCCATGGGGCGACACGCGATCCGGGAAGCTATTTCTTCGATCAGTCCCTGGGCAACTTCAGTGAGGAGCTGCAGATGGCCAGGGACGAGGGTAAAACGGGCATCCTGATCATGTTCGAAATGGACGAATGTCCTTTTTGCCATCGCATGAAGACCCGTGTGCTGAATCAGGTCGAGGTGCAGGACTTCTTCAAGGAGCATTTTCTGATCTACAGCGTCGACATCGAAGGCGACGTCGAGATCACCGATTTCAAAGGCCAGGCCATGAAGGAGAAGGATTTCGCCTTCAAGCAACACAAGGTGCGGGCCACACCGGTATTCGGTTTCTTCGACCTGGAAGGCAACATGGTTACCCGCTTCACCGGAGCCACCAACGATGCCGAGGAGTTCCTCTGGCTGGGTGAGTTCGTGGTGGACGGCCACTACAAAGAGACCAATTTCTCCCGCTATAAGCGACAGAAGCGAAAGGAACTCAAACAGCCGTGATGGAGAGAGCCTGGTCCTGGAGGACCTTTGCTGCAGGATTGACCTTGATGGTCGGAGGTATGCCGCTCACGGCGGCTGCCGCTGAGCAAGCCCCCCTGCCTTCCCCCCTGACCCTGCAACAGGCCCTGGCCATCGCCGATCAGACCCATCCCGACCGGCTGCTCGCCGATGCGGCATTGGAGCAGGCCCGTGCCCGTTACCGCCAGGCGGGAGCCCGTGATGATTTCGAACTTGGCTTCACCGCCGAACTGCGCGCCGTGGATCCCTCCGAGATCGCCTACTACCAGACCCATAACGACAGTCTGGCCCGGCTCAATCTGAGCAAGCAGCTCTACGATTTCGGCCGCACAGCCCGTGCGGAGGAGGCCGCCGAGGCAGCCCTCGACTCCCGTCAATGGCGGCTGCAGGAGGTGCGCCAGCAGCGCCGGCTGGACGTCATGGAGCGTTTTTTCGGCGTGCTGTTGGCCGATCTGCAATATGCCCGCGATAACGAGGCCCTGGCCATTGCCTACATCCGCTACGACCGGGCGGCCAACAGGCAGGAGCTCGGCAAGTCGTCCGATATCGAAGTCCTCGAGCTGGAGAGTCTGTTCCAGCAGGCCCGCCGCCGCATGACCACCAGCCGTAATCAGCAGCGGATCACACGCTCACAGCTGGCCATCAGCCTGAATCGTCCCAACGATCTGCCGGCCGAGCTCGCCACTCCCGAGCTGGAGGCGGAAGCCATGACCGCGAACGTGGAGAACTGGGTCGAACGGGCATTGCAGGAGAATCCGCGACTGCGCAGCCTGCGGGCCGAAGTGGAGGCGGCACGCAAGCAGCTGCTGGCCAGTGAGGCGGCCGACAACCCGGTGCTGCGCGGTGAGTTGGAGGCGGCGACCTACGAGCGCGAGCTGGGGGGACGCAATCCGCTGACGGCGGCGCTGGTGTTCGAACTGCCTCTCTACAGTGGCAGCAGAAACGATGCCCTGACGGCGGAGCAACGTGCACTGCTGCAGCAGAAGGAGGCGGAACTGGCTTCCTATGAACTGCAGGTCCGACAGCAGGTGCTCGACATCTGGCTGGAGCTTGACCGACTGAATCTGGAAGCCGAGGAGCTACAGGTCACGGCCGACTACCGGGACCTCAATCTCGACCGCAGTCGGACCCTCTATGAGCTCGATATGCAGACCGATCTGGGCGACTCCATGACCCAGATCGCCGATATCCAGTGGCAGAAGGCGAAAAACAAATACCAGATCCTGCTGCAACAGGCCCGTCTCAAGGCGCTGGCAGGTGATCTGGTCGAGAAGGGAGCGGAGGCAATACCATGACACGAACCGGCACACGCATATACCAGTCCAGTCTCCTGCTCGGACTGATGCTGCTGAGCGCTGCCTCGATCGCACTGGACCTGCCAGGTACCAGCGAATGGAGTACCCGGGTGACGCTGAGTACGACCGTCAACGGCATGGTCAGCAAGGTCAACGTGACCGCCGGTGACGACGTGGTGCAGGGAGCGGTGCTGGTGGAACTCGATCCGCGCGCCTTTCAGTCCGAGTTGGCCGCTGCCGTGTCGCTGCGGGAGGCGGCGCAGCTATTGAATCAGGAAGCGCGACGCGAGCTGGATCGCACCCTGGAGCTCTACGACCGTACCCTGATTTCGGATCACGAGCGCAAGCTGGCTGAGATCGAACTGGCCAAGTCGGATGCCGCCTTGCGTGAAGCCGAAGCCAAGCTGATGGCGGTTCGGCTGCAGCGGGACTACAGCCGCATCAACGCCCCATTCGACGCTCGTGTGGTGGCGGTACACGTGCAACCCGGTGAAGCGGTGGTAAACCGGTTGCAGACGCAGCCCCTGGTGACCCTGGTCGATCACCGGCGGATGTTGGCGCGCGCCCAGGTGGACGATCGGACCCTGGCGCGCCTCAAGCTCGGGGACAAGGTTCAGGTGGGGATTCGAGGGGTGTGGCTGGATGGCGAGATCGTGTTGCTCGGCTACGATCCTGTGAGCCGCTCCGACAACGGTGCCACCTACCAGCTGGACGCCCGATTCACTCCCGGCGAGGAGATGGTCTTGCGGTCCGGCGAGAAGCTGGTGATAAGATTGGCCGATGAGTGAGACCAACGACAATCCGACCCTCTGTATCCGCTGCCTGGTGGCGGGGCGGGTACAGGGCGTCTTTTTCCGGGCTTCGACCCGAAACGAGGCCCAGCGTCTGGGTTTGACGGGCTATGCCAGGAACCTGATGGATGGCCGTGTCGAAGTGGTGGCCTGCGGTGACAAGGAGGCCGTGGAGACACTTCGCGAATGGCTGCGCAGGGGACCTCCGGACGCACGGGTGAGCGGCGTCGCCTGTGAATTCATCAACTACCAGGATTTCGCCCAGTTCTCGGTTGCCTGAGCCTTTCCGATAAGCGGCTGGCTCCAGTCGTCTACTCGCCCAACTCCGAAGAGTATCCCGGTTTGTCCAACGGCCTGAATTTCAGGCCGGGATCCTGCTGTATCCTGGTGTCGCGCATCTCCACCGGGGGGGCGGGCGCCGTTGCCTCCGCTTCGGGATAGGTGAGAGGTGCCATGGGTTCCGGGTAGCTGCGTGATTTGGGATAGGTCAGCGGCGCCAGGGGCTCCGGCTCCCGATAGCCCGCGGTGGGCGGTGCAGCTTCCGGCGCTTGCGGGATGGCGGCCGGCGCGGGAAGCCTCTGCTGTGGAGACACTTGCGCCGGAGGCGGAGCCGTCTCCTTCAATGGGCGGAAGCGAAAGTGGTCGGCTTGGCCCGGATTCGCGAACCTAGGCTGATAGTCCGCTGCCGCGGGTGGCGCCGATCCATAGGCCGGAGGCTGCATCATGGGCTGTGCGCCCTGTGGAATCTGACTGTGTTGACCCGAAGGGGCGGCATCGGTTGCCGGGTATGCCGGGGCGGCCGGTGGCTGCGTTGGATAGCCATAACCGGGATAGGCCGGCTGGTAACCCGGATAGGCGGGATAGCCGTATGCGGGGGGATAGGCCGGCTGAGCATAACCACCGGCGGGGTAGTCGTTGTAGCGCCGGTTGGAAGAGCCGAAAAAATTGCGCATGGGATTACCCATGCCGTTCATCACGTCACCGGGATTGAAATTGAATTGACGCGCGGTGTTGTCGGCGTCGTAGCTTTCGTCCGGGTTGTAGCCGTAGCCGGGGTAATAGGGTTCTTGGGCCAAAAGGGGTGTGGCCAGACTGGCGCATAGGGCGAAATGAAAAAGCTGTCGTTTCATCTACAGTCCTCGGGGAAGGGACGTTTTATTATCGAGATCTTCTGTTAGGGCCTGTTAGCACTCATCCAAAAGGCCCTGTTTCAGGAGCAACCGCAAGGACTGGGGGTGTTTTTGTGCCCAGCGGCGTTATCATTCGCTCATGTAGCGGGGCTGCACCTCACTCATTCTGCCTTGCTGGACGCGAAAACAGCCCCAGCAGAGTCTATTGGATGAGTGTTAACAGTCCCTAGTTTATGTCCCCACCAGACACCATGCAAAGTCCCCATGCAGTTACCTCCTTTGATCACAGGTCGGATTCTGAAGCGCTACAAGCGTTTCCTGGCCGATGTGGTGCTCGACGACGGTCGTCGGATCACCGCCCATTGTCCCAATACCGGCAGCATGCAGGGTTGCTGGGAGGAGGGTGCCCCCGTGCAGGTCAGCTCCAGCGACAACCCCCGTCGCAAGCTGGCCTGGACCCTAGAGCGGGTCGATCTGGGACAGGGCTGGATCGGTGTACACACCGGGCGTACCAATCCCGTGGTGGAAGAGGCGATTCGTGAAGGGGTGGTCAAGAGCCTGCGCGGTTATCGGCAAATCCGCCGTGAAGTGACCTACGACCCGGCAGGCATGGAACGAGCCCGCTTCGATCTGCTGCTGAGCGGTGGACGACGGCCGGATGCCTGGATCGAGGTGAAAAACGTGACCCTCTGGCAGGACCAGGCCTTGGCCTTTCCCGATGCGGTGACCGAACGCGGCCGCAAGCATCTTCAGCTGTTGAGTCATGCCTGCGAGGCGGGCTATCGAGGCGTGATGGTGTTTGCCCTCAACCGGCCTGAAGGGCGTTTTTTCAAGCCGGCCGACGAAATCGATCCTGCCTATGGCGAAACCCTGCGCAAGGTGGCGGAACAGGGCGTTGAATTGGTGGCCCTGCGTATTCAGCATGGGCCGCAGAGCATGCAAGTCGCAGGCGAGGTGCCGGTACGCTTGTAAAGGGAATGGTTTGTGGTGGAAGGCGGAGAGGGAGGTTCGCGCTCAGTAGCCCATCGAGGCCAGATCGAGTCCGGAGGGAATCTCCGGCAGCAGGCCGAGTCCGGTCTCGATCGAACCGTCGGGCTGCAGATCGAGCCAACGATAACCGGGGGGGCAGGCATCGATACCGAAGTCGTCCTGACCGGAGATGAACTGGACACAGGTCGACGGGGTGCCGATCAGGCGCACGCCGTTGCATTCGGCTTCGTACTCCTGGTGGATGTGGCCGCAGAGGAGCGCCTTGACCTGGGGATGGTGCTGCAGAAGGCCGAACAGTTGATCGGGATTCTTCAAAACCATGGTGTCCATCCAGCGGCTGCCCACCGGTAAAGGATGATGATGCATGCAGATCAAGGTGTGCTTGTCAGGATGGGCCTCGAGCAGCAGTTGCAGCAGCTCCATCTCATGCTTGTCGAGATTGCCGCTTTCGTTACCCGGAATGGTCGAGTCGAGAAAGATCAGCGACCAACCCTGGGCCTGCACGCTGGGCAGGGTGTGGACGTTCTCCTGGTTCAGGATCTGCTTCATCTTCTGCGGCAGATCATGATTTCCCGGCAGGCAATAGGTTGGGACACCGGTCAGCTTGAGGCGGCCCAGCAGGCGTTTGTATCCACTGTCGGAAGCGTCGTGTACCAGATCGCCGGTGGCGAGCAGCAGATCGGGAGTGCCCTGCTCGTGCAGGGCCTGCGCGAGAACCTGGTCAAAGGTCTCAAGGGTGTTGATACCAAGGAGGCAGCGGGAGGGATCAGCATAGAGATGGCTGTCCGTCAGTTGCAGTACCTTCAAATTTTTCTCCGGCACCTTTCCGAGCACTGTAATCTGGTTGTCTGAACTGCTGCGCATAACGCGATACATGTCGAACTTTCGGGTCGCTCTTTACTGGACAGCTGAAAAGAGCTGGTAGGCCCGCTCTGTTTGTCTCAGGTAATATTAGATCAGTTTTAATGAAAGTAAAAAAACCGAAGTCACGCTTTTTTTCTGATTTGCCCTCAACTTAGGAGGTTTTTCACCATTTTTAGACGATTTTTGCCGAGGTGTTAACACTTTCCGCTGTTGATAGTGATTTTCATTAGGTCGTCTACACTAGGGTTTATGACACTGAGTGAACTTCGCTACATCGTTGCCGTTGCCCGCGAGCGCCATTTCGGCCACGCGGCGGAGTCCTGTTTCGTGAGCCAGCCCACACTCAGCGTGGCGGTGAAGAAGCTGGAAGAGGAGCTGGGCGTCGGCCTGTTCGAGCGCGGCCAGGGCGAAGTGAGCCTGACACCGGCCGGCGAGCGTATCGTGGCGCAGGCACAGCGGGTGCTGGAGGAGGCCGGTGTCATTCGTGAGCTGGCGAGCCAGAGCAAGGACCAGCTGGCCGGTCCCCTGCGGGTGGGTGCGATCTACACCGTCGGCCCCTACCTGTTTCCCCATCTGGTGCCGATCCTGGCCAAGCGTGCCAAAGGCATGCCGCTGATCATCCGCGAGCACTTCACTTCGGTCCTCTCCGATCAGCTCAAGCGGGGTGACCTGGACGTCATCATCATCTCCTATCCTTTCGATGAGCCGGGGATTCAGACCCGACCGCTCTATGACGAGGGATTCTCCGTGCTCATGCCCAAGAGCCATCCCCTCGCCAGCCAGGACAGGATTCGCCCCGAGCAGCTGCAGCAGGAGTCGGTGCTGCTGCTGGGTGACGGGCACTGTTTTCGCGACCAGGTGTTGCGCATCTGTCCCGATTGTCAGCAGAAGAACATCAGTGACGGCGGCCTGCAGCGCAACCTGGAGGGCGGTTCGCTGGAGACCATCCGTTACATGGTGGCCAGCGGCATCGGCGTCACCGTATTGCCGGATACGGCTGTCGGCCTGAATCATGTGCCCTGGGATCTGTTGACGGCCAAGCCGCTGCAGGCCCAGGAGTCACAACGCCGGGTGGCCCTGGCCTGGCGCAAGAGCTTCCCCAGACCCCAGGCGATCAACCTGCTGTGGGAGTCGATCCGGGCCTGCAAGTTACCGGGGGTCGACCTGGTGGAAGAGCCGATCCTGATCGGGACGGCGGTGGGGTAGGGGGCTATTAATTTTGAATTGTGAATTTTGAATGATGAATTAGTACGGCATATGCAAAACGAGTGTGGGAAACAACACTATCGTTATTGCCTGTAACAGAATCGTACGTGTAACGCCCCCCGATTCAAAATTCACAATTCAAAATTAGATAACCCGATCATTTCCTCCGTCCACCGGAATCTGCGCGCCGGTGGTCTTGGCGAAGCGGTTATCACAGAGTTCGCACACCAACTCCGCCACGTCGTGGCTGGTGATTTCGGTGCGCAAAAGATTGCGCTTTTTGTAGGCCTCCACCGTCATGCCGTAGTGGGCGGCGCGCGCGGCCAAAACCTCCTCGGTCCAGATGCCGGTGTCGAAGACGGCGTCGGGATGCAGGCTGTTGATGCGGATACCATCGGGTGCCCACTCCAGGGCCGTCACCCGTGCCAACTGATTCAGCGCCGCCTTGGCGGCGGAGTAGGCGGCGGCACCCTGTCCCGGTGCGGACACGTTCTTCGATCCGATGACCACCACGCGACCGCCTTTGGGGGCCAGTTTGAGATAGGCGTGAGTCTCGCGCAGCAGGCGCAGGTTGGCGTCCAGGTTGACCTGCATGACCCGACGCCAGACCTCGTCGTCCAACTCGGCCACCGGGCAGCCGCCGGGGAAGATGCCGGCATTCAGCACCAGCATGTCAAGTCCGCCGAACCGGAGCAGGGTCTGCTGCAGGGCACTTTGAATCGCGGTTGCATCGGTGACGTCGCAGGCGATGCCGAGGAAGGCGTCGTTGTCGTCGTGAAGGTAGGCGATGGCCGGATCGAGATCGAGGCCCACCACCGCGGCGCCCCGTCTCAACAGCGATTCCGCGCAGGCGCGACCGATGCCGGATGCGGCACCGGTGACCAGTGCCACTTCGCCCTGGAAGGGGGGTGGTGATCCGGGCTTGCGCAGCTTCGCCTGTTCCAGCTCCCAGTACTCCACCTCGAAAACATCCCTGGCCGACAGCGCCCGCCAGCCGCCAAGCCGCTCGGCCCGCTGAATGATCTCCATGGTGTGTGTGTAGATATCGGCAACGATGCCGGCCTCGCGGCTGCTGCGCCCGATACTGAGCATGCCCAGGGTCGGGTCGAGGACCACCCGCGGCGCCGGGTCGAGCATCTCGACCGGCGTGCGTGCCTGGGCGGCATGGGTCTCGAAGTAGTGCTGGTAGGCCGTCACATAGTCCATCACCTGTTCGCCCAGCATGGGCAGGCGCTTGGTGCGGATCACATGGTCGGGGGTGGCGGGGCCGCGCTGGGAGATCGACTTCAGGTCGGCGCGTTGGCAGAAACTCATCGCCGTCGGCGTACGGTGGCTCGCCAGGATGACGGGAAAGCCGGCCACATCGCTGATGTTGCGGCGTAGTTCCGCCAGGGCCGGGTAGTCGATGGCGGTCTCCCGGGCCGTCGGTTCCAGGGTCCAGGCGCCCTTTTCCTGGAGGTAGCGTTCCGCCTCGTCCACCAGGCGGATCATCCGTTCATAGGACTCCTGCGCCGTGTCGCCGAAGCTGAAGAGGCCGTGGTTCATCAGCACCATGCCGAGGGTGCCCGGGTGGGCCTCGCGGGGAAAGCGTTCCGCCACCGTGCGCGCCAGGTCGAAGCCGGGCATGACGTAGGGGATCACCACCAGCCGGTCGCCGTAGAGCTCGCGGATGCGCGCCTCCCCATTGGCGGTGTTGGTGAGCGTGACGATGGCGTCGGCGTGGGTGTGGTCGACATAGCGGTAGGGCAGCACCGCGTGCAGGATCGCCTCCACCGAGGCGGTGGGAGCCGAGGCACGGGTCTGATGGGTTTTCAACTGGTTGACCATCTCGCTGTCCGGGAGTGACTCCAGCTGCGCCAGTCTCAGCAGATGGGCCATGCGCACCGGGGTGAAGCCCGGCGCCTCGATGGTGGCCAGGTCCCAACCGCTGCCTTTCACATAGAGTATCTCCTCCGCTTCGCCGAAGAGGTCGTTCTGCGTCAGCTTGACCGAGGTGTTACCGCCGCCATGGAGCACCAGCGAAGGATCGCAGCCCAGCAGACGCGAGCTGTAGACGCGCAGGTCGAGTTCGCTTTCGCAACGTGCGGCTTCGCTGTCGTTCCACAGGCTTTTCATGTGGTGCTCCTTGATTGATTCAGGTGGAAGAATATAACGCAAAGGGCGCAATGAAACGCAAAGATCGCAAAGCCTATCTAGAGGTGTTGGTGGGGCAAGGGGCCCCACCCTACACTCCGTTTGAGCGGTAGGGTGGGGCCCTGCCCCACCGGAAGTTCGATTTAATGTGGGCCTGGGTCAGGCAGAAACTGATAAAAACTTTGCGTGCATAGCGCTTCTTTGCGCCCTTTGCGTTATAAATCTCTCTTCACTTGAGAGTCACCACACCAGCCCGGCCACGGTGCCGGTAAGGAGTGTGGCCAAGGTGCCGGCGACGATCGACTTCATGCCCAGAGCGACGATCTCGGCGCGACGCTCCGGCACCATGGCGCCAAGGCCGCCGAGCATGATACCGAGGCTGCCGAAGTTGGCGAAACCGCACAGGGCGTAGGTCATGATCAAGCGGCTGTGCTCGCTCAGATCCGCCTCCCTCATCTGCAGGTAGGCGAGCAGTTCGTTGAGTACGGTCTTGGTGCCGAGCAAGGCACCGGCTTTGGTCGCCTCCGACCAGGGCACGCCCATCAGCCAGGCCAGCGGCGCCATCATCCACCCGAGCAGGCGTTGCAGGCTGAGCGGTTCGCCCGCTACCTCGGGCAGCAGGCCGATGAGCTGGTTGAACAGGCTGACCAGGGCCACTAGCACCACCAACAGACCGATGATATGACCGAGTAGACGCAGTCCTTCGAGCGTGCCCTGGGTGATCGCTTCCATGCTGCTGTTGGCGGGCTGCAGGGCGATCCGTTCGGCGCTCGTGCCGGCGCCGGTCTCGGGCACCATCAAGCGCGAGATCATCACCGCCGCCGGCGCCGAGATCAGTGACGCGGTGAGCAGATGGCCCACCGGATTGGGAATTATCCCCTCGAGAAAACCGGCATAGAGCGCCAGCACCGTGCCGGCGATGGTGGCCATGCCGAGGGTCATCAGGCTGAACAGCTCGCTGCGGGTGAGCCGGGCCAGGTAGGGGCGGATCAGCAGAGGCGATTCCACCATGCCGACGAAGACATTGGCGGCGGCCCCCAGGCCCAGGGCGCCGCTGACATTGAGGCTGCGCTGCAGCAGGCGGGCAAACAGGCCGACCAGCAGCGGCAGCACACGCCAGTGAAACAGCAGGGCGGACAGCGCGCTCATCACCAGCACCAGCGGCAGGGCGCGAAAGGCGAGGATGAAGCTGCTGCCAGGGCCGCTTTCGAGAAAGGGGGTCTCGGCACCGCCCAGATAACCGAAGACGAATCGGGTGCCCGCCTCGGTGGCTTGCTGCACGCTCAGCAGAGCATGGTTGAGGCCGATGAAGAGCTGCTGGAACAGGGGCAGCTTGAGCAGCAGTAAGGCCAGGATCAGTTGCAGGGCGATGCCGGCGACCGGTACCCGCCAGTCGAAGGCGCGGCGGTTTTCGCTGATCAGCCAGGCGAGCAGGGGGAAGAGGATGAGACCGCTGAGCCCCTGCAGCGTGGCCATCGGCCGTGGCTAGAAATTGTCGGTGGAGGTGAAGAGACCGACCCGAAGGTCTTTGGCGGTGTAGATCTCGCGGCCGTCCACCTTCATCACACCGTCGGCAACGCCGAGCACCAGCTTGCGGGTGATGACCCGCTTGATATCGATATGATAGGTGACCTGCTTGGCGCTCGGGAGCACCTGGCCGGTGAACTTGACCTCGCCGACACCCAGGGCGCGGCCGTGGCCCGGATTGCCGATCCAGGCCAGGAAGAAGCCGACCAGCTGCCACATGGCATCGAGGCCGAGGCAGCCCGGCATCACCGGGTCGCCGGGGAAATGGCAATCGAAGAACCAGAGATCGGGGTTGATGTCGAGTTCGGCCAGGATCTCCCCCTTGCCGTAGGCGCCGCCTTCATCAGCTATTTTGACGATGCGGTCGAGCATCAGCATGTTGGGGGTCGGCAGCTGGGCGTTGCCGGGACCGAACATTTTGCCATGGCCGCAAAGCAGCAGTTCATCGCGGTTGAAAGAGTTCTGTCGGCTCATGATTGGCTTGCCTCTCTGCTGTAAGCGCCCGAAAAACGGCATAGTTTCCCTGCTTCCGCGGGGGGCTGTCAAATCGATCGCCTGTTCATCGAGGCCAATGCCTGGGTATACTCACGCCGGAAACAAGGAGGAGAAGGAGAAAAAAATGCTGCGATGGATTCTGATGCTGGTTCTGCTGTCTCCCGCGCTTTTGCAGGCGGATGTCCGAGCCAGGCCGCTGGAGTGGGCGCAACCGATGCTGGGCATCGAACTGGATAACTTCTACCGTCTCGATGACCAGGTCTACCGCTCCAAACAACCGGATGACGAGGAACTGGTCGCGCTGGAGGCGATGGGAGTGCGCTCCGTCCTCAATTTGCGTGAGTTCCACTCCGACGAGGACGATGCCGTGGGTACCCGGCTCAAGCTCTATCATGTGCCCGTCAACGCGGGGGAGATCGATGATCGCTTCGTGGTGGCGGCATTGCGCGCCATCGCCGAGGCCGAAAAGCCGATCCTCATCCACTGCTGGCACGGTAGCGACCGTACCGGCGTGGTGGCCGCCATGTACCGCATGGTGTTTCAGAACTGGCCCAGGCAACGGGCGATCGACGAGTTTGTCAACGGCGGCTATGGCTATCACGCCAGCTTCTATCCCAATATCGAGCGCTACCTTGCAACAGTCGATATTGTTGCAATCAAACGCCAGGTTCTGGTTCAACATCCCGATCAGAGCAAAGGCCTGAGATAAATGCCTTGGCGTTTCCGCCAGGCCCTGCAAGCTCGTGCGATACAGGGATGGTTTGCGTGCAAAGTTTGGGTCGGAGATGTTGCGCTGCTATCGGCGGAAACGGCGGTCGAGTTCCATTGGTGGGCGAAGCGGACCCGCGCTGTCCATCGCCATGGATGGTTTGTGTCTGTGAATAATATGACTGTCTATAGTCTGTTTCAGGTCCCGTTGAATCTGCTGCGGGATTCTTCCGCCGGTGTAGCAGGAAGACGTGACTAAACCAGTTCAGCCAAGGTTTTTGCTGATTTCTTGGCGTCATGCAGCAGCATGCCAAGCCGCGAATTTGGCTTGGATACAACCGACAGTACGGCGTTGCCACCGACCTTGACCATCAATACAAAACCATCTGAGCTGTCGATAAGAACCTGCTCTAAATTTCCCTGTTGCAGATCCGCGGAGGCCCTGTTGGCTAGTGAAAGTATCGATGCGGACAAGGCACTCAACCTTTCCGGGTCGACACTTTTATGCAGTTTGGATGCGATGAGCAGCCCATCTCGGCTCATGACGGCGGCAGCCTGGATGCTCGATGTGCTCTTGACGAACTCGCCCAGAACGTAGTCGATCCCGTGATTATTGGCTTGCATGCTGAGTACTCATGGAATGGATGGATAACGAAAGGAATTATCTGCATTCCTTGTCGGCCCGTAACGCAGCCTCCAGCTTACAAACTTCGGCGCGGGCTTTGGTCAGGAAGAAGACCAGGTTGTCCGTTTTGGCATTGATAAAAGAGATGATGTGATTGTTATTGGCGCTTCCCCGCAGGTAGATATGCATCATGTCGTCAGCGGTAACGATAATCTCTTGAAACAAGTGGCGGTGTACTGCGGTCTGGCCACGCGTTTGCTTAAAGATGTTTTCGATCATGACGACATTCTGTCCTTGAAAGAGATCCTCCGTAATTCCGACCAAACGTTCCAGCTTGTCCTTCGGGTAGTTCTCCACCGCCAACATGGCTACCAGTTTTTCTTTTTCCAGGTCTATATAGCCGCCGGCAATACAGCTTGGCATGCTCCGAATGGATTTATAGAGCTGACTTTTGAGTGACATGGTAATTTCCTTTGCGGCGGTGGAACTGTTCCTGCTATAGCGAAGCCTCGAGTTTGGGTACTTCCATGCGTGCTTTTGTCAAGGCCATACCCAAGTTGACTGACTTGCGGCAGACAAAGGTAATGATGTGATCGCTGTAGGTTTTACCACGTAGAAAAACGTGTACCAGGTTATCACTCAATACCACGATATCTTGAAAGTAATGCGTATCTGAACCTTCAGTACCGCGTGATTTCTTGAAGATATCCTCTATTGCAACGACATTGGGCCCCTGGAAAAGGTCGGCGGTGGCGGCCGCCAACAGGTCAAGGACTTCACCGGGATGCGAGTCCACTGTTTTCACGGCTAAAAGCATCCCGGTGCCGACATCGACGTAGCCGGCAGCCAGGCACTCCGGTACGCTGGTAATTGAATCATTGAGTTGGTTGTCTAGTGACATGTGTCGCTCCTGTTGGGTATAAATAAATCACGTCATGGATTCGTGATATTCCAAGTGGTGGTCTTGCAACCAGCCGTGGAATTCTTCGATAAACGCTTCTTGTTGCTGAGACTGGATCATTCTCGGGTCTATGCAGCGGATCTTTCGCATGGCCTCCAGCGGAGTCATGCCTGATTTGACGAAGTAGGATGCTATGATCGTACCGGTACGGCCGAGTCCGGCCTTGCAGTGTACGGCGAGGCAGTGTCCAGCCTTGATCTTTTCGTCGATGTGAAGGGTGAGTGCGTCCGTTGCCGCCAGGCCGGGTGCGCGCATGTCTTGAATTGGAAAATGGTGAACCTCTATTCCGTGTTCGGAGGCGAGTGTTCGTGAGACCGTTTCCTGCTCTTCGAGACTGATTAAATGGTTTATGCCAACTTTTGCCAGAGCCTGTAGATCAAACGTCAGATCTGCCAGCAGTCCGGGTCGTGGCGTGGCCGCCAGACTGTTCTTTGTGACCCAGCGAAATCCTCTCGGTCCGAAGGGTGTCTTTTTAGGTGACTTGGGTTTTTTGCGCACTTTGGGTTGATATCGATCGATATACACCTTATCCAGAGCCTCCGGATCCGAATCGGGATCGGGTGCGGCGCAGGTTCCAGTGGTCATGAACTCCTTGCCGGCCGCGGATTTCGGCTCAGTCAAAAGTTCCGTTGTAATTCCATCTTCCTGGATGCGGCCGCCGGCCAGGAGAATAGCGTTGCCATTGAGCTCTTTGGCCAGCGTTTGATTATGCTGAACCAGCATGACTGCACGTTGTTCCGCGATCATCCGAATTATTCGCAAAACTTTTCTGGCATCATCCTTCGCTATGTCAGCAGTGGGTTCGTCCAGTAACAGCAGCGCAGGAGCGGCGGATACCAGTCCCAGAATCAACACAATACGCCTATCGACCAGTGGAAGCTGGGTCAAGGGTATGGAAAGTTTCTCGATAAGATGGCTGCAGTCATACAGATCAAACAGACGAAGTACAACCGCCTGCTGTTGCTGTTGGTTCAGGTTGGCCCTGTCCGGTATTGAACTGATGATGCTGTCTGCCACGTTCAGAATCAGCGAACCAGGTTTCTGCTCAAGAAGAGCTGGGCGTTCACGCAGGCCCAGTTTCTCGCCTAAATAGGTCGCGCTGCCCGAGCAATGGAAGTGACTGGATCTGTCATTCAGTCCTGCGAGTGATCTGAACAGGGTGGATTTTCCGGCTCCACAAGGACCCAGAACATGGGTCACGCCCGTATCTTCTATATCCAGATCGAGATCGATGAGAATACGGCGATTCGCAAATCCTATGCAGAAATTCCTGAGTGATAGTATGTTCGGCATAGAGGAACTATCTGCTTACAGCCAGGGATCTATACGATAGAGCAGTGTCCTTACCAGTGTTTTCACCTCATCCTTGTTTCTGGAATCGATGGTGAATAAAGGGATAGTGCGGTCATAGGAGGCAACGAAGCGTCGATATGCATCAATGTCGTGATTGATGTTGAGGTCTGCGCGAGTGATGCCAACGACCAGGGAGCGGTTGTCCATTTGCAGGGAAAATGCATTAAAAAACAACTCAAGATCACTTAGCGGATCTTCAACCGTGTCATCGATCAGCAGGATAACGCCCAAGGATCCCTGCGACAGTATTTCCCACATGAAGTCAAAACGCCGCTGCCCCGGTGCGCCGTAAACATGGATTTTGGTACCGTCATCCAGGTGTATCTGGCCGTAATCCATCGCCACCGTCGTGAGCTCTTTCACCAGACTCACTTCGTCCGTGGTGGCTTCCTCTGTAGAGATCACGCCCACATCACTAATGGCGGATATCGAAGTGGTCTTTCCTGCGCCTACCGAGCCGGCAAATACTATCTTCAGCTGGCTGGCCTGGTCGTTCATTTACGCTGCCAGCTTTCCAAGAATCATTGTCAGTACCTCTCTCATGCGTCTTTGTGGAGATATGGCATTGGTATGATTTGCATCGGCTTTTTGAATGGATTCGGATTCTTCTTCCAGCAGGCCGCAGTTATAACAACAGGCGGCAAACGTGCGTGCTTTGTCAATTGGCTGATTGCATCGATCGGTTAAAGACAGAATGGAGTTGGCGTTCTCTATCCACAGATTGGCCAAAGGGATATCCGCATCGCTCACCGGGAGTCGGGCCAGGTTGGGCCAGTGTTTCAGCCGGTAGTTTCGGTCAAGACTCAATCCCAGTTGCAGCTGATCGCGGACGGTGCACCGAGTCAAAAACCAGATCAGCTCTTCGAACGAGCATCTGTACGCGACATGTGCCAAGCGAGCGCGAAAATCACCCTCGCTGATCGTTCGCTGAGAAACCTGTAAATCATGTACGGGCAGGATGGCCATATGCCTGAGCACTTTCTGCTTCATGCTGAGATAGGCGGACTTGTCCTGCCGATCCAGAATTATCCATTGATCGCCCGACATATAGATGGAGTGGTAGCGTTCTTTTTCTGTGGACGAGATTGCGGACAGCAGGTTGCCAAGGAGATATTTCGATGGATCGACAACGTCACCGCTACGATTCACTTTGGACAGGGATTTTTTGGCCCCACCACTGGCAATATGGATACGAGCGTTCGATGCCTTGCAGGCGGCTTCCGAGTCGGCAACTGACTGTTTGTCAGCGGCTTCGCAAATAACCGACAGCATCTCCGAGAAACGTAGCGGCTTTCGCAAAGAGGCGACGAAATCCCGTTTCAACTTGTCGGGAAGATCGTTGTTTTCCGATACCTCAATCAACAGGGAATTGTTCTGACTTCTGCATAGTCTCCACTGTTTGGCTTTGCCAACTCTGTCGACATCGACCAGAACAACTCGCGCGTCTGATAAATCCGATACGAAAGAAACTCCCTTTGCCCGACTCTTCAATGCAATCGATATCGATTGTTCTTCCGCAGGTGCGAAGCCTAGAACGCCTATGGTTATCATCAGCACCCTCCTAACATCAGGGAGATATGGGAAACTGGATCCCGGATCTTCGTGATTTCAGCAATAATTGACCTAGATCAATTACTGACAGTGCAATGTGACGGCATCTGCATTCCAGACTTGAGCTTTTTTTTAATTCACTTGATAAGGTGAGAATCAAAATCTTAAATCAAAGAAAGTCCTCAAATTATTCATGGTTTTTCTGAAGGAAAGTGATCGTCGGGCCAATCTGAAACTGTAACGAGCACGCCAGATCGGAATGCTCACAGACCTGAGTAGGCTGCATTCCTCGCGGACGCGGTTTTTCCTGATGCCAGGGGCATATTCTGCGCAGAGTCCGGCCTGGGAATATGATTCACAAATGGCGATATGGCGGGCTTCAAAGGTCAGCCGACATTGCGCTGAAAACAGCGCAACTCAGTATTGAATGCTTGGAAACTTTCGTGGTGCCGCAAGCGTTGCGGTGGTGATCGTCCTTGATCTGTCGCCGCCTTATGTCCGTGCGGCGATAAACTCCACGATATCGACGAATGGAATGAAACTGTTTTCCGTCTCCTTGCGACCGCGGTACTCCACCTTGCCGTCGTCAAGCGACTTCTCGCCTACCACGACGCGGTGGGGGATGCCGATCAGCTCCATGTCGGCGAACATGAAGCCGGGACGCACGCCACGGTCGTCGAGCAACACGTCGATGCCGGCGGCCTGCAGCTCGGCATAGAGCTTTTCCACCGCCTCGCGCACCCGCTGGGACTTGTCCATCTTCATGGGGCAGAGCGCCACCTGGAAGGGGGCCAGCGCGGCGGGCCAGGTGATGCCCTTGTCATCGTGATGCTGTTCGATGGCGGCAGCCACCACCCGGGTGACGCCGATGCCGTAACAGCCCATGGTCATCACCACCGCCTTGCCGTTCTCGTCGAGCACGCTGGCGTTCATGGCCTCGCTGTACTTCTTGCCGAGTTGGAAGATATGGCCCACCTCGATGCCGCGGGCGATGGTCAGGTTGCCTTGACCGTCAGGGCTGGGATCGCCCTCGCGCACATTGCGCAGGTCGGCGATCTGCGCCGGCTCCGGCAGGTCGCGGCCCCAGTTGATGCCGAAGTAGTGCTTGCCGTCCTGGTTGGCGCCGGCGCTGAAATCGGACATCTTGGCCACCGTGCGGTCGACGATGCAGGGGATCGGCAGACCGACAGGGCCGAGGGAGCCGGGTCCGGCGCCGACGGTGGCGCGGATATCCGCCTCGTCGGCGAGCTGCAGGGGCGAGGCCACCAGTGGTAGCTTGTCGGCCTTGATCTCGTTGAGCTGGTGGTCGCCGCGCACCAGCAGGGCCACCATATTGGCATCGCTCTCTTCGGAGGCTTTGACCACCAGGGTCTTCACCGTCTTCTCGATGGGCTGGTCGAACTGCTCCACCAGCTCCTGGATGGTTTTGGTGTCGGGGGTGTCGACCAGGCTCATCTCGAGCGTCGGCGCCGGGCGTTCGCCGGCCGGAGCCATCGCCTCGGCCAGCTCCACGTTGGCGGCGTAGTCGCTCTCGGTGGAGAAGGCGATGGCGTCCTCGCCGGAGTCGGCCAGCACGTGGAACTCGTGGGAGCCGCTGCCGCCGATGCTGCCGGTGTCAGCGGCCACCGGGCGGAAGTCGAGACCGCAGCGGGTGAAGATGCGCGTGTAGGTGGCGTGCATCACCTCATAGGTCTGCTGCAGGGAGGCCTGGTCGAGGTGGAAGGAGTAGGCGTCCTTCATGAGGAACTCACGGGCGCGCATGACGCCGAAGCGGGGTCGAATCTCGTCGCGGAACTTGGTCTGGATCTGGTAGAAGTTCACCGGCAGCTGCTTGTAGCTGCGCAGCTCGTTGCGCGCCAGATCGGTGATGATCTCCTCGTGGGTCGGGCCGTAGCAGAACTCCCGGTCGTGGCGGTCGTGCAGACGCAGCAGTTCGGGGCCGTACTGTTCCCAGCGGCCCGACTCCTGCCACAGCTCGGCGGGCTGCACTGTCGGCATCAGCACCTCCAGGGCGCCGGCCCGGTCCATCTCCTCGCGCACGATGGCCTCCACCTTGCGCAGTACCCGCAGGCCCAGGGGCAGCCAGGTGTAGAGTCCGGCGGCGAGCTTGCGGATCAGGCCGGCACGCAGCATCAGCTGATGGCTGGCGGTCTCGGCGTCGGCGGGGGTTTCCTTGACGGTGTGCAGGGGGAACTGGGAAGTGCGCATGGTGTTGGATCAGCCTGGTTGTCAAAAGTCGTGATTCTATCCCGCCTGGGGGCTGCGGGTCACGGCCACATGCGTCGCGGGGTGGAATGCCGATGGCTGTCGATCGGGTGTCCTGCATACAGGCAAAGCCGGGTATAGGGCCCGGTGATACCGACGGGCGGTCGCCGGCTGCCAGCCTCAGATGCAGTTCGGCTGGCCGGATTCGCAGGTGGTGATCTGCGCCAGGATGCGGTTGTGCTGGCGAGTCATGCTGATGGTGGTGGATCCCCGGTTCCCGGCGTAGCCGCCGATGGAGAGGCGGTAGGTCTGTCCCTCCTGCAGCTGAAAGCGCTGTCTGATCAGTTGTTGAGCTCCTTCCGGGCCGGCGGCGAAGGCGAGCACGACATTGAACAGCCCTTTGTCAACCGTGTAAAAGGCACTCGCGTAGTGGCCGGAATAGCGCAGGGTCGTGGCGGCCAAAGGCTGGCTCATCACAACTTCCTCTGCGATGACGGCGGGGGAGGAACCGGCCACCAGAATGGTGGCGAACAGGAGCCAGGGGTATTTCATGGTGATCGCTCCATGACAATTTCAAACAGGTTCGGGGACATCGAGTAGCGGCGAGAGAGAGGAATATTCCGATGCAGGTCCGTCGCTCGTGAAACCGGGGCCATCATCAGCCGATGACCCCATCCAACAAGAGCTGCCGCCCCTGCAGTTGGCGGTAGGTCGCGCTGGTCGCGAGCAGCTCCGCGTGACTGCCGCGCTCGCTGATTCCGCCGTCATCCAGCAGCAGAATCTGGTCCATCGTTTCTAGTCCCTGGACTCTGTGGGTGACCAGCAGCAGGCTGCGTCCCTCGGCCCATTGCAGGATGTTGCGCATCATCTGTCGCTCGGTGTGGGGATCGAGTCCTTCGCTGGGCTCATCCAGGATCAGGATCGGTGCATCCTTGAGCAGGGCGCGGGCGACGGCAAGCCGCCTGGTCTGGCCGCCGGAGAGACGCAGGCCGAGTTCGCCGACTCCGGTCTCGTAAGCCTCGGGCTGGGCGATGATGAAGTCGTGGATCATGGCCAGCCGGCAGGCGGTCTCAATCGCTTTCTGCTCGGCTTCGGGATTGGCCAGCAACAGGTTGTCACGGATGCTGGCGTTGAACAGATGGTTGTACTGGGTCGCCACGGCGATGCGCCCACGCAGGGTCTCGCCGGCGATCGAGTCGTAGCTGACGCCACCCAGGCTGATTTCACCGCTGTCCGGGGAGCGGAACTTGAGCAGCAGCTGCAGCAGCGTGGTCTTACCGCTGCCGCTGGGTCCAATCAGGGCCAGCTTGCCGCCGGGTGGCAGAGTGAGATCGAGCCCCCGCAGTGCCGGGGTGTCGGTGGCGGGATAGGTAAAGTGGACACTTTTCAAGCGTAGCGTCAGGTCTTGCGGCAGCGGCTCGGGAGCGAGAGGTTCCGCCACCGCCGGCTGAGCGTCGACCAGTGCGAAGATCCGGCGCGCCGCCATCATCGTCTCGCCCAGGCCCTGGAAGGCGGCGGGCAGCGCGGCGATGGCCTCGAAGCTGGCCAGGGTGAACAGCGCCAGCATGGCCAACTGAGCCGGCGGCAGCTCGCCGCTCCTGACCATCGGAATGGCGCTGAGGGCGATCAGCCACATGGCCAGGTTGGCGCAGAGGCCGATCGCCCCCTGGGCGGTGCCGTCGAGCTGGTTCATGCGTGTCTGGGCCGCGGCAAGCTGCCGACTCAACTCCCCGATACGTTGGGCGTGGCGGCTGTCGGCGCCGTCGATGCGCAGCTCGCCCATCCCCTGCAGGTCGCTGACCAGGCCTGCCCGCAGGTCGCTGGAGAGGGTGTTGATACGCTCGCCGCTGGGCGCCGCCAGCCGGTTCAGAATCAGGGGCAGGGCGACACCGGCCAGGCCCAGCAGGCCGGCCTCGATGAGCGCCAGGATTGGACTGAACCAGAACAGAAAGAGCACGAACACCAGGCTCGATGCCAGCGCCACCAGGGTCGGCAGCAGCAGCCGCAGGTAGAGGTGGTCGAGGGTGTCGATGTCCGCGCGCAGGCGGCTGAGCAGGTCGCCGCTGCGATAGCCCTCCAGCACCGCGGGGGCCAGCGGCTCCAGCCGCTGGTAGAACCAGACCCGCAGGTTGGCGAGCAGCCTCAGGGTGGCTTCGTGGGTCACCAGCCGCTCAGCGTAGCGGCCGACGGTGCGCGTGATGGCGCAGGCGCGGATCACCGCCGCGGGAGTGAAATAGTTCATGCTCACACCGGCCACACCGGCCAAGGCCATGGCGGCGATGAACCAGCCCGAGACGGCCATCAGAATGACGTTGGCCAGCAGGGTGACGAAGGCGATCAACCCCCCCAGCAGCAGCCAGCCCGTGACCGGGCGCAGCAGACTCAACAGACGTTTGAAGTCTGTCATGCCCGCTCTCCCGTATAGGCGGCGACCAATCGGTGATAGAGGCCTTCACGTGCCAGCAGTGAGGCATGATTCCCCTCCTCGGCGAGCTGGCCCCGGTCGAACACCAGGATGCGCGGTATCCCGCTCAGCGTACTCAGGCGATGGGCAATCAGGATCAGGGTACGCCCTTGGGCCAGGGTCGCCATGGCCTGTTGGATCGAGCGTTCGCTCTCCAGGTCGAGATGGGCGGTGGCCTCATCAAGGATCACCAGGGGGGCATTCTTGAGAAAGGCGCGGGCCAGGGCGATGCGTTGGACCTGACCTCCGGAGAGGAGTCTGCCCCCTTCGCCGATGGCGGTGTCGTAGCCCCGGGGTAACCGCCGTATGAAGTCATCGGCGTGGGCAAGCCGTGCGGCCTGCTCCACGGCGGCCTGTTCGGCTTCCGGCCGGGCCAGGCGGATGTTGTCGCTCACACTGCCCTGAAACAGATGGGCCCGTTGCGGCACCCAGGCGATATGTCGGTGCCAGGCTTTCGGGTCGAGGGTCGCCAGCGGCTGCCCGTTGACCCTGATCTCGCCCTCTCCAGGCGGCAGGAAGCCGAGCAGCAGGTTGAGCAGGGTGCTCTTACCGGCGCCGCTGGGTCCGACGATGGCGACGCGTTCACCGGCCTTGATGCTGAGATCCACGGCCCGCAGGGCACGGCGTCCATCCGGATAGGTGAAGCCGACCCCGCTCAGGTGCAGGCCGATGGGGCCTTCGATCAGAAGCGGCTCCCTGGGCTCCGCCTGCTTGTCCGGCAGCGGCGATTCGAGGATCTCGAGCATCTTTTCGGCGGCGCCGATGGCGGCCATGCGGGCGTGGTAGTGGGTGCCCAGGTTGCGCAGGGGCAGGTAGAACTCCGGCGCCAGTAGCAGCACGAAGAAGCCATAGAGAAAGTCCAGCTCGCCCCAGAACAGGCGAAAGCCGATCAACACCGCGACAATGGCGATGCTGACAGTGGCGAAGAACTCCAGGGCGAAGGCCGACAGGAAGGCGATGCGCAGTACCGACAGGGTCGTGCGGCGATAGTCGTCGGAGATGCGTGCGATCACGGCCGCCTCACGCCTGCTGGCATTGAAGAGTTTGAGGCTGGTCAGTCCCTGAATCGTGTCGAGAAGATGGGCGCTCATGGTGGCCAGTCGTTGCCACTGTTGCTGATTGCGCCGCTCGGCCCCTTTACCGATGAGGATCATGAAGAAGGGGATCAGGGGGGCGGTGCCGAGCATGACCAGGCCGGAGATCCAGTCGATGGGGAAGACGAAGACCAGGATCGACAGCGGTACCAGGGCCATCAGGGAGAGGGCCGGCAGGAAACGGGCGTAGTAGGCCTCCAGGGCCTCGATGCCGTCGCTCAGGGTGTTCACCAGATCGCCGGTGCGCTGCTCGGAGAGGTAGGCGGGGCCGAGCCCGCGCAGTTTGTCGTAAAGCGTGGCGCGCAGGTTCAGCTTGACCCGCTGGGCGGCGTCATGGGCGGTGCGTTCGGAGGCCCAGGCCAGTAGCGCGCGGGCGATGAAGATCGCCAGCAGTCCCCACAGCCAGGGCATCACCTCGCTCAGGGAGCGCTGATCGAAGATGACGCCGGAAACCGCCTGGGCCAGACAGCCGGCCTGCAGGATCAGCAGCCAGCCCGACAGCGTGCCGAGCGCCACGGCCAGCCTCAGGCGGTTGCCGGCGAGGGGTTTCTGCGCTTTCAGCCAGATGGATGAGGAGGGCAGTGTTGAGTTTTCAGTTATGAGTTTTGAGTTGGAGGAGTTCGCTTCGCTCACGGTTGTTTAATCCCCTCACCCTGTCCCTCTCCCGGCGGGAGAGGGAACCTGCCTGGCAGGGTTATGTTTGGTTGAAATGCTTCGCGTGGGTTATCTTCCTGATGATGGTCGATCACCCGGCGATCCTGTGGGATTGCGCCCGGGCTGCCTAGGGTAGTCCCCTCTCCCGCCGGGAGAGGGACAGGGTGTAGGGATCAAACAGATCAGTGCGTGAAACGCACACATTCAACTCAAAACTCATAACTAAAAACTCAAAACTTGTTATGAGTTTGTGGTGTAGAGTGGCTAGAACACCGATCAGTCCTTCATCGACACCGAGTGGGTCTCCTCGATATAGGCCCGCTCCGCCTCGGTCAGCTCGACGTTGTCGTAGCCGGTGATCATGGTCTTGATGTAATGGGTCGGCGTCTTGCCGGTGGTGGTCATGTAGACATGGATGATCACGAAGGTGCCCATCAGATAGGCCGCCGCGGTGTGTACGAAGGCGATCAGGGTCAGGCCCTGTCCCGACCAGCTGTAGCCACTCCACAGGTCGTAGAGCAGATAGACGATGCCGGAGGCCCAGAGCGCCGGACCGATCAGCAGCATGAAGCTCATATAGGCCAGCGACTGCAGGGCGTTCTGCTTGCGTTGCAGCCCCTTCTTGTAGGGGTGCGGCTCGCCCACCAGGATACCGTAGGCGTAGAAGCGGATCACCTTCATCACGCCCTCCTTGAACAGATACTGGCGCCACTGACCGGTGGTGAAATTCCAGAAGGTGGTGAAGATCCATAACAGGACCAGCGCCAGTGCCGCATAGGTGTGAACGGTCACCGCGGTGCGGAAGTCGAGCCAGTCGTGCAGGCCGTGCAGACCCAGTCCGGTATAGAAGAGGGTGAAGATCAGCAGGGCCTGGGACCAGTGCCAGAAGCGCTCGTAGCGGGTATAGAGCATCACATAGTGTTTTTCGCCCCGCTGCTTGAAGGTGCTGCCGTTTCCGTTGCTTGCATGGCTGTTCATGAGGACGTCCTCTGCGAATTTTTGCGGCTGAAGAGCTTGCGCAGCAGGCCATGGAGCAGTACCCCGATCAGTGCACCGCCCAACGCGATATAACCCAGGATGTCGAGCCAGCGGAAGTGATCGCGGCCCGGCATGTAGAAGCCCTTGAGGCCGTCGAGCCGTCCATCGCGGCTGTGGCACTCGGCACAGGCCAGGGCGTCTTCCCTGGGCGCCACCATGTGGGTGATCGGCCAGTAGGAGTAGGTTTCGACAAAGTCGTACTCGCCGCTGTAGGGGATGCCGTTCTTCTGCATGCCGACCTTGATGGCGCGGCCGAAGTCGTAGTTGCCCCAGTAGGCATCCTCGTCGTCGCCCCACAGATGCATGTAGACCAGGGTGTTGTTGCCCTTGTCGTAGGGCTGCACCGTGTGCATCTGCTTGAAGGGCCAGATGCGGGAGGTGCCGTCGTCGTGGGAGCCCTTGAAGCCGTTGACGGCGATCGGACCGCCGGCGGGATCGAAATGGGTGTCGATGGTGGTGTAGCGCATCTGGCCGTCGAACCAGGCGTAGTAGGGGGCCAGATTCTCAGCGTACTCGAAGCTGCCCTTGATCGATTTGTAGGTGGCGCGATGCTCGCCGTTGCCCTGGGTGTAGTTCTTCTCCTTGTAGCCCTCGCCGTTCTTGGTCTTGCCGGCGGTACGCCAGTCCCAGTCGGTCTTGGTGGCCACGCCGCCACGGGCGATGGTGGGGATGTGGCAGGTCTGGCAGGCGATCTTATCGGTATGGCCGTTGAGCTTGATGCCCACCAGTTCGTCCTTCTCATGGGGTGTTGCGCTGTGGCACGACTCGCAAGTGGCCACGTCGCGGCGCTCGCCCGGCAGGCCCAGTCCTCCGGTGTCATGGGCCATCACGTTGTAGCGGCTGCCTGCCCACAGGTGCTGTTTGGTGACGTGGCAGGTGGTACAGGCGAAGTTGGGGCCGTCGGCATCCATGTGGACGTCGAGCTTGTGGTCGGGAAACTTCAGCGAGGAGTCGAGATCGCCGTGTTTGACGCCGTCACCGCCGCCGCCGTAGAAGTGGCAGGACCCGCAGTTCTCGCGTCCCGGCTTGCCCACGCTCTGGGCCACCTTGGCCCATTCGATCGGCTGCCTGCCCTCGAACATCACCGAGCAGGCCTTGTTGCCCTTGGTGGGCGGGGTCTTGTAGTAGGTGCCGGAGCGGTCGTGGCAGACCAGGCAGTCGATGTTGTCCTGGTTGGTGAAATCGAAGCTGTCGTCCTTCCAGCCGTAACCGGCGTGGCACTGGGCGCACATGCCTTCGTTGCCGCGGGCGTTGGTGCAGAAGGTGTTGACCAGATATTTCTTGCCCAGCTTCTGTCCCGTGGCCGGGTTGTCGTATTCCCAGGTCCAGTGGATCGATTTCATGAAGTGGCGGCCCGCCTCGGTGTGGCAGGAGAGACAGGCCTTGGTCACCTCCGGTCCACTCTCGAAGGGGCCTTGCAGGGCCTCGAATTTGGTGTGGTCGGCAGTGGACTCCCCGTCGTCCCGGATGCTCGGTGTGGTATCCGTGACGATGCGGAAGTTCATGTCTTGATCGACATGAGCGGCAGCGGATTCGTGTTCGTTGCCGGCCGGTAGTTGGTTTGAAATTCCCAGTAGTAAGGCGGTCAGGCACGCCAAAATACCGGGTCTGATACCCAGTAACGGTTGTTTATGCATCTTCATTTCCGTGATGACGGTTAATGACCGTGACACATAAACAACGTTGTCCGGTCGCGATCCAAAGTTACCACCCCGAATTCCATTCGGGGTGGCTCTCAGCGCGGGAGTCAGTTCTCCCTATTCTTCATCAGGGTACTCGGCCTCGTACCACATGACATTGATAATTCCCAATGCGAGCGCCAGCAGGACGCCCAGTATCCAGGTGAAATACCACATGTTGTGTTCCTCTTGGTTCGGTCAATAGGCGGAGGTTCTTTCCTGCATCTCCTCGATGGAGAGCCGGCCCCACATCTTGCGGTAGTTCCATACCGTATAGCTGATGACGATGGGCAGGAAGATCACCACCGCCCAGAACATGACGGTAAGGGTCAGGTGGCTGGATGGTGCGTCCCAAATCGTCAGGCTGCTGCCCAGATCGGTGCTCGAAGGCATGATGAAGGGGAACAGGGAGACGCCCGCGGTCATGATGACGCCGGTGATGGCCAGCGAACTGGTAAAAAATCCCCAGCCCGGACGGTCGGCCCGCGACATCATGATGGTCAGGATCACGCCGATGAAACCGAGCGCGGGAAAGGCCATGGTGAGTGGGTATTGCTTATAGTTGGCGAGCCAGGCACCGGGCATGACCTCCACCGTTTTCGCCAGTGGGTTAGGCAGGGCGTCGAGGGCCGGCTGGGTAACGATCTTGAGGCCGTCGATGCCCAACACCAACCAGATGCCGGCCAGGGTGAAGGCGGCCATGGCGGCGATGCCGGTCCACAGGATCCAGCCCTTGACCCGCTCGGTGATCACGCCGGTGGTGCGCATCTGAATCCAGATGCCGCCATGCATGGTCAGCAGGGAGAAGCTCACCACCCCGGCTAGCAGGGCAAAGGGGTTGAGCAGGGCGAAGAAGGAGCCGGTGTAGTAGGGGCGCAGCAGGGAGTCCAGGTGGAAGGGCACGCCCAGCAGCAGGTTGCCGAAGGCCACGCCGAAGACCAGCGAGGGCACGGCGCCGCCGACGAACAGGCCCCAGTCCCAGGCGTTGCGCCAGCGCGCGTCGCCCAGCTTGCTGCGGTAGTCGAAGCCGACCGGGCGGAAGAACAGCGCGAACAGCACCAGCAGCATGGCGATGTAGAAGCCGGAGAAGGCGGCCGCGTAGACCATCGGCCAGGCGGCGAAGATGGCGCCGCCGGCGGTGATCAGCCAGACCTGGTTGCCGTCCCAGTGGGGTCCCACGGTGTTGATCATCAGGCGGCGTTCGTCATCGGTCTTGCCGACGAAGGGCAGAAGATTTCCGACGCCCATGTCCATGCCGTCGTTGATGGCGAAGCCGATCAGCAACACGCCGACGAAGAGCCACCATATGAGTTTCAGAATTTCATAATCGATAATCATGTCGTTACTCCGTCATGCGGTTGCGCTGGCGTTGTTTTCCAGGTGGTAGCGACCGGTGCCCAGAGAGCTGGGTCCCTTGCGCGCGAAGTGGAACATCAGCCAGAGTTCGATCACCAGCAGGAAGGTGTAGAAGCCGATGAAACCGGCAAGACTGAAGATCAGGTCGCCCGGCGTCAGGGTCGAAGTGGCCAGGAAGGTCGGCAGCACCTCACCGATGGCCCAGGGCTGGCGGCCGAACTCGGCCACGAACCAACCGGTTTCGCAGGCGATCCAGGGCAGTGGAATGGCGTAGAGCGCCAGACGCAGCAGCCAGCGTTTCTGCTCGATCACGCGGCGGGCGTTGTAATAGAAAGCGGCGCCGAGAATGAAGAGCATGGTGAAACCGGCCGCGACCATGATGCGGAAGCTCCAGAACAGGGGTGCCACATGGGGGATGCTGTCCTTCACCGCCAGAGCGATCTGCTCGTCGGTGGCATTGGCCACGCCTTCGGTGTAGGCCTTCAGCAGCAGACCGTAGCCCAGGTCCGCCTTGTGCTCCTCGAACATGGCGCGGTTGCCCTCGGTGTCCGCGCCGTTGCGCAGGCGCTGCAGGTACTCGTAGGCGACCATGCCGGAGCGGATCCGCCCCTCGTTCTCGTGCATGATCTCTTTCAGACCTTTCACCTCTTCAGTGGTGGAGCGGGTGGCGATGAGTCCCAGCACGTAGGGGATTTTGATCGCGCCCTTGGTCTCTTCCTGCTCCTGATCGGGGAAGGCGATCAGGTTGAAACCGGCCGGCGGCTCCTGTGTCTCCCACTCGGCCTCGATGGCGGCCAGTTTGGCTTTCTGTACGTCGCCCAGTTCGTAGCCCGCCTCGTCGCCCAGGACGATGACCGAAAGGATGGAGGCGAGACCGAAACCGGCGGCGACCGAGATGGAGCGTTTGGCGAAGGCGGTATCACGCCCCTTGAGCAGGTAGTACGAAGCAATGCCCAGAACAAACATGGATCCGGTGACATAGCCGGCGGCTGCCGTGTGGATGAACTTGACCTGCGCGACCGGGTTCAACACAAGGTCAACGAAGCTGGTCATCTCCATGCGCATGGTCTCGTAGCTGAACTCCGAACCGACCGGGTTCTGCATCCAGCCGTTGGCCACCAGGATCCAGAGCGCGGAGAGATTGGTGCCGAGCGCGGTGAGGAAGGTCACCAGCAGATGCTGACGTTTGCTCAAACGTTCCCAACCCAGGAAGAACATGCCGATGAAGGTGGACTCGAGGAAGAACGCCATCAGACCCTCGATCGCGAGGGGAGCGCCGAAGACATCCCCCACATAGTGAGAGTAGTAGGACCAGTTGGTGCCGAATTGGAATTCCATGGTGAGACCGGTGGTCACGCCGAGGGCGAAGTTGATACCGAACAACTTGCCCCAGAACTTGGTCATATCCCGGTAGATTTCCTTGCCGGTCATGACAAAGACCGATTCCATGATGACCAGAATCCAGGTCATGCCGAGGGTGAGGGGAACGAAGATGAAGTGATAGAGTGCCGTGATGGCGAATTGCCAGCGCGACAGTTCTATCATTGTTGGGTCTAACATGTGAGGTCTCCTAGGTTATTGCGCATGCGTTGCAACGGATCGGCCATCGCACACATCATGCCAGTCGGCGAAAACCCATAAATTCATGAGCATACGGTTGCACCATGGCCATGATGGAGTGCCGGCTGTGTGTCTTGCCTCGAAGGAAAGGGGGGGTCTGCCGCAGCGAGATAAATACAGCAAACCGCTTCAAACACCCGACACACAGCCGGCGAGACAGGCGATCGGCAGCCCGCGGAGACGAGGTTGCAGACGCTGTCTGGAGGGACTATAGGGAGCAGTTTAGATCAAGGTCATTGATGCATCGCAAAAACAACACGAACAGTAAGTGTTTGTTGCTATTGATAAAAATCAATCGGTGTCTGGGGAGTTGGGGAGTAAGACCCAATTCGGATTTGCGCTGAATCCCCGCCTGGGAAGTTGAGCCCGGATTCGTTGTGATGCCGGATCCAGGGCCGTTTTCACGGCTTCAGAAATTCGTCTATCGATGAAGCTGAAATCCGATCGAGCGGCCGGTCCTGTCTGCTGGAAAAGCGTGAACAGCGGATCGAGCGGCGAGGTACAGGGTCGTCATCCCGGCCGCAGCACTGCGACCCTGACGATTCAAAAGGTCGATCCGTTCCATCCCCAAAGGTGGCGTTGTGCATCGCTGAATTCGATGTAGATCCGGTCAGCCGGGATCTGCAGTTGCTGTGAAAGGGTGTCGCAGAGAATCTGGGAAAACTCTGCGGTCCGCTCGGCCGGTAAGCCGATACTCTTCAGCTCCAGGTAGGCGAGTGGTTCAGCGCTACCCGCGAAGCGCATCTGCGGATTGTGATTGAAACTCACCATGACGTAGCGCTCCGGCTTGCCAAGCATGGCGGCCACGGTTTCGGATGCCTTCTCGATCAGTTCGCTGATGTGCGCATCGTCTCTCGTTTGATTGGTGGTGATGGTGAGCAGAGGCATGGATCACTTCCCGCAGTTGGCCTTGATGTGTTCCCGCTCCTGTTGCATGAGACGTTGGCGCTCCTCTTCGCTCAGGCGGCGGTATTCGCCCTCCGTTTGGTAGAGTCGATTACCCAGCCCCTCCAGTTTACGCAGGTTGTCGCGGGCCGACTGGCAGTTCTGCTGTTTCACTTTCTGCTCTTTGTCCGCCTTTTCCCGCTCCTGCTTTTCCAGATCCTTGTCCTCCTCGCTGTCGGCCAGTTGCTGGCGCAGTTTGTTGAGCTTGGTTTGCGAACTCTGGCTGTCACTCGGTGTGGTGTCGCGCAGCTTGACCCGCTCCGCCTCACCGCTTGGGGGCGGCGTCTGAGAGTAGGTCACCACTCCCTCTTCGTTGACCCATTTATAGGTCTCGGCCAGCAGCGGCTGGGGTCCGAGTATCAGCAGGCAGGCGAGCAGGAGATTCTTCACATCGAGATCCTTTCCGGATAGGGCTTGAACTGCGGTTTCATTATGGGACATGTGCGATGAATATCAAATTGAAGCCGTTGAGATGTGTCGAAGTGTGAAATGCACCACTTTGAGGACCCCTCCCCCTGCCGCGCCGATATTCCCCTTTGACTCCCGTTCCTGGACAACGCCGTACGGCATCGGTCGCCGGTTGCCGCCCCGCCAGCTGGCAAAAATGATCCAGGAACGTAAAATCTTTGCCTCGATGGCTCATAAGCGCTTGACCGATATATGCAATATTAGTATTTTGCGCTGTTCCTATTTTGATTTTTGGCCGACCAGACGTCGGTCCGATTGGAGGCATCAGACGTGGAACTCAGCGGTGGCGATATCATCGTTCAATGCTTGAAGGACGAAGGCGTGGAGCACGTTTTCGGCTACCCGGGCGGGGCCGTGCTGCATATCTACGACGCCATCTTCAAGCAGAAGGACGTGAAGCATATCCTGGTCCGCCACGAGCAGGCGGCCGCCCATGCGGCGGACGGCTACGCGCGGGCGACCGGCAAGCCCGGCGTGGTGCTGGTGACCTCGGGACCCGGCGCGACCAATGCGGTCACCGGTATCGCCACCGCCTACATGGACTCCATCCCCATGGTGGTGCTGACCGGTCAGGTGCCGACGCCGGTGATCGGCAGCGACGCCTTCCAGGAAGTCGATACCATCGGCATCACCCGCCCCTGTGTGAAACACAACTTCCTGGTCAAGCGGCTGGAGGATCTGGCCGAGACGATCAAGAAGGCCTTCTATATCGCCACCACCGGCCGCCCGGGCCCGGT
>JBNKYJ010000051.1:0-44617 GCA_050300835.1 Sedimenticolaceae bacterium
CCGCTTCGATACACCGATCGGAGAGCTCCCGTTTGCCATTCAGGCTTTTACCGAATCTTTCATCGAAGACCAGAAGCCGGTGAACATTTTCGATGTCGCGCGCTATTCACCCGGCGTAACCTGCCGCAGCAACGATTTCAACGAGGGCAACGCCAATCTGGCGATTCGCGGTTTTCCCGTCAGTGCCACCAAGGGCAACATCCAGGTGCTGCGCGACGGTCTCCATGGCCCGTCGATCTTCGATTTCACCAACATCTCCCGGGTCGAAGTGGTCAAGGGTCCCTCATCCTTTCTTTACGGTCAGGTCGCTCCCGGCGGTATCGTCAATGTCATCACCAAGAATCCGTTATCCCGTCCCGCTGCGCGTGTCGACCTGAGCTATGGCTCCTATGATGAATACCGGCTGGATGCCGATATCACCGGACCGGTTTCGAACCAGCTCTTCTTTCGTCTCGCCACCTCTTATGACGAGGACATCCACTACTGGGAGCCTTACGACGCCCACTCATGGGACTTTGCGCCTTCGTTGCTCTGGCAGCCCAACGATCGGGTGAGCCTATCGCTCAAATATGAGAAGTACAAAAAGGTCGAACGGCCTCAGGTGATGCAGAAGCCGGGTTACAACGCGCAGAGCGGGATCGTGCCGACTGCGGATGATCCCAATCTCTCGGGGGTCGATGTGCCCGGTCTGCCGGATGACTGGAACGGAATGTCCTACGCCGACTATCGCAACAGTGATACCCGGAGCTTCAGTACCTGGATCGACTTCAAGCTCGACGAGCGTTGGAATCTGCGCGCCGGCTACTCCTATCAGGACTATGTGGTCGACGCGCTCTTCAGCGGTAATCTCGGTATGGCCAACAATACCACGCTGCTGCAGGGACGACGTGTCAGGGGACAGATCTACCGCAACGAGGGTGATTCCCTGGAAGCGCATGCCGTGGGTAACTATGACTTCGGCGCCACCAGCCTGAAGCTGCTACTGGGTGCCCAGTATGTCGATCGTGAGTTCAGCGACTGGGCCGCCCAAGCGCCCAACGATCCGGCTCTCGGCAGCGATCCTACCGCCTCGCCGCTGCCGCTGTGGGACCTGGGCGATCCCTCGACCTGGGATCGTGATGCCACGGTTCCATACTCCACGCTGACCGAGAACAAGACCGATGTCACCATCGATTATCGGGATAAATCACTCTATGCTGGCAGCACCTTCGGCTTTGACGACGAACGCCTGCTGTTACTTGCCGGTTGGCGACTGACATCGACGGAGAACCGGCTCACGGACCACCAGACCGGTCTGAGCGGACCCACATTCTCGGGGCGTGAGGTGACACCGCAGTATGGCGTGCTGTATAAACTCAGCCCGGAGCTCTCACTCTTTGCCTCCTACGCCGAGTCCTTCCTGCCGGGATCACAGGTGCTGCGGCATCCTGACGGTTCGACCTCCACGGCCGTACCGACCGAGGGGCGGGGCTATGACATCGGACTCAAGGCCAACCTTTTCGGCGGGCGGGTATCCGGCACGCTCACCTATTTCGACATTCAGAACCGGAACATCGTAAACGATCTGGCCGTGACCGACGCCGTCGGCTCGGTGACCATCTACAACGTACAGAGTGGCGAGCAGCGGTCACAGGGGGTGGAGATCGATACCACCGCTACCCTGAGCGACAATTGGCAGCTCTATCTCTCCTACAGCTACATGGATGCCCGCATTACCGAGTTCAGCGGCAATGACAGCGCCATTTTGGCCCTGGATCCGTCAACGCTCAGTGCTGCCGAACAGGAGAACTACCGGAACGTCAAGCGTTTTCACGACGCGCCCCTGCAGATGAGTGCACCACACCTGCTCAATCTCTGGACCCGTTACGATTTCATTGGCGAAACCTTGGGCGGAGCCTATATCGCCGGTGGCATCAATTATGTGCATGACCAGACGATTCTGCCGGATGGTCCCGATTCCTCCCATCAGACCTATACCCTGGTCAATGCCAAGGCCGGCTATGAATGGAACTGGCATGGCAAGCGGTTGAGTCTCGATCTGATGGGCAAGAACCTCACCAACGAACACTACAGGCCCTCACAGAGCACCCGCAGTCGCCCGCGAGAGTTCCTGCTCACGCTCTCGGCCAGGTTCTGATAACGTTAACTGATGCGAACGGAACTCACGAATACACGATATGAGTCTTATAGGCGCGAATCCGTCCGTGGGTTGGCCTTTTCTCCAGTCGTGGGTTTCGCCAGGAGACAAATCCGTGGTCTTGCGGCCACTCGGTTTCTAATCCTGGGCGGTCTGTTCGGGCTGCTGATTTGCATATCGTTGCTGGCGGCAGCACAGGAACGGACTAGGGTGGATTCACGCAAAGTGGAAGCTGCCTTCCTGCGCAATTTCACCCACTACATCACCTGGCCCGAAGAGGTCTTTGCCGATTCCCAATCGCCCTGGCGCATCTGCATAGTGGGGAAAGACCCATTCGGTGATTTATTGGAGAAGACCTTCGAAGGACGTACTGAGGAGGGTCGGCCGTTCACCATCCTGCGCACCCGCGACACAGCCGAGTTGCAACACTGCCAGATCGTTTACGTGGCGTTTAAAGTGAGTGCCAATCGTCGAGCTGCACTGTCCAGTCTGAAAGGCCTGCCCGTACTGACAGTGAGCAATGCCCCCGGTTTTCTGCAGGAGGGCGGAATAATCCGCTTCAATGTGACGGACTATGTAGAGTTGAGTGTCAATCTCGATCAGGCAAGGGCCGCTTCGCTGAAAGTTCAGACAAAAGTGCTTGAAGTCTCACGAGCCGTTTTCGAGAACGGCGCACTGCGTAAAATCAGATAGCGGATGTTTCGTCAAGTCAGTATTCAAAAACGACTCGCACTGGTGCTCTGGGGCTCGGTTCTGCTCGCTTTCGTCGTGGCAGGCGCCGTGCTGGCAACCTACCATAACCTGACTCTGGAAGAGCGCGCATTGCGCATCATGCAACCCTATGCCCAGCTGGTCTCCGTCGGTACGGATGCGGCCGTCGCCTTTCAGAATCCCCAGCGCGCGCAGGAGATCCTCGCCACCCTGAAGTCGAATCCTCATATCATACAGGCGGATATCTTTCTGGATGACGGTCGTTTCCTGGCCGGCTTCAGTCGAGGGGGCGAATCGCGATCACACACCGTTCCGAGTAGACAAACCGGCGTCTATATCGAGCAGAAGCGCGCCGTATTGTTACGAGATCTGCCACATGACGCCTTGCTGCGTATCAGCATGGATCTTGACCAGCTCAACGAACAGACCCGCCAGATCATATGGGTGTTCGTTATCGGTGCTTTGATCCTGCTCGCCGCCACGCTGGGGCAGTTGGTGATTCTGCGACAAATGATCGTGCAACCCATTGCCACTCTGACCGAGGCTGCCGAACATGTGCGCCTCGAGGCGGATTACGAACATCGTGTACCGGCTGTCGGTAACAATGAAGTGGCCAGACTCGGTAGCAGCTTCAATGCCATGATGAAGGCGATCCAGGAGAAGCAGGAGCTGCTGCTCGAGGCCCAGCAGATCGCTCATATCGGCAACTGGCGGCACGACTTGATGAGGGGGGAAGTCTACTGGTCAGACGAGATATACCGGATACTTGGACGCGAACCGGGCCAGGCCACCGAGGCGACGGATTTCTCGTGGGTTCACCCGGATGATCGGCTGCCACTGCTGAAGGCTATGGAGGCTCCGCTGTCGAGCAATGGTGAATACGGCAAGGAGTTCCGTATCATTCGCCCCAGTGGCGATATTCGCTGGGTCTACAACAGCTGGGTGCGTCTGTTCGACAACAACGGCCGAGAGACGGAACGTGTCGGTACCTACCAGGACATCACCGAGCGTAAGCTGGCCGAGGAATCGCTGCGGCGCCTGAACCGCGAGCTGCGGGCCATCAGCGAATGCAACCAGATCCTGGTTCGTGCCGAGGACGAGCAAAATCTGCTGGATTCGATCTGCCGTATCGTCTGCGAGGAGGCCGGTTATCGTATGGCCTGGGTGGGCTATGCCGAACAGGACGAGGCCAAGACCCTGCGACCGGTTGCCTGGGCGGGTCATGATGAGAGCTACCTGACAGCAAGTCGCTTCACCTGGGCGGACGAGCCGCGCGGGCAGGGCCCGAGCGGTCGCGCCATCCGCAGTGGCAGGATTCAGGCTATCGAGAATTTCGCCACTGATCCTTCAGTGGCGACCTGGCGCGATGCCGCCCTGCAGCGTGGCTACCAGTCATCCATCGCCCTGCCGCTGAAGAATGACGGTCACACCTTCGGCGTGCTCTCGATCTATGCCGATGCGCCGGGTGCGTTTCCCGACGAAGAGCAGCGACTGCTCGATGAACTGGCCAACGACCTGGCCTTCGGTATCGTCACCCTGCGCACCCGTGACGAACACAATCGGGCCGAGGAGCAGATGCGCATCGCCGCCACGGCGTTCGAAGCCCAGGAGGGCATCGTCATCACCGACGTCTCTCAGAACATCCTGAGGGTGAATCGGGCCTTCACCGAGATCACCGGTTTCCCCGCTCATGAAGTGGTGGGCTCCACGCCCAGAGTGTACCGCTCGGATCTGCATGACGATGCGTTCTTTGATGCGATGTGGGATGAGATCAATCGGGATGGGGTGTGGCAGGGGGAGGTGTGGAATCGCCGCAAGAGTGGCGAAAACTTTCCCGCCTGGTTGAATATCACCGCGGTGCGGAATCCGCAAGGCGAAGTCACGCACTATGTCGGGACCATGACTGACATCACCGAACGCAAGGAGGCGGAGAAGAAGATCGAGCATCTTGCATTCTACGATCTGTTGACCGACCTGCCGAATCGACAGTTGCTCCAGGACCGTCTGCATCAGGCGATGATGGGCAGCTCCCGCAGCCATCACATGGGTGCGTTGCTCTTCATCGACCTCGATAACTTCAAAATCCTCAACGACACCTGTGGTCACGACATCGGCGATCAGCTGCTGGTCGAGGTGGCCCATCGCCTGACGACCTGCGTACGCGAAGGTGACACCATCTCCCGTCTAGGGGGCGATGAGTTCGTGGTCATGCTGGAGGATTTGAACGGAAATCCGTCCGAGGCCGCCGCACAGGCCAAGGCGGTGGCGGAAAAGATCATTGACGTCCTCAACCTGCCTTATGTATTAGCCGATCGGGAACACCACAGCACCCCCAGTATCGGCGCCACCCTCTTCAGTGGTACGGACAATTCGGTGGATGAACTGCTGAAACAGGCCGACATCGCCATGTACCAGGCCAAGACCGCGGGTCGCAACACCCTGCGTTTCTTCGATCCCGACATGCAGGCGAACCTGGCTGCACGCGCCGAAAACGAGGCGGCCCTGCGTCTAGGCGTTCAGCGTGGCGAATTCGTACTCCACTATCAGGGCCAGGTCGACAGCGAGCGCGGGATCATCGCGGCTGAGTGCCTGTTGCGCTGGAGCCGGCCTGACCGCGGTCTGGTGCCGCCGGCAGAGTTCATCCCACTGGCCGAAGAGACCGGCTTGATTCTGCAAGTGGGACAATGGGTACTGGAGAGCGCCTGCAGGCGACTCGCCGATTGGTCTGTCGATTCCCGGAAAAGTCAGTTGGACCTGGCGGTCAACGTCAGTGCCCTGCAGTTCCGTCAGAAGGACTTCGTGGAACAGGTGAAGCGGGCGCTGTCGCACAGTGGCGCCCCGGCCAATCACCTGAAGCTGGAACTGACCGAAAGCCTGGTACTCGACGATATCGAGGATTCCAACAACAAGATGCGGGCCCTCAAGGCGATTGGCGTGGGATTCGCACTGGATGATTTCGGTACCGGTTATTCGTCCCTCTCTTACCTGACCCGGCTGCCACTCGATCAGTTGAAGATCGATCGCTCTTTCATTCGGAATCTGCCGCACAATCCCAATGACGCGGTGGTGGCACAGACCATCATCACACTGGCCAGCAGTCTTGGACTCAGTGTCATCGCCGAAGGGGTGGAGACCGAAGCTCAACGAGTGTTCCTCGCGCAGCATGGCTGCCCGGTCTATCAGGGCTACCTGTTCAACAAACCGATGGCTTCGGCAGCGTTTGAACAGCTCTTGACGGACAGCTGTTCACCACAACTGGGCTAGCGACACCCACTCCATACGCCGTCCCCTGATGCGGACGATGGGGTATGATTGGTATTCGCCATCGAGGTAGTCACGGAGACGAACGATTTGAAGCCACGACAGTCAGTGAAGCGAGGTTTGCGCCTGTTTCTGGCACTGGCCTTTCTCATTTTCGCGCTGCTTATTCTGTTGTTGGCGTTGCAGCTCACAGAGTCGGCACTCAGTATCTGGGGCATGCTGGATCAGCAGTCTCCGGTACTTTTGGCGCTCTACGCTGTCGCATTGATCGGGTTCCTCCTGCTGACCCTGCTGGTGCTTTGGTGGTTGCTCAAGCCGCAAAAACAGCGCATCGACTCCAGAGATGCGGCAAGCCAGGTCGCACCGGCACCGCAAGCGCTGGAGCAGGCCATGCGCTCGGCAGAAGACGAGGGCGTGGATACCGCCGAGCCCCGCCGCGAACTGATCGAACTCGAACGGCGTAAAGCAGAGGCTCTCCCCTACGTGGCCTTCTTCGGCAGTGTCTCATCGGGCAAGAGTACCTTGATCGGCGCGATAACCGGCGATGCGGAGATCGAAACCGACCCCCGGGCCGGCACCACCCGGCAGGTGGCGCACTACCGCTTCGGTGACGGCGGGAGTACCGATCTCTACCTGACCGATGCGCCGGGTATCCTCGATCTGGATGAGGAGAAGGTTCGCATCGCCCGCGAGGAGGCGAGACGGGCCGATCTGGTGGTCTATGTCTGCGATGGCGAACTGACCCGGGATCAGCATGCCGAAGCGCTCGAACTCATGCACGATGAGCGGCCGCTGGTGGTAGCGCTGAACAAGAAGGACCGCTATGGCGAATCGGATCTGGCCGATATCGTACAACGGCTCAAGCGCCAGCTGCCGGGGATCGAGGTCGTCCCCGTGCAGGCGGGGGGACAGGAGCGGGTGGTGCGCCTCGATGCGAGGGGCCGTGAGACGGAAGCGGTGCGTGAAAGGCCGGTGGAGATCGAGCCGCTGATGACCCTGCTGCGGGAGAAGCTCGCTGTCGAGAGCGACGAGCTGAGCCGGCAGCGGGATGAGAGCCTGATGCGCATGGGCGCTGAAAAGCTGGCGCAGGCCAGGCAGCGACATCGGCGTGAAGCTGCCGAAAAGGTGGTCAGGAATTCCGCCCGCAAGGCGATGGTCGGAGCCATGGCGGCGGTAACCCCGGGCACCGATGTGCTGATTCAGGGCTATCTCGGCGTGCAGATGGTGCGTGAACTGGCACAGCTCTACGACGTGAAGGTAGGGCAGGCCGACCTCGATCGCTTCATAGCGATCGCGGGTGAGCATGTCGGCAAGCGCCTGACGTTGTTGCTGGCGCTGGCCGGCAACGTGCTCAAGGCCTTTCCCGGTATCGGCACGGTAAGCGGCGGACTGTTGCACGCGGTGGCCTATGGCATGATTTTCGAGGGGCTGGGCCGCGCCGTGGCCAGAACCCTGGATGAGAGCGGCGATCTTCAGCGCCGCCAGGCTTTGGACTATTTCGAGGAGTATATCGGTGGAGATATGGAAGGCCGTGCGAAGCATTTTGCCCGGCTGGCTTGGCAAGAGTTCGTCAGCAAAAAGTAGCCCGCAGTCGGCGCCGGGACAGAGCGAGCATCTGCAGCTGGCGCAGGACAATCTGCGCGAGCTGCTGGAGGACGAACGCCTGCCGGCGTCGATCCGAGAAACCCTGGAGGACGATTTCGGCCAGGTGCAGGCGATGCTCGAGAAGCTGGAACACGGCCATCTGCACATCGCCGTCTTCGGTCGCGTCAGTGTCGGCAAGTCGGCCCTGCTCAACGCCCTGCTGGGTGAGGAGCGCTTCAGCGTCAGTCCGCTACATGGTGAGACCCGCCAGAGCGACCTCGCCGCCTGGCGCGAGATCGAAGTGGCGGGGGTCTATCTGATCGATACGCCGGGCATCAACGAGGTCAGCGGCGAGGAGCGGGAACGCATGGCCAGGGAGGTTGCGGGACGTGCCGATCTGGTGCTGTACGTGGTGGATGGCGATCTCACCGCCAGTGAGTTCGAGGCCATCGACGCCCTGGTCCAACACAGCCGTCCGATCCTGGTCGCCCTCAACAAGGCCGACCGGTATACCGGCGAGGAGCAGGAGCTGCTGCTCGAGAGTCTGCGGGAAAAGCTGTCAGGAAAGGTACCGGCGGCCTATATCGTCGCGGTAGCCGCTCGCCCCGCGGAACGGATCTATCTCCAGCTTGACGAGCAGGGTGAGGAACAGGAGGTGCGACGATCGCCGCCGCCTGATGTGGACCGCCTGAGCGAAAGCCTCTGGTCACTGATCGAAAAGGAGGGCATGGCGCTGTCCGCCCTGAATGCCAGTCTCTTCGCCGGGCAGTTGAGTGATACGGTGGCGGAGCGCATGGTGGCGGTGCGCCGCCAGGTGGCCGAGCGGGTGATCCACGGCTACTGCCTGGGTAAGGGGGTGGCGGTGGCGGTGAATCCGATTCCGGTAGCCGATCTGGTGGCCGCCCTGGCGATGGATGCCTCCATGGTGGTTCACCTGTCCCGGGTCTACGGCATGTCGGTCAGCCGTGGCGAGGCGGGTCAGCTGATACGCACCATCGGCGCTCAGATGGCCCTGCTCATGGCTACGGTGTGGACGGTCAATCTGGCGGCCAGTGCGCTCAAGCTCGGCAGCGTGGGTCTCTCGACTCTGATCACGGCCGCAGCCCAGGGCGCGGTGGGTTACTACACCACCTACATTGTCGGTCAGGCCGCACAGCGCTACTTCGCCCAGGGACGCTCCTGGGGCAGCGCCGGTCCCAAGCGGGTGGTGGAACAGATTCTCGCTTCGGTGGATCGGGATTCGATCCTGCAACAGGCGCGCGAGGAGATCCGGCAACGGCTCAGGAAGGCAGAGGGTTAAGCCCTAGAAGGTCACTTCGACTGCGGTGCAGAGATAGCGCACCAATGGCGCGGCATCGGCAAAGCTCCCGGCCGCGAAGTCGGGGAAGCGGGGTGTGTGGATACGCTCGGGGTCGAAGGTCTTCAGGGCGATGAAATCCTTGCGTATGAGGTCCTCGATCAGGGGATGGTCTGCGTTGTAGCCGCGGGGCGGCCGTGACAGGCTGTCGCCGGACAGCCGGAAAGCGCGCTTGAAGGGCTTGTGGGCCAGCGCCACCTGCCAGGCGGCCGGATTGTCGGCGATGAAATCGCGGATGGCCGCGAGTGTGCGTGGATCGGGGTGCCAGATGCCGGCGCCGAGGAAACAGTTGCCCGGCTCGATATGCAGATAGAACCCGGGTGCATGCACATCCTTGCCCAGGCGGTGGCGGAACTGGATCCCGATATTGGTTTTGTAGGGCGTCTTGTCCCTGCTGAAGCGGGTGTCGCGATAGACGCGCATGAGTGAGCCTCCGCTCTTCTTGGCGATGGCGTTGAACTGGTCCGAGATGCTTTGCAGACGGGGTGACATCTGCTCGATGAAAGCCAATGCGGGCGCTCTCACCAGCGCTTCATAACGCGCTTTGTTGGCATTGAACCAATCACGCTCGTTGTTGCGGGCGAGCGCCATCAGGAAATCGAGCGTCTGGTCGGGAAAACCGCTGAATCCTTGCATGGCGTGCAATGGCTCGATAAGACTGAGCGGTCAGACCCCGTACTTACGGTATATGGCATGCCGGACGGGACAGGTGCAGACGATCTTGTTCCCGAGGTGGGTGCTGTAGGGACAATCCGAGTCCTTGCCGCAGACCATACGGGAGTGATACTCCGTGGTGATCTTGATGCCGCAGAGCTGATAGTCCTCCTGTGTCAAACAGGCATGGCTCTTGGTGCATTTCTTGGCTTCCAGCAGTGTTTCTACCGGTATTTTGAACCTTTTGCGCTCTAGCATGAGGGGACGAATATAGCTTTAGTTGTGGCTCCTATCATATCTCACCCAGGTATAGGAAATGCGAAGGAAATGATTGGAAAGCGACTTCGGTCATATACCGCCAATCAATGCCGCGTGCAATCCGCTGCGCTGAATGTGTTTAACCAACTGACTGGCTTGCAAGGACCTGGGATCGTAGTCGACGACCAGTAGATGGGGCGTCTTGATATGCGCGCAAGCGCTGACAACGCCTCTGACACCTGTCAGTTCACGTTCGATATCGTGAACCTGTTCTGCTGAAAGTGACTCATTGATATGGACAACAGCATTGGCGTCGTATTTTATCATGGCCTGTCACCTTTCGTTTCCCGGCTGTAATTTCAACCTAGTCCAGTGGGTTGTCATTGCAATAGTCGTATGACCCAGCAGATTGCAGGGTTTGAATTACAATCCGTGAGTCAAGCTGCGTGTGTTGAATCGCTTTCCCGGCATGACATAATCGTTTTAAGTTTCAGCAATCATCAGTGGACTCAGGGCGGGGTGTCGGCGTACTGCCAGGGTCCTGCCGTATCTTAAAGAGGCGCCCACCCGACGGAACAGCCCGACTATGCACCTGGATACCTTCATATTCTCAGCCCTTATTCTGTTGCTGGTGACGTCGGTCGCAGTGGCGCTGTTCAGGCATCTGGGGCTGGGGTCGGTGCTGGGGCTGCTGGTTGCGGGGATTGTGGTCGGACCCTATTCGCCAGGACCTTATCTGACACAGCATGTGGATGACGTGCGCCATTTCACCGAACTGGGGGTGGTCCTGCTGCTTTTCCTGGTCGGCCTCGAGATCAATCCCAGCCGACTCTGGGCGCTGCGACGTGAGGTCTTCGGGCTGGGTTCGCTGCAGGTTCTCGTCAGCGGCCTGGCCCTGGCGGCCTATATCCACCTCTTCGACTATCCGCTGCCGCTTGCACTGCTCATCGGAATCACCTTTGCGCTCTCGTCGACCGCCTTCGTCCTGCAGATTCTGCAAGAACGGGGTGAAATCGCAAGCCGCCACGGTATGACGGCCTTCTCGGTTCTGCTGATGCAGGACCTGGCGATCGTACCGCTTCTCGCTGCGGTTCCCATCCTCTCGGATACGGGGCGGTTGTCAGCGGAGGTCCCGCTGTGGGAGCAGGTGGCCATCGTCATCGGAATGATTCTGGTGGTCTGGGGGTTTGGTCGTTATCTGCTGCCTTATGCGTTGAACCAACTGGCCAAGCAGGGGAACAGGGAAGGCTTTCTACTGGTCGTCATGCTTGCCGTATTCCTCGCCGCCTGGGCCATGGATCAGGCCGGACTCTCCATGGTCCTGGGTGCCTTCGTCATGGGCATGCTGCTGTCGAGTTCCAGTTACCGACTACAGATACAAGCCTATATTGAGCCCTACAAGGGGCTGCTGATGAGCCTCTTCTTCGTGGCCGTCGGCATGTCGATCGACTTCTCCTCGCTGTTTCAGGAACCGGGCGTGTTTCTGCTTCATGTCGCCGCTATCGTGTCGATCAAGCTGTTGGTGTTGTTCCTGCTGGCCCTCGGCTTCGGATTCAGCCGCAGTGTGGCGGTGAAGATCAGTTTCTACCTGGGGCAGGGAGGTGAGTTCGGTTTCGTCCTTTTCAGTTCGGCGGCGGCGCTGCAGGTGATCGACGACAGAACCTTCATCCTGGCGGTTGGCGTGATATCGGTCAGTATGCTGATCACACCGCTGTTGGTGAGACTGAGCGACGTGCTGGCCAAGTGGCTGGATTCGGGCCAGAGCGATGAATCATTGCGTTATCCCGCCGATCGCGGAGAGGTGGGCAAGCGGGTGGTCATCGGAGGCTATGGCCGGGTCGGCCATACCGTGGCGGTGCTGCTGCATACCAGCGGTGTGCCATTCGTGGTCTTCGACACCCGGCCGGACAGGGTGTCACAAGGCAAGAAAGACGGTTTTCCCGTCTACTACGGTGATATCAGCGATCCCGACCTGCTGGCCGCGGCGGAGGTGGGCAGTGCTTCGTTGGTGGTGCTCACCATCGACAGCGGTCCCACCGCCCTGCTGGCGATCTCCCATATCCGCAACGCCTATCCGCATCTGCACGTGATCTCTCGGGCCCGGGATTTGGAGGCCTGCGGTCACCTGGTGAAAGCGGGTGCCACCCACGCCTTCCCAGAAATCCTCGAAAGCAGCCTGCGACTGGGTGCCATCGCCCTGCAGATGCTCGATGTACCGCGGGACAATGTCGACCTGTTGTTGCAGGGTGTGAGAAACGACAACTACGATCTGGTAAAGGACGACAACAGAAGCCGCTAGCGGGCTGTTGGAAAACCCTCGGACGGCGCCTGCCTACCAGCCCCGACTATTCCATCTCCAGGCGCTGTCTGATCTCTTTCCGGGAATCGCGCAAGTTGGCATTATCAGGGGAAAGCTCAAGTGCGTGCCGCAGTGCGGTCAGCGCTGCTTGCCCCTGTCCATCCTCCACCAAGGCATAGGCCAGATTGTTCCAGGCGGTGGTATTCGCCGGTTCCAGTTGAGTGGCCTTGCGAAAGGCCGCGATGGCCTCGGTCCACTGCCCATCCGTATAGGCGCTGTTGCCCAGCGCCAGCCAGGCAGTGACATCGCTCGGCCAGGCTTCGACGGCGGCCTGGTAGGCGAGGTGAGCCGCGTGCTGTTGTCCGGTCTGCTCCAGATCGTTGGCCGCACCCAGGTAAGTTGCGGGAAGGGCCGTTGCGGGCATAAGACCAGGCGGCAGCGTTACGATGGCCCAGTTCCCGGCTCGGTTCCAGGTGTTCATGAAGGTGCTGAAGTCGGTAATCCAGCGTCGCTCCCTGCCGGAGCGAAGTATCAACAGTTCTCGCTTCAGGTTATAGCCGATGACCACCGCATAGTGCCAGCGCGGATACCAGCTGAAGGCTTGATTCTGCAGGATGAGCACCGGATTGTCCGCCGCCACTTCCCGCAGCAGAGAGTTCAAGGAGCCATCGAGAGGGTAGACCAGGACGCCCTGCTGTCGCGCCGCCGCTGCGAGTTCGATCTGCAGACTCCCTTTGCGACCCGGTAGATAAGTCAGTCTGCCGAGACCCTCCGGTGTGGCTGCAATCTGCCGATGTTGCAGCAGCGTGGCCAGCGCGGCAGGTCCGCAGTGGTATTGCTCCTGTGGAAAAAACGGGGTCTCGGTCAGTTCGACGAGCGGAGGGATGTCGGCGGGCGGGGGCTGCAGCTGGGGTGTGATGCCGAGCGTGGAGCAGCCGGAGATCAGTCCGCTCAGCAGGACACCCAGCCAAGGCCGGGTGTCCCACCGGGGCGGTCGTCTCATCTCACGGGGTGGACGAAGGGAAAGATGTCGGTCGCACCGATGGCATCGGTGACGATGAACACGATGAAGATGACCAGGATGACACCGAGGGCGTCACCGCCGGCGGGCAGATCGGCCAGACGCTGGTTGAGGGTGGCGATCTCCTGATCGGTCATCTGGGCGACGCGCTCCTTGACGGCATCGGCATCGACACCGAGCTGGGTCAGCTGGCTACGGACCTGGTCGCGCTCGAGGGCCTGCATCAGCGCAGTCCGGGATGTGGATGACTTGCCATCCAGCAACTGGCTGTTGCCGATCATGGCGCTTTGGGCGGTGCCGAGCGGGAGCATGATCAGTGAAAGGGAGAGCATGATGGCAAAGAATCTTTTGAGCATATGCATGTCGAGCCTCTTGGACGGGGTCCACAGTTGTCGGACCTTGTTGGGAATTAACTCACTACCCGGAGCGTCGGTCATATTACTGAGACTTTCGCTTGGACTTCAATAGATAAGAGGTCAGCGATTGCCGACAATGAGATCGAATCGCCACTATTTAGCCATAAACGCAATAGGTTGAGACGCGTCAAGCCTACGGAATTATTGCGGGTTGCCGTGTCAGAATATTCTTACATCGTCATCAGGCCAGGCTGATCCTACAAATACCCTTAGCCATATAGAATTAACTCCAGGTTAGGCTACATTAAGCTGGAGCCACTATAACTACATAAGTATCGGGGGAACATCGGATGGGCGTAAGAGTTTCAAAATCGAAAATTGAAGCTCAGGGAAGAGGCGAGCATGTCTCAGGTGTCGAACGGAAGCTACCAACAGAACGTTCAGAGTCACGGATCAACACCGAGACCTATCGGGCGATGCTGACCAGAGAGTTACTCATCAACCATTTTCAAGAGGACTACTGCAAGAGCTATTGATACGCCTGTCGGGGGATCAATAGCTCTCGAAGCGTTGTCCTGTCACGCCTCTGCTGTCGGGACCCGCAAGATAGAGATAGTTCAGTACACGGGATTCGGGTTTGGGTAAGGACCGGGGGTCTTCCCCCGGGAATGCCCAGGCTCGGAGTGCTGTTTGGGTGGGTCCAGGCGCAATGCTGTTGACACGGATCTGACTGTTCTCCAACTCGTCCGCCAGGGTCTCCATCAGACCCTCTATACCCGATTTCGACACGCCATAGGCTCCCCAATAGGCTTTGCCTTTTCGCCCAATACTGTCCGAGGTGAAGATGATGGAGGCGTCATCCGAGCGACGCAATAGTGGCAGGCAGGCCTGGGTCAGGATGAACGGGGCCGTCAGGTTGACTTGAATGACCTTGTTCCAGGTCTCAACGTCGTAATCATCCACCCGGCTCAACAGCGAGAGCTTGGCCGCACAGTGGACCAGGCCATGCAGCACGCCGAACTCGTTGAACAGAGTCTCTCCCAGCTTGTAGTAGTCTTCGCTTGGCGCCTTCTCGAGATCGAAGGCGATCAGGGCCGGGGTGGGCCAACCGGCTGCCTCGATGGCATCGTAGGTCTGCTCGAGCTTCTTTTGTGTCCGTCCCAACAGGATCACGCTGGCACCGTGTTCCGCAAAGGCCATCGCCACCGCCTGACCGATACCGCTACCGGCTCCCGTGACCAGGATGTTGCGTGATTTCAAGAGATCGTTCGACGGCTGATAGTCCGACATGGCTGCTTCCGGGGTGTGAATTCGAGCCGCATTATACGCGGCTGTCCTATGGATGAAATTGACAAGCGTCTAACGGCTGCTTCACAACCATGTCAAAAGATCCAACGGATGCGCAATGCTGCCGTCCGCCTGCCACTCGTCCGGTCTGTCGTCTTCGGACAGGTAACCGAAGAGGGCGACCAGCGTACGCGTGCCGGCATTGCGGCCAGCCTCGATATCACGCGCGGCATCACCTACAAAGATCGTCTGGGAGGGAGAGACTCCGGACTGTCGGCAGGCATACAGAATCGGCTCGGGATGGGGCTTGGCGTAGGGCGTGGTATCGCCACTGACGATGGCGCAGGCCCGCTCCTGCAGACCGAGTCCCCGCATCAGCGGGTCGGTCAGGTAGGCCGGTTTGTTGGTGACGATGCCCCAGGCGATGGTGCGCCTGTCCAGTTCCTCGAGCAGCCGTTCCATACCCTCGAACAGCCGCGTGTGAACCGCGATTCCTTCCTGATAGAGGTCGAGAAAAATCCGCTGTATGCGCGGGAAATCCGGGTCTTCCGGAGTGATTCCCAAGCCGGTCTTCAACATGGCCCGGCTGCCGTGGGAGACCGACGGCCGGAAGTCGTCAAAAGCGATCGGTGGGCGATCCAGAGTGGCGAGCAGGCGGTTGAAGGCGGCGTGCAGATCAGGGGCGGTATCGGCCAGGGTACCGTCCAGATCGAAGAGTACACAGGCGGTCATGTGGCGTCGGGTTTCACCGTGGCGATCATGTAGTTGACGTCGACATCCCCACCCAGGGAGTAGTCCCTTGTGAAGGGATTGTAACTCAGGCCGGTCATGTCGATGCTCTGTAATCCTGTATGACGGATCCAGCCGCTCAACTCGGAAGGGCGGATGAACTTGGCGAAATCGTGGGTGCCCCTGGGCAGCAGTTTGAGCAGATACTCCGCGCCTATGATGGCGAACAGATAGGATTTCGGATTGCGATTGATGGTGGAGAAGATGACATGGCCGCCCGGTTTGACCAGCTGGCTGCAGGCGGTGACCACGGAGGCGGGGTCGGGAACGTGTTCCAGCATCTCCATACAGGTCACCACATCGAAGCTGGCGGGCTCCTCGGCCGCCAGGCGCTCGACCGGAATCCGCTCGTAGTTGATGTCATATCCCGACTCCAGCAGATGCAGCCGGGCTACCTGGAGGGGGGCTTCACCCATATCGATGCCGGTTACCCTGGCTCCCCGGGCCGCCATGCTCTCCGAGAGGATACCTCCTCCACAGCCGACATCGAGGGCCCTCTTGCCTGCCAGGGGTGCGATCCTGTCGATATAGTCGAGGCGCAGCGGATTGATCTCATGCAGGGGTTTGAACTCGCTGTGAGGATCCCACCAGCGGGCCGCCAGTTCCTCGAATTTGTTCACTTCCGCGTGGTCGACGTTGATCTGTTCGTGACTCATGGTACTGCCTGTGCGACGAGTGGCTCTGAATGTGAGTTTATCAGGGTACACGATGGGACGCTGGCTTGACGAACCCGCTTCCTTGTTTACTCACTCCTCGGCAATCTTCTGCTGCCAGTATCTGGCCCGCTTGAGCAGGCGTTCGCTCTCCAGCGTGGTCAGGCTGCCTTCGCTGACCAACTGCCGGCCGCCTACCCAGACATGCCGTACCTGGTCTCTGCCGCAGGCGTAGACCAGCTGCGAGATGGGGTTGTAGAGCGGCTGACTGTTGATCCGGTCGAGCGACACGGCGATCAGATCGGCCGATTTTCCCACCTCGAGCGAGCCTGTCTCCTGCTCCAATCCCAGCGCCCGGGCGCCGTTGATGGTCGCCATCGACAAGGCGCGTGCCGCGGGCAGGGCGCTGGCGTCGGACGCCACCCCCTTGGCCAGCAGGGCGGCGGCGCGCATCTCGCTGAACATGTCCAGGTCGTTGTTGCTGGCCGCACCGTCGGTTCCCAACGCCACGTTGACTCCGGCCTGCATCAGGCGCTGCACCGGGCAGAAACCGCTGGCGAGTTTCAGATTCGATTCCGGGCAGTGCACCACATGCCCGCCGCAGGTGGCGAAGGTTTCGATCTCCTGATCCTCCAGGTGGGTCATGTGAATCGCCATCAGAGCGGGTGACAGCAGACCGAGCCGCTGCAGGCGCTGCATCGGACGGCTGTCGTGTTGCTGCAGGCTCTGCACGATCTCATCCTGGGTCTCATGCAGGTGGATGTGGACCGGGATCTCCAGCTCATCGGCCAGCACCCGGATGCGCTGCAGTACCGAGTCGGCGACGGAGTAGGGGGCATGGGGTGCGAAGGCGGTGTGGATCAGGGGGTGGTTGCGGAACTGGTCATGCACTTTCAGTCCCTTGTGCAGGTACTCGTCTCCATCGCTGGCCCAGGCGGACGGGAAATCGATGGCGATCAAACCGAGCACGGCACGAATGCCGCTGGCATCAGCTGCTCGGCCGGTCACCTCCGGAAAGAAGTACATGTCGTTGAAACAGGTGGTGCCCCCGAGCAGCATCTCGGCGATCGCCAACTGAGTCCCGTCATGGATGAACTCCTCGCTGATCCAGCGCCCCTCGGCGGGCCAGACATGTTCGTTGAGCCAGGTCATCAACGGCAGGTCGTCGGCCAGTCCGCGCAGCAGGGACATGGCCGCATGGGTGTGGCTGTTGATCAGCCCCGGGATCAGGGCATGTGCCTCGAGCCGCTTTTCCGTATCGGCCTGAAAGGCGCCCGCGGCCTCACCGGTCGGCACCAGGGCAACGATACGGCCGTCCCTGACCGCCAGGCTGTGGTGTTCGAGTACCTGGTTTTCCGGCACCACCGGTATAATCCAGCGGGCATGAAGCAGTAGGTCGACCTTTTCAGACATGGATTGTCTTTCCCTTCTTGGGGTGACGTAAACTGGTTTGATTCCGGAACCGGCCGAGCTGGAGTCGGCGCGGAATCTTCCGGATTCTGGCTTCAGAGTTCGAAAACTCATTGCGGAGAGTACGCAAAGTGGTGACGATCTCGCAACGAAAGTTTCAATAAACCCGCAAATCCTGCGTCCAGTGGACTGTCGTGTCAGGCAAGGCCAGCCTCACACGGCTTGCGGATTCCTGATCATGCCCAAGGTATTTCGAATGAATATGGATACAACCCCCGAACCCCTGCAGGCTTCGCCCGATAATGCTGTCGTCTGGAGGGACGATCGGCTGTTTCTGCTCGATCAACGCCACCTTCCCGAGCGCACCGAGTTTCTCCCCCTCGAAACGGCGGCAGCGGCGGCCGACGCCATCCGCCAAATGGTGGTGCGCGGCGCGCCGGCGATCGGCGTCACCGCCGCCTATGCCGTGGTGCTCTCCGCACGAGAGGCCTATCGGGGGTCCGCAACCGGCTGGAAGCAGGCGATGGCCGATGACCTTCAGGCCTTGAGCGGATCGCGGCCCACGGCGGTCAATCTGTTCTGGGCGCTGGAGCGGATGCAGCGGTTGATCGAACGACTCCCCGATGCCGTGAACCCGGTGCCTGAACTGCTGCAGGAGGCGGTCGCGATACATCGGGAGGATATCGCCGCCAACCGCCGCATGGGCGAGGTCGGCGCGGATCTGATCGCAACGCGGACCTGCGTCATTACCCACTGCAATGCGGGCGCCCTGGCCACCGGTGGCTATGGCACCGCGTTGGGGGTGATCCGGGCGGCCCACGCCCGGGGCTTGGTCGAGCGGGTCTATGCGGACGAGACCCGGCCCTGGCTGCAGGGCTCGCGTCTGACCGCCTGGGAACTGCTTCACGATCGGATCCCGGTCAGTCTGCTGGCGGACGGTGCCTCGGCCAGCCTGATGGCGCGGGGTGGTATTGGCTGGGTCATCGTCGGTTCCGACCGCATTGCCGCCAATGGTGACGTGGCCAACAAGATCGGTACCTACACCCTGGCGGTGGCGGCCAGGCACCATGGGGTCAAGGTGATGGTCGCCGCACCCACCTCCACCATCGATATGCGGCTCGCCAGCGGCGAGCAGATTCCGATCGAGGTGCGCGACAGTGATGAATTGCTCAGCTGTGGCGGCAGACGGGTGGCGGCCAGTGGCGCCGAGGCCTGGAATCCGGTCTTCGATGTGACGCCGGCGGCGCTGGTCGACGCCATCGTCACGGAAAAAGGCGTTGTGCGCTCGCCAAATGAGAAAAAGATGCAAAAACTGATGGCCATGTGATCTGAGACGCCCTGAAACCCGCTTTCCGGCGTTTTTTATACAGCAAGGGTAGGGGGCTTATGGTAAACTTGCGTTTTTTTCTGACGCCCCACAGATTCGCCTGGGGCGCTATGGAAGACAAAACACCCTATGAGCGAGTTCGCCAAAGAAGTACTGCCCGTCAATCTCGAAGACGAGATGCGTCAATCCTACCTCGATTACGCCATGAGCGTGATCGTGGGTCGCGCCCTCCCGGATGTGCGCGACGGCCTCAAACCGGTCCACCGCCGTGTGCTCTACGCCATGAATGAGCTGGGCAACGACTGGAACAAGCCCTACAAGAAGTCGGCCCGTATCGTCGGCGACGTCATCGGTAAATACCATCCCCACGGCGACACTGCCGTCTACGACACCATCGTGCGCATGGCCCAGCCCTTCAGCATGCGCTACATGCTGGTCGACGGCCAGGGCAACTTCGGCTCGGTGGACGGCGACTCGCCCGCCGCCATGCGTTACACCGAGGTGCGCATGGCCAAGATCGCCCAGACCATGCTGGACGACCTGGACAAGGAGACGGTCGACTTCGTCCCCAACTACGACGACACGGAGAAGGAGCCCTCCGTGCTGCCGGCGCGTATCCCCAACCTGCTGATCAACGGCTCGGCCGGTATCGCGGTGGGCATGGCGACCAATGTGCCGCCACACAATCTGACCGAGGTGATCAACGCCTGTGTGGCCGTCATCGACGAACCGGCCATCACCATCGAGCGGCTGATGACCCACCTGCCGGGTCCCGATTTCCCCACCGCCGGCCTGATCAACGGCGCCAGCGGCATCCACGAGGCCTACCATACCGGCCGCGGCCGCATCTACATGCGCGCCCGCACCGAGGTGGAGACCGATCCGTCCAATGGCAAGCAGACCATCATCGTCAACGAGCTGCCCTACCAGATCAACAAGGCGCGCCTGATCGAGAAGATCGCCGAGCTGGTCAAGGACAAGAGGATCGAGGGCATCACCGAGCTGCGTGACGAGTCGGACAAGGACGGCATGCGCATCGTCATCGAGCTGCGCCGCGGCGAAGTGGCCGAAGTGGTGCTCAACAACCTGTTCCAGCAGACCGCCATGCAGAGCGTCTTCGGCATCAACATGGTGGCCCTGGTCGACGGCCGTCCACGGCTGCTCAACCTGAAACAGCTGCTGGAGTTCTTCATTCGTCACCGCCGCGAGGTGGTGACCCGCCGCACCCTGTTCGAACTGCGCAAGGCGCGCGACCGGGCTCATGTGCTGGAAGGACTCGCCGTCGCCCTCGCCAACATCGACGAGGTGATCGAGCTGATCAAACAGGCCGCCAGTCCGGCCGAGGCGAAGAAGGGCCTGCTGGAGCGGGTCTGGCAGTCGGGCGCGGTGGAGAAGATGCTGGAGCGGGCCGGCGCCGCCAGCACCCGTCCCGAGGAGTTGACCGACGAGTTCGGCCTCACCCCCGACGGCTACCGCCTGACCGAAGTCCAGGCCCAGGCCATCCTCGATCTGCGTCTGCACCGCCTGACCGGGTTGGAGCAGGACAAGATCATCAAGGAATACGAGGAGTTATTGGACAAAATTGCGGATCTGCTCGATATTCTAGGCAGCCCGGACCGCCTGATGCAGGTGATCCGCGATGAGCTGGTCGATATCCGCGAACAGTATGGCGACGAACGCCGCACCGAGATCATTCAGACCCGCCTCGACCTCACTCTTGAGGACCTGATCACCGAAGAGGACGTGGTGGTGACCCTCTCCCACGCCGGCTACGCCAAGGCGCAGCCCATCAGTTCCTACCAGGCCCAGCGGCGTGGCGGCAAGGGCAAGCTGGCCACCGCCACCAAGGACGAGGATTTCGTCGACAAGCTCTTTGTCGCCAGCACCCACGACACCATCCTCTGCTTCTCCAATCAGGGCAAGGTCTACTGGCTCAAGGTCTATGAACTGCCCCAGGCCGGCCGCAACGCCCGCGGCAAGCCGATCGTCAATCTGCTGCCGCTGGAGAGCGAGGAGCAGATCAACGCGATCCTGCCGGTGCGCGACTACGAGGGCGACCGCTATATCTTCATGGCCACCAGTTCCGGTACCGTCAAGAAGACCCCGCTGGAGGCCTTCTCGCGCCCCCGCAGCAGCGGCATCATCGCCGTCGACCTGCGCGACGGCGACAAGCTGGTCGGTGTCGCCATCACCGACGGGCAGCAGGACATCCTGCTCTTCAGCAGCACCGGCAAGGCGGTGCGTTTCAATGAGGAGAAGGTGCGTGCCATGGGCCGCACCGCCTGTGGCGTACGCGGCATCCGGATGGAGGCGGGGCAGCGGGTCGTCTCCCTGATCGTCTCTTCCGAAGGCGATGTGCTGACCGTGACGGAGAACGGCTACGGCAAGCGCACACCGATCAGCGAATACCCGGTGCACGGCCGTGGCGGCCAAGGCGTCATCTCGATTCAGACCTCGGAACGCAATGGTTCCGTGGTGGGTGCGGTCCAGGTGGTGGACGAGGACGAGATCATGATGATCACCGACGGCGGTACCCTGGTGCGCAACCGGGTGGCCGACATTTCGCGCATGGGGCGCAACACCCAGGGCGTGATCATGATCCGGCTCAGCAAGCAGGAGAAGCTGATCGGTATCGAGCGGGTTGAATCCCTCGAGGACGATGAGGACGAGTCCGAAGCAGGGGATGAGACCGAAACCACCGACGGCGAATAACCGACCTGCCGGCGATAAACGGGGTGGGTGCGGTTTGCCGCACCCTGTAGTAATCATCAGTTATCAATCTATTGAGAGGGAATGATGTCGCGAGTCTTCAATTTCAGTGCAGGTCCCGCCATGTTGCCGGAAGCGGTGTTGCAACAGGCCCAGTCGGAGATGTTGGATTGGCAGGGTTCCGGGATGTCGGTCATGGAGATGAGTCATCGCGGCAAGGAATTCATGTCGATCGCCGAGCAGGCGGAGGCCGACCTGCGGCAGCTGCTGGCGGTGCCCGACAACTACAAGGTGATGTTTCTGCAGGGCGGTGCCTCGAGCCAGTTCGCCATGGTGCCGATGAACCTGACCCGCGACAACAAGACGGTCGACTACATCAATACAGGCTCCTGGTCGAAGAAGGCCATCGCGGAGGCCAAGCGCTTCGCCGAGGTCAACATCGCCGCCTCCACGGAAGAGGCCAAATTCACCACCACGCCGGCGCAGTCGGAGCTGAATCTCAGCGCCGACGCCGCCTATGTCCACTACACCCCCAACGAGACCATTCAGGGCGTGGAGTTTCCTTACGTACCCGAAACGGGAGCTGTGCCGCTGGTGGCCGATTTCTCCTCCACCATCCTTTCGCGGCCTATCGATGTCTCGAAGTACGGCATCATCTACGCCGGTGCGCAGAAGAACATCGGACCCGCCGGCCTGACCCTGGTGCTCATGCGCGAGGACCTGATCGGCGAGGCCATCGACGGCACCCCGGTGATGTTCCAATACGCGACCCATAGCGACAACGGTTCCATGTACAACACCCCGCCCACCTACGGCTGGTATCTGGCGGGTCTGGTCTTCAAGTGGCTGCTCGACAAGGGCGGTCTCAAGGCTATGGCGGAGATCAACCAGCGCAAGGCGCAAGCCCTCTACGATGTGATTGACACTTCCGGTTTCTATGCCAATCCGGTTGCCGTGGAGAGCCGTTCCTGGATGAACGTGCCCTTCACCCTGGCCGATCCGCAGCTGGACGCCAAGTTTCTGCAGGAGGCTGGCGCCGCCGGTCTTACCACCCTCAAGGGCCACCGTTCGGTCGGCGGAATGCGGGCCAGCATCTACAACGCCATGCCGGAAGCCGGTGTAGAGACCCTGATCGCGTTCATGCAGGAGTTCGAGCGGAGCAACGGCTGAGATCCCGTGCAGGGTCGCCAGCCCGTCCGTTCGCTTCAGTACTGCGATCGACCTGGTGCATGAGGGCGCGGCTCCGCTATTGAAGTAAAAAGAGAAGAATTATGTATAAGATACTGACATTAAATAATATCTCAGTTTCTGGTCTCGATCGGTTGCCGCGAGACAGTTATGAGGTGGCCTCGGAAGTCACGCACCCGGACGCCATTCTGCTGCGTTCCTACAAGATGCACGACATGGTGGTGCCGGAGTCGGTGAAGGCAATCGGACGCGCCGGCGCCGGCGTCAACAATATTCCGGTCGCCGACATGACCGCCCGCGGCATCCCGGTCTTCAACGCACCGGGAGCCAACGCCAATGCCGTCAAGGAGCTGGTGATTGCCGGCGCCCTGATGGCGGCGAGAAATCTGGGCCAGGCCTGGAAGTTCGCCACCGGCCTCTCCGGTGAGGATACGAAAATCACCAAGCAGGTGGAGTCCGGCAAGAAGCACTTCGTCGGTTTCGAGCTGCCCGGTCGGACCATGGGCGTTATCGGCCTGGGCGCCATCGGCGTCAAGGTCGCCAATGCCTGCCGTGCCTTGGGCATGAAGGTGACCGGCTACGACCCCACCATCACCGTACAAAGTGCCTGGAAGCTTGCTTCGGAAGTGGAGCAGGCCTTGAGCATCGACGACCTGCTGACGAAATCCGATTTCGTCACCTTCCATGTGCCGCTGACAGACTCCACAGCCAATACCATCAACGCCGAGCGGCTCAAATTGATGAAACCGGGTGCCGTGCTGCTCAACTTCGCCCGCAACGGCATCATCGATGACGAAGCGGTGATCAAGGCCCTCGACAGCGGTCACCTCTATGCCTATGTCTGCGATTTTCCGAGCAACCTGCTGAAGGATCATCCCCGGGTGATCACGCTGCCCCATCTCGGCGCCTCGACCAAGGAGGCGGAAGACAACTGCGCCATCATGGTGGCCGAGGAGGTGCGTGACTATCTGGAGAACGGCAACATCACCAACTCCGTCAACTTCCCCACCATCCACTTGCCGCGCAACGGTGGCTTCCGTATCGCGGTGGTCAACAGCAACGTGCCGAACATGGTCGGCCAGATCTCCAGCGATCTGGGTGCCGAAGGCTTGAACATCCTGGACATGCTGAACAAGTCGCGGGAGGATGTGGCGGTGACCCTGCTCGACGTGGACAAGGAGCCTCCTGAGAAACTGCTGGATACTCTGGCCTCGATCAAAGGCGTGCTGTCGGTGCGCGCTTTGGGTAAGTCCGGTTCCTGAGGTATCAGCAACAACGGCTCAAGTGATGAGTGACGACGAGAAACTCAAGGCGATTCGCGAGCGCATCGACCAGATCGACCAGCAGCTGCAAGCGCTGATCGTGGAGCGGGCCGAGGCGGCACAGGAGGTGGCGCGCATCAAGCTGAAAGAGGACCCCGCGGCGGTGTTCTACCGTCCCGAGCGTGAGGCCGAGGTGTTACGCAAGGTCAAGGCGCGGGAGAACGGACCGCTGGATGCGGAGGAGGTGGCACGCCTGTTCCGCGAGATCATGTCGGTCTGCCTGGCCCTGGAGCAACCCCTCAATGTGGCCTTCCTGGGGCCTGAAGGCACCTTTACCCAGACGGCGGCACTGAAGCATTTCGGCCACTCGGTCCGCACCCACTCGATGGGATCGATTCCCGACGTCTTCAGAGAGGTCGAGGCGGGCGCCTGCCACTATGGCGTGGTGCCGGTGGAGAACTCCACCGAGGGGGTGGTCAGCCATACCCTCGACACCTTCCTCAACTCACCGTTGCGGATCTGCGGCGAGGTGACCCTGCGCATCAAGCACAACCTGCTGGGTGCGGTGACGGCATTGACGGAGATTCGCAAGGTCTATTCCCACTCCCAATCCCTGGCCCAGTGCCGTGGCTGGCTCGACCTCCATCTGCCGAATGCTGAACGCATCGCGGTGGGCAGCAACGCGGAGGCGGCACGACTGGCCGCCCGGGAATCAGGGGCGGCGGCCATTGCCGGTGATTCCGCGGCCGAGATCTATCAGCTGGCCACCCTGGCGGCCAGCATCGAGGACGAACCGGGCAACACCACCCGTTTCCTGGTCATCGGTAAGCAGGATGCGGCACCCAGTGGCGACGACAAGACCAGCCTGATGTTCACCACCCAGAACCGGGCCGGCGGCCTGCACGCCATGCTCAGTCCCTTTGCCGATCACGGCATCAGCATGACCCGGATCGAGTCGCGTCCCTCCCGCCGGGGGCAGTGGGATTACGTCTTCTTCGTCGACGTGGACGGTCACCGCGAAAATGACGATCTGAAGCAGGCCCTGCTGGAACTCGACCGCGTGGCGGCGCAGGTGAAGATACTGGGTTCCTATCCCAAAGCCGTGCTGTAGCGGCCAACCTTTGCACAGCGAGTCGACGACGACCTCTTATGAACCGATTTCTCGATATCACCGCGCCGGGTATCAGCGAACTCAAACCCTATGTCCCGGGCAAGCCGCTCTCGGATCTGGAGCGCGAGCTCGGCATCAGCCAATCGATCAAGCTGGCATCCAATGAGAATCCACTGGGCGCCAGTCCCAGGGTGGCGGAAGCGGTTGCCGCGGCCTTGCCGGATATTGCCCGCTATCCGGATGGCGGAGGCTTCGAGCTGCGTCAGGCCCTGGCGAAAAAACACGCCATTGCGCCCGACGGCATCACGCTGGGTAACGGTTCCAACGACGTGCTGGACATGGTGGCGCGGGTGTTTCTGCAGCCGGGATCCGAGTCCCTCTTCTCGCAATACGCCTTCGCCGTCTATCCCATCTGCAGTCAGGCGGTCGGCGCCACCCTGGTGATCGCGCCGGCGAAGGATTATGGGCACGATCTGGAGGCGATGCGCAAGCGCATCAGTCCGCACACGCGGGTGGTCTGGATCGCCAATCCGAACAATCCGACCGGCACCTGGCTCGGACGGGATGCCCTCCACGCCTTTATCAGTGATCTGCCGTCACAGGTCATCGTGGTGGTGGACGAGGCCTACACCGAGTATGTGGAGGAGGGCGACTATCCGGATGCCAGCCAGTGGCTGGAACGCTTTCCCAACCTGATCGTCACCCGGACCTTCTCCAAGGCCTATGGCCTGGCCTCCCTGCGTCTGGGTTACGCCCTCTCCCATCCCGATATCGCCGATCTGCTGAACCGGGTCAGACAGCCATTCAATGCCAACAGCCTGGCCCAGGTGGCGGCCCTGGCCGCCCTCGAGGACGCGGCGTTCATCGAGGCCTCATTGGCGGTCAACCGTTCCGGTATGGCGCAGCTCGTGGAGGGTGTTAAAGGTCTGGGTCTGAACTTCATCCCGTCGGTGGGCAACTTCCTTACCGTCGATTTCGCCCGCGAGGCGGCCCCCATCGACCAGGCGCTGCTGCAGCGCGGCTGCATCACCCGCCCCCTGGCCAACTACGGGATGCCGAACCATTTGCGCATCACGATCGGTCTGGAATCTGAAAACGAACGGCTGTTGAAGGCCTTGCGCGAGGTGCTTTCGGCATGATCGAGAAACTGGCCGTAATCGGAGTGGGCCTGATCGGCGGTTCGGCGGCGCTGGCGCTGCGCGAAGCGGGTGTCGTCAAGGAGGTGGTGGGCTGCGGCCGCAGCGAGGCCAATCTGGTCAAGGCGACCGAACTCGGTATCCTCGACCACCACACCCGGGATGTGGCGGAAGCGGTGCGGGGTGCGGACAGGGTGCTGCTGGCGGTACCGCTGGGTGCCATGAGAACCACCCTTGAAGCCCTGCGCGACCATCTGGCGCCGAACGCGGTGGTCACCGATGCCGGCAGTGTGAAGGGCAGCGTGGTGGGCGACCTGCGTGCGGTCTTTGGCGGGATCCCCCCGTTTTTCGTGCCGGGGCATCCGATCGCCGGCACCGAGCGCAGCGGAGCCGAGGCGGCCTTCGCCTCGCTCTATCGCAATCGGCGCGTCATACTGACCCCCTTGCCGGAGACCGATGCCGATGCCCTCGCCGCGGTGGAGTCGATGTGGCGTCACTGCGGCGCGGAAATCACGCACATGTCGGTGGAGCACCACGACGAGATTCTCGCCGCCACCAGCCATCTGCCCCACATGCTCGCCTTCAGCCTGGTCGACTCCCTGGCGCGGATGAAAGAGAACGACGAGATCTTCCGCTATGCGGCCGGCGGTTTTCGCGACTTCACTCGCATCGCCTCCAGCAATCCGGTGATGTGGCGGGATATCTGTCTGGCCAATCAACAGGCGCTCGGCGAGATGCTGACCCGTTTCGCCAACGAACTGCACGAACTGGCCTCCATCCTGGAACGGGGTGACAGCGAAGGTCTGTTGCAGATCTTCGAACGGGCCAAGCGGGCACGGGACCGATATATCGACGGCGTTCAGTAGACGCCGCAGCAACCAGAATCGAATAAAAATGCCAACAGAACAAAGCTTGAACTACCGGCTGGAACCGGGCGGTAAACTGCGCGGCCTGCTGCGCGTGCCGGGTGACAAGTCGATCTCACACCGCTCGATCATGCTCGGTTCCCTGGCCGACGGTGTGACCGAGATCAGCGGTTTTCTCGAAGGTGAGGACAGCCTGGCGACGCTCAACGCCTTTCGCGCCATGGGAGTCGTTATCGAGGGGCCGAACCAGGGACGGGTGACCGTTCACGGTGTCGGCATGCGCGGCCTGAGCGAGCCGGGGGCGCCGCTCGACCTGGGTAATTCCGGTACCTCGATGCGGCTGCTGTCGGGTCTGCTGGCCGGCCATGGTCTCGCGGTCACCTTGACCGGCGACAGCTCACTCTCGGCACGCCCGATGAAACGCATCATCGAGCCGTTGACCCGCATGGGGGCGGTGATCGGCGCGACGGAACGGGGCACGGCCCCATTGGTGATCGCCGCCAACCACCCGTTGCAAGGCATCGATTACGAACTGCCGATGGCCAGTGCCCAGGTCAAGTCCGCGGTGCTGCTGGCGGGTCTTTACGCCGAGGGTGAGACCAGCGTCACCGAACCGGCGCCGACGCGGGACCATACGGAGCGTATGCTGAGCGGCTTCGGCTATGCCGTGAAGCGCGAGGGAAACCGGATCTCACTCTCCGGCGGCGGACGGCTCGAGGCGTGCGTGATCGATGTGCCGGCCGATATCTCGTCGGCGGCCTTCTTCATGGTCGGCGCCACGATCGCACCGGGTTCCGATGTGGTACTGGAACACGTGGGAATCAATCCCACCCGCGACGGCGTCATCGCCATCCTGCGTCTGATGGGCGCCGATATCGAACTGCAGAACGAACGCCAAGTGGGTGGCGAGCCGGTTGCCGATATCCGGGTCCGCGCCAGCCGGCTGCGCGGTATCGATATCCCCGAGGAGCTGGTGCCGCTGGCAATCGACGAGTTTCCCGCCATCTTCGTGGCCGCGGCCTGTGCCGAGGGTACCACCCGACTCAGTGGCGCCGAGGAGCTGCGGTTCAAGGAGAGCGACCGCATCCAGGTCATGGCGGACGGCCTTCAGGCTCTCGGCATCGAGGCAGAGCCGACACAGGATGGTATCCGAATCACCGGCGGTGCCCTGCAGGGTGGCCGGGTGGAGAGCCACGGAGATCACCGTATCGCCATGTCCTTCGCCATGGCGGCACTGCGATCCAGCGGCGCGATCGAGATTCTCGACTGCGCCAACGTCAACACCTCTTTTCCCGGATTTATCGAGTTGGCTGCCTCGGCCGGTCTGCAGATCCGTCAGGAGGCCTCATGAGCGAGGTGCCGATCATCACCGTCGACGGCCCTTCAGGTTCCGGTAAAGGGACCATCTCTCAGCGGGTCGCACGCCAGCTCGGTTGGCATTTCCTGGACAGTGGTGCGATTTACAGGGTACTTGGGCTGATGGCTGAACGCGCCGGTCTTGAGGCTGAAAATGTAGACAAATTGGTCGAACTTGCGGAAAACATGCCGCTATCCTTCGATGGCGACCGGGTTCTGCTGGATCAGGAGGAGGTCACGGATGCGATCCGTACCGAGCGTGCCGGCAACCAGGCCTCCAAGGTAGCGGCGATCCCCCGGGTGAGGGAGGCGCTGCTGGCCTGGCAGCGCAACTATGCCCGTTTACCCGGCCTGGTGGCGGATGGCAGGGACATGGGAACCGTGGTTTTCCCCCGGGCCCAGGTCAAGATTTATCTTACCGCCAGCCCGGAGGAAAGGGCGAAAAGGCGCTATAAACAGTTGAAAGGAAAGGGATTGGGTGTTAATCTCGCCGGTCTCATTGAAGAGATCAGAGAGCGCGATGAACGCGACAGTCAGCGGCAGGTGGCGCCCTTGAGGGCATCCGCTTCCGCACTGGAGCTCGATTCGACGGATCTGAGCATCGACGAAGTCTACGCCAGGGTGATGCAGAAGGTACACGAAACCTTCCCGAATCTTCCCGGCCAGTCAACGCGATCTCCGAAATGAGAAGGGCGGCCGGTTGCAACCGGCCATTGTGATTAACCTTAACAAACTGGCGAGACCGTAGCAGCCATTGCGGCATCGTCAATGCAACCTTGTGTTGCAGGAAACCCAATCAAATGACCGAAAGTTTTGCAGAATTATTTGAGGAGAGCCTCTCCAGCACCCAGCTTCGTTCCGGCGCCATCATCATCGGCACCGTCATGGATATCACCTCCGAAGCTGTCATCGTCAATGCCGGCCTGAAGTCCGAAGGCGTCATCCCACGTTCCCAGTTCCTGAATCAGGACGGTGAAATCGAAGTCGCTGTCGGTGATCAGGTTGAGGTGGCCTTGGATGCCGTGGAAGACGGCTACGGCGCCACCCGGCTCTCCCGTGAAAAGGCTAAGCGCGACCAGGCGTGGAAAGTACTCGAAAAGGCCCATGAGGCCGACGAGACCGTCATCGGACGCATCAATGGCAAAGTCAAGGGCGGCTTCACCGTCGAACTCAGCGATATCCGTGCCTTCCTGCCCGGTTCCCTGGTCGATGTGCGTCCGGTACGCGACACCGCCTATCTCGAGGGCAAAGACCTCGAGTTCAAGGTGATCAAACTGGATCGCCGTCGCAACAACGTGGTGGTCTCACGCCGTGCCGTGGTCGAGCAGGAGTACAGCGAAGAGCGCGAAAAGCTGCTGGAGAACCTGCAGGAAGGCCAGGAGATCAAGGGTGTGGTCAAGAACCTCACCGATTACGGTGCCTTCGTCGACCTGGGCGGCATCGATGGCCTGCTCCACATCACCGACATGGCCTGGAAGCGCGTCAAGCATCCCTCGGAAGTGGTGGAGATCGGTGACGAAATCAGCGTCAAGGTGCTCAAGTTCGATCGCGAGCGCAATCGTGTCTCCCTCGGTCTGAAGCAGATGGGCGACGATCCATGGGTCGCACTGGCCCGTCGCTATCCGGAGGGCACACGCCTGTTCGGCAAGGTCACCAACATCGCCGACTACGGTTGCTTCGTGGAGATCGAAGAGGGTGTCGAAGGTCTGGTCCACGTCTCCGAAATGGATTGGACCAACAAGAACGTCCATCCCTCGAAGATCGTCTCCCTGGGCGATGAAGTCGAAGTCATGGTGCTGGATATCGACGAGGAGCGTCGTCGCGTCTCTCTCGGCATCAAGCAGTGCAAGTCCAATCCCTGGGACGAGTTCGCCGCCACCCACAAGAAGGGCGACCATGTCACCGGCAACATCAAGTCGATCACCGATTTCGGTATCTTCATTGGTCTCGACGGCGGTATCGACGGTCTGATCCATCTCTCTGACATCTCCTGGGACGACGAGGGCGAAGAGGCGGTACGCAAGTTCAAGAAGGGTGACGAAGTGGAGACTGTGGTGCTTTCCGTCGACCCCGAGCGCGAGCGTATCTCACTCGGCATCAAGCAACTGGCGCAGGATCCCTTCTCCTCTTTCGTGGCTGCCAATGAAAAGGGCAGCATCGTGAAAGGCACAGTGGCCGAAGTGGACGCGAAGGGTGCGGTCGTGGCTCTGGCCGACGGCGTCGAAGGTTATCTGCGTGCTTCCGAGTTGTCGCGTGACCGGGTCGAGGATGCCCGCAGCGTGTTGAAAGAGGGGGATGAGGTCGAGGCGAAGTTCCTCGGTGTGGATCGCAAGAACCGTACGATCTCACTCTCTATCAAGGCGAAGGATGCCGATGAAGAAGCCGCCGCCATCAAGGGTTACGCCCGTGAAGCGGCTACCAGTGCGCCGACGCTGGGTGATCTGCTGAAAGAGCAGATGGATAATCAGAACGATTGATTCATCGTCTATTATCAGACTCGTTAGGCGTTGATAACCACGGGGACCGCATCTGCGGTCCCCGACAATCAGCAAATTTGGAGTATGGAGAAGAATGACAAAATCCGAGTTGATTGAAATTATTGCCAAGGAGCAGAGTCATCTGGCATACCGGGACGTGGAGTTGGCGGTCAAGTGCATGATAGAACACATGAGCCAGTCCCTGGCATCTGGCGAACGCATTGAGATTCGTGGATTCGGTAGTTTCTCGCTCCACTATCGTCCGCCACGTATGGGCCGCAATCCGAAGACGGGTAAAACTGTCGCCCTTTCCGGCAAGTATGTTCCCCACTTCAAACCGGGCAAGGAGCTGCGGGATCGGGTTAATGATGGTTTTATGAATGATCTGGAGGTTGACGCCTGAGCTATCGCGTCAGCAATGGTGTTCACTCTGTAAATCGCATTATTCAGCTGGCTTGCTGTTGCTGTCGGCTCTTCTCCAACACCATCTCTTCCGGGAATGCGCAGACGAACTGGCTGCCTTTGCCGGGGTGGCTTGAAATTCTCAACTCCCCATCATGCCGTGCAATGATGTGCTTGACGATCGCCAGACCGAGGCCGGTACCACCTGATTGTCGTGAGCGGGCCTTGTCGACGCGATAGAAGCGTTCGGTAAGTCTGGGAATATGCTTTTGCTCTATACCCGGTCCCGTATCTTCAACACGCATGCGGGCTTCCTTATCCTCATGTTTCCAGCTGACAGTGATTTTCGTCTTGGCTGGGGTGTGGATGACCGCATTGAAGATCAGGTTCGAGAAGGCGCTTTGCAGCTCACTCTCTTCACCCAGTAGATACAACTCGGTGTCCACATCGAGCGTGATTTCGTATCCCCCTTTTTGATCCGCCAAAGCTTTCGCCTGCTCGACGATCTTCGTCAGCAGCTCGGACACTTTAACCGGTTTCTCCGGTGATGCGGCTTTGCCCATCTCGAGTCGGGACAGCGCCAGCAAATCGTTGATGATACTGTTCATCCTCTCCGCCTGCTGGAGCATCAGAACGAATGGTCGCTCTTGGAAGGGCAGCATCTCGTTGTCGCTCAGGTTTTCCAGGAATCCGGAAATCACGGTTAGCGGGGTTCTCAACTCGTGAGAGACATTGGAGACGAAATCACGGCGGGTCTGATTGAGGTTGTAGATGTCGGTGATGTCCCTTACAACCACCAACCGTTGCGCTTTTTTGCTGCCGAACGGCGTCACTCGCAGTGAGATGATGATCGCCTTGTTGCTGGGCGAGGGGAATTGCAGCGGACTCTGATAGTCAGGTGCGTCGAGATATTCCTGCAGTTGTTCAAGGTGAAGCAAACGTGTCAAGGGAGCACCCTCATCCCGGGGCCAGCTGATATTCAACAACTGGCTGGCGGCAGGGTTGGCCCAGTCGATCTGCCCGGCTTTGTTCAGCATGATCAGGCCGTCCGGGATGGAGCTGGCAACTTTACGGAAGCGGGAGGCGAAACGGTTCAGCGTGCGTTTGCGCTTGCGGCTGCGCATCCGGTGTCGTGCCAGCTCCTTGTAGATCAGACCCCAGACATCCGGTGGATAGGGCGGTGAAATTTGCTGTTCCTTTTGGATGATCCGTGCCAGTGTGAACAGGTAGTAGGCGTGTTTCGCCACATAGAGCAGGCCGGCCACGAGCAAAGCACCGACTATGAAACCGGTCAGATACCCGATAGTGGCGCACACCAGGAAGATGCCGAGCAGTTGGCTCAACTCAATTTTGAGGTAGTGTTTCACGGTCAGTTGCGGGCCAGTTCCAGTGCTCTGGGAGTGAAACGATAGCCGACACCGCGCACCGTCTGAATGAAGGCGTCGTGTCCCGATGGAGTCAAGAGCTTTCGCAGGCGCCGTATGTGGACATCGACGGTGCGCTCCTCCACATAGGCGCTGTCCCCCCAGACCTTATCGAGAATCTGTGATCGGGTGTAGGCCCGGTCCGGATGTGACATGAAGAAGTGCAACAGGTTGTATTCCGCTGGCGAAAGATTGACCGGATGCTCCATCAGGGTCACCTGATGACGTACCGGATCGATACACAATCCGCTGAATTCGATGATTTTCTCCTCGTCGACATCGCTGTTGCGTCGAATTACCGCCTTGATGCGTGCGATCAGCTCGCGGGGGGAAAACGGCTTGGTGACATAATCATCAGCGCCGCTGTCGAGGCCCTGTACTTTGTCGGATTCATCAGCCCGTGCGGTCAGCATAATGACCGGAGGGGTGCGCTTGTGCGGTTTCTGCTTCAGTTCCTTCACAAAATCGAGGCCTGACCGGCCGGGCAGCATCCAGTCCATCAGGATCAGATCGTAGTCGTTCTGGGCGAGAAGTCGCCGCGCATCCTGTGCGTTGTCTGCCTCGCCGACCTGATAGTCCAGCGGCTCGAGGATGTAGCGAATCATCTCCCTGATTTCCGGTTCATCTTCGACAATTAAAATCCGCTTCATACTTGTACAACACCCATACCGTCCACATATTGCTATAAATATATGACATTTGGTTGACAAAAGGCCAAGCCGGTCATGTCAAATGGAACTCAGTCCGAGGCAATTGAAGGGGGGCTGAGTGAGACTCGGCACTGCAAGAGTCGCTATCGGTCCTGTTTTCGGCAGATGACGCTAACTTACTGTTTTGTTGTGTGTTCGTCGAATATCATTGGCCGGAGTTATAATCGACAGAGTCCATGGATGTGTGGGAAGCGGATTCGGACACTAAAAAATGTCGCTCCAAATGCTTGTGATTCAATGTGTTAGCAGTAATAATTTGTAACTGGGCCCGCTGGGCGTGTGACTAAAGAGACTTCGTGGAAAACTATCTTATACTGGCAGTATTGCTGGTACTCTCCGGTTTATTCTCCGGATCAGAGACAGCCTTGGTTTCTCTCTCAATGGCTCGGGCAGAGTCGCTCTACAAAGAGGGTCGGCGAGGTTCACATGCCCTCTACCTGCTGAAGAAAGATCCCAGTCGGATGCTGATCACCATTCTGATCGGCAACAATGTGGTGAATATCGCCGCCTCGGCCATCGCCACCGTGATCGCCACCGACTACTTTGGCGACAGTGGTCCCGGGATTGCGGTCGGTGTACTCACCATTCTCATCCTGGTGTTTGGCGAAATCACGCCGAAGAGTCTCGCCACGCGCTTCTCGGAACGCATCTCCCTGTTTATCGCGCCGGTGATCTACGGTTTCATGCGCTTGATCTATCCGCTGGTGTGGATGTTTCAACAATTCACCAACTGGGTGCAGTCATCCACCCGCGCGATGGAAGATCCGCTGGTCACCGAGTCGGAGGTGATCACTCTCATCGAGCATGGCGAGGAAGAGGGGGTGATCGACACCGGAGAGCGGGAGATGATCGAGCGCATCTTCAATTTCAACGATCTCAAGGCAGAGGATGTGATGACGCCTCGTCGTCAGGTCTTTCGCCTCGACGGGCGACGCTTGCTGAAGGATGTACTGCCTGAGATTCTGGAGCAGAACTATTCGCGTATACCGCTCTACACCGATGATCCGGATGAGATCGTCAGCCTGGTGATACTGCGCGACCTGATCAGCGTCATCGCCTCCGGCAAACTCGACAAGCCGGTAGCGGAACTGGGCCAGGAGCCGCTGTTCACTCCGGCGAACACCCCCATCGATGAACTGATACGCACCCTCAAGACCAAGAGCATGCATCTGGCCGTGGTGGTCGACGAGCATGGTGCCATGGTGGGCGTGGTGTCATTGGAGGATCTGCTGGAGGAGCTGGTCGGTGAAATCTATGACGAGTCGGATGAAAAACCGGACGACCTGATGGTACTCGAAGAGGGTCGGATTCTGGTCAAGGGTACGGCGGAACTGCGCGTGGTGGAGGAGTACTTCGGACTCGATATCCCCGGCAAACCGACAGATACCATCAATCGCTGGCTGCTCGAGCACACCGAGCGCATTCCCGAGAAGGATGAAACCTTTGAACTCGATGGTCTGCAGATCCGGGTTCAGGACGCCTCATCCCGTCGCATACACCAGGTTATCTTGCAGAAGATCGTGCCTGACGGTCAGGAAGAGGCCGCTCAGACGACCGATTAGCCGACCGCACAGGGAGCTACTCGGTGACCGCTGCCTGAGGTTCCGTCAACGCCATTTCGTCGTAGTCCACCAATTGCGCGATACGGTCGGCGAAGTGGTAGATGCGATGCAGTTTGTCGATCAGCTCGACCTCCACCGTGTAGGTGGAGAGGCGGTTGGGTGCATCGGCCACCAGACGGGTCGCCTGATGGCTGGAGGCGGCATCGAACAGCTGCTCCACGGTGGTTCGCATACCGATGACCTGGTCGGCCCTCGCTTTATCGTGCATTTTGACCGCGCGTACGGCGAGTTCGACCGCCTGGTAGATCTGGGTATGGAGGTGCTGCATCATGCGCTGGGTCTCGGGGCTGATCTTCAGCTGCTCCTGGATCATTTTCTGTCCCAGGTTCACCAAATCGCGTTCGATCAGGTCGGCCATGTTCTCCAGATCGTTGATGATCGACATCAGTCGCAGTATGGAGGCGGATTGTGTCTCTGACAGCGTCTTTCGACTGAGTCGGCCGAGATAACTCACGATATGTTTGTGGAGCACGTCCACTTTCTCGTCCATTTCGCGGATCTGCGAGAGCATCGGCTTGTCGCCGCTCATGATGGCGGGGAGGATCTCCTGCAGCATCTTTTCCACCTGTCCTCCTGTTCGGCTGATCTCCAGGCGCACCATGTCCAACGCCAGTGAGGGGGTCTCGAGCAACTCCTCATCCAGATAGCGCGGTTTCGTGATCGGCACCTCCACCAGCGGTTTGTCGGGCACCAGCAGTTCGACCACGCGGGCGAAGGTACCGATGAAGCCGATGAACAGCAGGGTATTGGCCAGGTTGAAGATGGTGTGTGCGTTGGCGATCTGGCGTGGTGTGTCGGCGGCCAGTCGGGCGGCTTCCGGGAGATGGCTGGAGGTGGGGGAGACCAGCATCACGAACTCCGCCAGGTTCGGGATAAAGGCCAGCCAGAGCAGGACCCCGAGCACATTGAACATGATGTGTATGATGGCTGCGCGCACCGCTTCGCGCGGCTTGCCGATGGCGGCGAGCAGGGCGGTGACGCAGGTCCCTATATTGGCGCCGAAGGCCAGTGCGATGCCCGCCGGCAGGGTGATGAAACCCTGGCTCGCCATGACGATCACGATACCGGTGGTGGCCGACGATGACTGGACCAGACCGGTGAAGAGGGCGGCGACGAGAATGCCGATAAAGGGATTCTCCATCTTCACCATGAGATCGAGGAACGGCTGGTAGCTGCGCAGCGGCGCCATGGCATCGCTCATGATACCCATACCGAAAAAGATCAGGCCCAGCCCCATCAGCATGGTGCCGTAGTGGCGCAACTGCTCTTTCTTGGAGAAGAAGAGGGCGCCGAAGCCGATGGCGATCATCAGCATGGCGTATTTGGTGATCTTGAAGGCGACGATCTGCGCCGTGATGGTGGTGCCGATGTTGGCGCCCATGATGACGCCGATGGACTGGGTCATCGACATCAGTCCCGCCGAGATGAAGCCGACTACCAGCACGGTGGTGACGGAAGAGGATTGGATCACCGCGGTGACGAAGGCGCCGGTGATCGCTCCCATGAAGCGGTTGGTCGTGAGCTTGGCCAGGACCACCTTCATGCGTTCGCCCGCCACCGCTTTGAGCGCCCCCGCCATCTGTTCCATGCCGTAGAGAAACAGGGCCAGACCGCCGAACAGCTGAATCGTCATCTTGCTCCAGTCGGGCGCTGTGGTCAGCGGATCCTCGGCATAGCCGACCCGCCAGTACACCAACAGGGCGAGGAAGGTCAACAGGATGCTGATGATGGGCTTTGTCGTTTTTGATGTAATTCTTGTTAGGTCAAATGGACTCATGGTTTTACCAGGGTTACCGGTATCGGACAGAGACGGATCAGTTGTTCGGCCTTTGAACCCAGTAGGATGTCTTTCAGACTGGAGCGTCCCTTGTTACCGAGCACCAGCAGCTCGGGTGCGGTCTTCTCGACCACCTGCAGTACTTTGGTGACCGTGAGCCCTGAAACCAGAACGATCTCAGCCTTTTTCAGCACGCTCTTGATCTCCGGATGAGCCTCTCTCTGCTGCTGGATCAGCTCTTCCATCATTTCTCCGGCGATATCCTCCATCCGCTTGAGCAGCTTCTTCTCGCCCTTTTTCACTTTCTTGTCGGCGTAGTAACCGCCAGCCTGGTCGTGAATCACATGCAGTATGATCAGACGGTCATCCAGTCGTTTGGCGAGCTTTGCCGCGTAGACCAGGGCTCTGATGGAGTGGTCCGAGAAGTCGATTGCGACCAGGATGGCCGGTTGTGCTTCCGTCTCCGCCATCACCCCCCTCCATTGGTGTCGTGATTTTTCAGGCGATGCTTGAAGTGGTACATCAGCTTCTCGCGCATGCGTTTCTCTTTGTGTTTCTTCGAGGCCTCGAGACGTCGTTCGGCGACACCGATCAGGGTCTCCTGACAGTTGAGCGACTTGTCGTCCTCCGAGGGAATGCGACGCACATAGCTGCCGTCCGGCTGCATATCCCAGGCGGCGTGCTTGTCGCCGAGCTGGACATCGAGGATGAGTCGCAGCTCCTGGCGCAGGGCGGGCGGCTCCACCGGCACCAGCACCTCGACCCGTTTCATCAGGTTGCGCTGCATCAGGTCGGCGGAGCCGATAAAGTACTCTTCGTCGCCAGCGTTCTGAAAATAGGTGATGCGGGCATGTTCGAGAAAACGGCCGACGACACTCACCACGCTACCGGTTTCGCTCAGACCCGGAACGCCGGGGCGGAAGCGACAGGTGTCGCGAACGATCAGTTGCACTTTCACACCGGCCTGGGTTGCCTTGTAGAGGGCCTTGACGATGTCCTGATCCTCGAGGGCATTCATCTTCATCTGGATCAGGCCGGGCTGTTCCGGACTGTGCAGCTTGATCTCACGCTCGATCTTGTTCAGCAGCGACTGTTTCAGGGTGTAGGGTGCGGCCAGGATCTTGCGGTAACTGGGAGGCGGTGAATAGCCGGTCAGGTAGTTGAAGAGCTCGGTCAGGTCCTGGCCGATATCCTCTTCGCAGCCCAGCAGGCCGAGGTCGGTGTAGAGACGGGCAGTGCCGGCGTGGTAGTTGCCGGTGCCGATGTGGTAGTAGCGTCGCAGCTGGGAGTAGTCCTTGCGGATCACCATGATCAGCTTGCTGTGGGTCTTCAAGCCGATCACGCCGTAGGTGACGTGGATGCCAGCCTGTTCCAGGCGCCGTGCCCAGCGGATGTTGGCGGCTTCGTCGAAACGGGCCTTCAGCTCCACCAGTACCGCTACCTGCTTGCCGTTGCGCGCCGCCTTGATCAGGGAGTCGAGCACGCCGCCGTCGGCGGTGGTGCGGTAAAGGGTCATCTTGATCGCCAGCACCTTGGGGTCTTCCGCCGCCGTGCGCAGGAAACGCTCCACCGTGGTATTGAAGGATTCATAGGGGTGCTGCAGCAACAGCTGGCCCTGGTCGCGAATGATGTGAAAGATGTTGCGTCGGTCGTGGGCCAGCTGGGGGTGGTCCACCGCGTGGTGGGGTTGGTCGCGCAATTCGGGGATGTTCAGCACCGCCAGTTCGAACAGGTCGCTCATGCCCATCATGCAGTCGACCTCGAACACATCCTGGGCCTCGTTCAGACCCAGCTCCGCCGCCAGCATGCCGCGATGGGTCGGGTTCATGCCTTCCGACACCTCGAGTCTTACGATGGGCGCGAAGTGGCGCTCGCGCAACTCGATCTCGATCATTTCGAGCAGGTCGTTGGCCGCCTCCTGGTCCAGCTCCACATTGGCGTTGCGGGTGACCCGGAAGAGATCGCAGGACGCGATCTCCATGCCGGGGAAGAGCATGTCGAGGTTGTTGACGATGAGGTCGTCGAGGGTGACGAAGGTGTTCTCCTCGCCGACCTGGATCATGCGCGGCGAGACATCCTTGCTCACCGGTACCTTGAGCCTGGCCATGTGCAGATCATGACCGCCGGGGAAGCGCAGGGTGACCAGCAGATTGAGGGTGAGGTTGGAGATGAAGGGAAAGGGGTGGCTCGGGTCCATCGCCAGCGGCGTCAGCATCGGAAAGATGTTCTGGCGAAAATGCTCCCGCAGCTGGTGCTGTTGCTCGTCGTTGAGCTGCTGATACTGGGTGATCTTGATATCGGCCTGATTCAGCAGTTCCAGCAGCTCGAGATAGATCGCCTGCTGGTCCCGCTGCATCTCACGTATCACCTGGTGGCAGTCGATCAACTGCTGGCTCGGGGTTCTGCCGTCCACGGTCGGGGTGGTCACGCCGGCGGCCACCTGCTGTTTCAGACCGCCGATCCGCTTCATGAAGAACTCGTCCAGGTTATTGCTGACGATGGCGAGGAACTTGACGCGTTCGAGCAACGGGTTACGTGCCTGCGCCGCTTCGTCGAGCACCCGCCCGTTGAACGCCAGCCAGGTCAGCTCCCGGTTGAGATAGAGTGACGGATCGTCCAGATCGAGTGTGGGTGGGATCGGTTCGGCCTCGGCCGGCAGCAGTTCGGTGGTCGTTGTGGTGGGGCTGGCTTGTGACATGGCGGCTCTTGTGACGTCAGTTAGGTGGATTGGGTCATGCTGACCAATTCTTTAATTATATGCCCTGATGCGGATTCTGTATCCAATGGCCTGCGTTTGGCGTGAGAATCGTGAGCGCTTGATTTGGAGGGGGAGGGGACCACTCCCCAGACCGACAGATCGGGCTCTGCGCAGGGGCGGTTTCCAATGGCATCGACTTTAACAGAAAGACGTGTCATGACGTGCTTTCATTCAACGATTTTGGTGGGGCAGGGCCCCACCCCACCGCTCGATTCAGGGTGTAGGGTGGGGCCCTGCCCCACCGTTGACCCGAACTAAGCGACAAACCCTGCTTAAGTAAGTGTCATTCGGGTCTGACTCCGCTTTCCCTGTCTCACCGGCGATCTACCCTGGTGGCAGGATCAGCAACGGAAATAGTCGCCATCCTCGAGCTTGAGATTCTCCAGGCGGTTCATCTGATCCAGCAGAGTGACCAGGAAGTCGCGACTGTTGATACGCCCCAGTCCGCCCGTAGCGCAGCTGCGCTCTCCGAACGACTGGCAGTCGTCGATACGGCACTGGGGGCCGTAGACCAGTCCCGGTACCGGATCGCCGCAGTGGCGCCCGCTGTTGCTGTCGGTCGAATGATCACCGGTGATGCCGATCACCAGCGCCTCGTCCAGCAGCGGGGCGATGGCGTCATCGATACGTCCCAACAGCGTCCGTTTGGCGACGGGATCCAGGTCGTGGGAACAGATGTCGGGCCCCTTGATATGCAGAAACACCAGGTCGTGATCCTGCAACGCAGCCCGTGCCGTCTCCACTTTCTTTGTCAGATCGGTCTCCGGCAGGGCGGTGAATGCGGGGTCGCGGTAGAGGGAATAGCCGAAGAGGCTGCCCAGCCCGAGCACGGTCTGTTCTCCGGAGACGACGGCAGCGCTGAGCTTGAAGTGCTGCAACAGGGTGTTCAGTCTCGGCAGTTTGCCGGGACTGCGGCAGATCACACCGTTGGCCGGCAGCAGACCTTCGGCGATACGCTGCCGGTTGATCGGATGTCCCTCGAACAGCTCATGGATGCGCTGGGTGAAACGATTGACCGCTGCCGCGGTGCGTTCGGCCTCGGGGTCGTTCTGGTGCAGCGAAAGGCAGGCCTGAACGCCCTGCTTGCGGTAGTGGTTGCCGGGATCGGTGTTGCTGATATTGGCTGAGAGATCTTCGCCGCTCAGTTTGAGTACCACACGATGCTGAGTGGCCGGATGCAGACTGGCACGGATGCCGTCGCCCAGGTCCAGCTCGCCGGCCTCCGCCGCCAGTTGGTCGAAACCTTCGCTTTCACGCCCTGCGCGCCGATCGATGATGTCGTAACGGTCGCCCGATTTTTCCAAGGTGGCGAAATTACAGCGGATATAGAGTGCCTGCTCCTTGTGGTTGAAGCCGATGCCCGCGGCCTCGACCGGTCCGCGGGGGAGCTTCAGGGCCGAGCGCAGGGGTAGCCCGAAAAGCAGGCTGATGCCGGTATGGGTGCCGACCGGCATGCCTGGAGAGAGCGGATCGATCAGACCACACTGGCCGGCGCCGGCGAGCCGGTCCATGTTGGGCGTCGGCGCCGCTTCCAGCGGTGTCATGCCGCCAAAACCGGGTATTCCGCGATCCCCGAGTCCGTCGATGATGATCATCAGGCCTTTATGGGCGGTCAGCACATTGGGCTCCTGTCACGATTTACCGCTGAAGACGTCGTCCGCCTTGGCGTCGAAGTCCCTCTGCAGGACTTCGATGATGGCGCGCATGACGCGGTCGGTGGTGGTGTCTTTGTCATCGTTCTCCAGGATCTGCACGGCGCTGTTGTCCGCCTCGGAGAGGAGATAGGATTGCAGCGCCCAGATGGAGTCGAAGTTTGAAAGATATTTACTCTGGGCGTCGCGATCCGGTGCCGTCACCCCGCGGCCCTTGAGCTGGCGCTTCAGCGTATCCTGTTTCAGAACCGCCAGCATCACCGGGACGATGACCGCATTGGAGTTCCTGCGGAAGCGTTCGATCAGCCCCGGGTGGACGTGTACCCCTTCCACGATCAGCGAGACACGCTCGCTGAGTGCCCGCTGAATCACCGCTTCACAAGGCACCGAGACCAGTTCGGACTGGTGCAGATAGCCGTTGATCATCATCTCTTCGGTCACCTCCTTCATCTCCTTGAAGCTGGGCATCTTGCGCCAGGCGTTGAAGGAGGAGGTGTGCAATGCCGGCAGCAGGCGTTCCGGGATCAGCATGCGCATCACCTCGCGCAGCATGTCGGTCGACTGGGTGCGGATGATGCCGAGGCGATGGGCGACCTCGGTGGCGATGGTGCTTTTGCCGCAGCCGGTGGTGCCGCCGATCAGCATGACGAGCGGGCGTCGACCCCGCTTATAGTCGATCCAGACCAGATAGCGGGTAGCCGTCTCCTTGTCGAATTGCCGTTTCAGCTCGTCGTAGGTCAGGCGCCCGATACGATTGCTGTCGACTTCGGTCTGCTGTCTGTCAACGAGATGCTGATAGATGGACTGGGTAATCAGTGCGGCCTTGTCCGCCGGGAAGCCGGAGGAGGTCAGGCTGCGACGGTGCTCGATGCGCGAAAACGGCGTGATCTGTCCCGATCGACTGCGTACCGTGACGCGGGAAGCCGGCAGGTTTTGCTCATAGATCTCCAGAATCTCCTGAGCCTTCATCTTGCGCAACTCGGTCAGCACCAATCGGCGCAGCTCCTGGGTGGAGAGGTTGGACTTGTGACTGATCTGTTGCCTGATATCGGTGGCGAGCTGGTAGGCCTGCTCGAACGGCATCCCGGACTCGGTCAGGGAACGGGTCAGGATTCCCCGCAGAAAAGGGGTGGAAGTACCTTCCGATGAGTCGGTGATTAACGTCTTTGCCATGGAGCCGCCGTTGTCCCTGCCGCGCATCGGCGGGATCGAATGATCAGTCCCTATCTTTGACTATTCCAGGAGTGGCGTCCAGCTCATTCCTGTGGCGTGTCGCTCCAGATATAGATCGCTTCGGCCTTGTTGCCTGGCGGTGTGTAGATGAGCTGTTTGCAGAGTGATCTGACCAACACGATACCCCGGCCGCTATATAATGTTCCGGGAACCTCCTGTGGCAGCACCTGTGTGATGTCAAAGCCACGACCGCTGTCTTCCACCTCGATCACCATGTAACCGCTTTGGTGCAGTTTGTGGATGCGCAGACCGATCTGTATGCGCCCTTCGGTGAGGGAGTGCAGGCGCTGTTCACGCTGATGGAAATAGTGGGTGAAGCCGTCCTCGCCCTGCTTCAGTTTCGAGTCCAGTTGCAGTACACCATGATCGAGCGCGTTGACATAGAGTTCGGTCAGTATGGTGAAGAGCGGGCGCCGGTGTTCGTGCAAACCGGCAGTCTCCTGGATGTAGTTGATCAGGATCGGTACCGGATCGGCCTGGCGCAGTTGTGGACCGTGCAGGGTCAGACGGAATTCGATGCAGTCATCCTCGCCTTGAGCCAGCATTGCCTCCAGTCGCGCCGCCTCGCTGCCTACGGCCGGCGCCTCCTTTTCCCAACCCGGCAACAGTGCCGGAAACAACGGGATCTCCACCGCGCTGATGTCGTCGTCCTGTGGCGCCTGCTCGCAAAAGGTCTCCAGGTTTTCCGCCAGTCGGTCGATCAGGAAATCGCATTTGTGGCATTCGGTGATCGATTCGATCAGCCGCTGCTTGCCGAAAAACTCCCCGGCCGGGTTGCGCGCCTCGGTCACGCCGTCGGTGGCGAGAATCACCCGGTCGCCGATCTCGACGGGGATGAAGAGGGTCTCGTCCTTGTAGCTGATGTCGGGGGCGATGCCCAGCGGCAGCGCCTGTGAGCTGAAGCGCTGTTTTACACGCTGCTGCGCGCGGTCGACCAGGAACGATTCCGGCATGCCGCAGTTGATCAGCGTGATGTGATCGAGCTGGTTGTCGACTTTGAGAAACTGGGCCGCGAGAAACATGCCGGTAGGCAACAGGGCGTTCAACTTGTTGTTGATGGCGTAAAGGATCTGCTGCGGGGCAAAGCCCTTGGCGGTCATGGAGCGGAAGACCTCGGAGGTCGGCAGCGCGCCGAGGGCGGCGGCCAGGCCGTGTCCGGTGAAATCCCCCAGCAGCACATGCAGATCGTGCGAAGGGGCGAAGGCGGTGAGCAGCAGATCGCCGCTGAAGACGCTGGCCGGTTTCAGCAGACTGCGGATCTGATCCAGCGCCACGTTGTCCGCCACCACGGCGCTGTTGAAGACCTGTTCCGCGATCTCCTCGTCACGCTGCATGCGGCTGTAGAGGGTGCGGGTGGCCTGATGCAGGGCGTGAATGCGTTCCATGGCGGTGACTTTTGCCGATAGCACCGTGAAGCTGAACGGTTTGGCCAGAAAGTCGTCACCGCCCACTTCGACACAGCGGGCCAGGGCCTTTTCGTCCGACATGGCGGTGAGAAAGATGACCGGAACGAAGTGGTCCCCGGACAGTTGTTTGATGCGGCGGGTCGCCTCATAGCCGTCCATCACCGGCATCATCACATCCATGAATATGATATCGGGCTCATGCCGGCTGAACTTGTCGACCGCTTCGGCACCGTCTGTTGCCTCAATCACATCGTAACCCCTTTTTTTAAGCAGGGATTTGAGGATCAGGCGGTTGGTCTCCTCGTCCTCGACGATGAGCGCCAGTCGGCGCATGGTGGGGATGCTGGTCATGGGATCTCGTTAGCGTTTGCTGTCTGTTTAGAAGCGCAGAACCATCCGGTGCGGCGCGGCAAGCCGCACCCTA
>JBNKYJ010000052.1:0-32913 GCA_050300835.1 Sedimenticolaceae bacterium
GGACTGAAAATCCCCGTGTCGGCAGTTCGATTCTGTCCCTGGCCACCATCTTTACGGGACGCTTCTGTCTGTCCCGACGGTTGACCGGTTATCAGGGGCAAGACGCCCGGTGATAGGTCTGCTTGATTCAGCGCAAATCCAGTATCTCCCTCAAGTCAGTCAGCACGACTTATCTGGTAAGCGCGACCTGCTGTTAGCTGTCCCTGCTCTCGGACGAGCCGATGCACTGCCGTGGCGACCGTGGGTGTCTTGAGCCTGCCTGGCGTGATGACGGGGCAGATTCCAGCGAACAGTCCGCCCTTCGAGGCAGCCAAGTATCCAAACCTGATGATGTTGCTGATTTCCGCCGGTACTGGATTCGACACCAGTGCGGCGGTGTGTATAGGCTTCAAGCGGCTGTTCGATGAACTTGAACGACGGCATCTCGACCGCTTGAAGTCTTGATTAAGCGCCTTCCAAAAACGTGTTAATGACAGACTGGATTGAAGGGCTGATAGAAAAAACAGGGGGGGCGTTTGCCCCCCTGTTGTCTCTGACTTCATCAGTCATGCAATATGACGATTCGTCTTTCTTCTTTCTTCCTAATCGTCATCCTTGTCCTTGCTCTTGTGCCGGTCCTTATCCTTGTCCCGGTCCTTATCCCGATCGTCATCGTTACCAGAGCCGCTGGAGTCTTCCCATTTATTGCCGTGGCATCGGTAACAACTCAGCGCAGAATTCCTGCTCGCCGTATCGATGGTATGGCAGGACGTGCATGAGGACACTGCATAGTTATCGTCCTGATGCTGTGATCTGGGATTATTCCAGCCGAAAGGATGTTGAGTGCCTGGTGTTGGACTTGGTGTCGGCGTGGGTGTTGGTGTGTTATTGGAAACGGTAACACCCGTAGCCTGAGAGTTGGTAACCGTCCTATCGGATTCCGTGACCTTGATCCAGTAGAAGTAGGTCGTTCCCGGTGTCACGTTGTGGTCGACAAACTCAGTGCCACTTCTCATGAAACCGACTCTGCCTCGCCCTTTTGGGTTGGCGTCTGTATCCCGATAGATCTCCTGCGCCCTTGGCGTGATGCCTGTCAGAGACCAACTCAATCTCACGGAGTTGCCGTCAGCGACAGCTTGCAGGTCGACGCGTTTGGTCACAGGTCCAGGTGTTGGTGTCGGATTTGGCGTCGGGACTGGATTCACAACATTGGAATCCGGCCTCCACCAGTGCGGGCCATTCAACTGAGGATCCTGACAGACAGCGTCGGCACTATCCGTTTTGTTGTTACAGTTATTGTCGCTACCGTCGTTGCAGATCTCCAATGCACCCGGGTTGATCTCAGGGTCGTTGTCATTGCAATCGATGGGACCACAACTGCCGCCATCAGGACTGAAAGCGTCACCATCCTGATCGGTACAGCCAACCATACAACCCACAGCGTTCAGATCAGCGGTATCGATGGAGCCGTTACAGTTGTTATCGATACCATCACCGCAGACCTCGCTCGCGCCAGGGTTGACAGCATAGTCGTTATCGTCACAGTCGAGGGGGCCGCATGAACCACCGTCAGTGCTGTAACCATCGCCGTCCACATCGGTACAAACCGTTGTGACCGAGCACCCGACAGCGTTGGGATCGGCAGCATCGGTCAGGCCGTTGCCGTCATTGTCGATACCGTCGGTACAGTCTTCCATTGCGCCGGGGTAGGCGGCGCTGCTGTTGTCGTTGAAATCGGCCAGGGTGCCGCAGACATCACCTTCTTTGAAGTAGCCGTCACCATCCCCATCGGTGCAGACCGGTGAAATCACGACGGGTGCCGGGCAGAAATACTCATAGTTGCCTGATGTGTATTCGCTTTTGTGACCGTGGCAATATGAACAATTGTCGCTTGCGTAAGCCGGTAGAAAATCGTACGCCCTACTGTTGCAGTAAGTGGCTACATCGTTGACATAGGCGCTCCGGGCCGATGCCTCATTGATCCCAAAGAGTAGTGGGCTGCTCAGGATCAAAAGGGGTAAAGCACGTCTATAGACCATTCTGAATTACTCTTCTCCTTTGTACTACCAATCAGGCTGATACTTCCCAGGGGATCAGTACCCAGCCCTCCCTTTGCATGGCTTCGGATCACCCCCCTCGTGATTCGAGCAAGTCGACCCTGACTCCAGATCGTAGTCATTGCTATGCAGGCCGCATCTTGAAGTGACCTAGAGTTGAGTTCTGTGACTAAAATCCCAAATGGTTTTCTTTTATTTCCTAATAATGAATCTCAAGTATCCTTATATACGATGGGGCGCCCTCTAGCCGACTCTGATCAATGACACAATAGCCAGCCTGGCGCTTTCACACCCACAGTCCGAGCTGTATCAAGCCGTGCCAGTGGATGATGAAGTCTGGCGAGTAATCTCCTCACCTATGAAACAGGCAACTTGAATTCGCCCTGGGTTGTCTTTGCTTCGTCCTAGATGGGATGGAGCATCATGCTTCGATTGTGAAGTGCTCTATGCTGAGAGCGTAGTGAAGAGTGGCTGAGTAGACTAATGTGACATATGTGTCTAACGATCCATTGCACTGCTCGGTATCGATCGTGTAGGAAGTATCTACAGGCTCAACGAAAGCCCCCCTCGCGCTTGGCCTTTACGGGCACAATTTTCGCTGCCATCTCTTGCTTGAAGATCAATTGAAATGGGTACCTGTTTGTATTCCTGGCCATCCTCAATGATGGGTCATGATCTTCTGTGCCGTCTCAATTGAGTGAAGAATAAAGTGCATGAATTACAGTTAGATAGCATCTTATCGTCAAGCGGATCGGGTCAATGAATAGAATGACAGGGTGACCTGTTCATGACGTGAACAACCCCAAATGGAATAAATTGAATCTCTCAGGCATCAATATTGTGGAATGGTGGATCGTCTCTAAATTGGTGTGATTTTGACTACATCATGATTTTTCACAAAGGGGGATATTGATGACTATAAAGCAAGCTATTTTCAGCATGGCCGGTACGATCCTGGCAGCCAGTATATTTCTTGGTCCGGTTGTGCACGCTGATGAAAAACCAACAAAAATGCCCATCTATGACGAGAGCGCCTATACCGAACGTGTTGAGAATACGATGAATTTGCTGAATAAGCTGTATCTCGATTTTTGCGATACATGTAATGTTGACGGCGCGAAAGCGGCCAAGGCCAGAATTGAGTATTTGACTACCGTTCGAGATTTGCTCGGTTATATGAATTCCAAATTCGACAATATGGATCCGAAGGCGGGTGCCGCCCTGTCTCACACGGAAGTCTTGGTGAGTATCCATGTGCTGACAATGTTGACGGATATCTTGACGGCTACCGCGATACAGAATCTTTCTGAGCACCCCTACTTGCAATGAAATGCCTGAGCCTATCCGCGATCTTTTAGTGATTAGTGACTATCCGGTGCTAGTGAATGAATGGCTCGAGCACTTTGAGCGGTTGTGTCTGGCCCCGACCGGTTTGCCGGTTGGGGCTTTTTATTTTGGAGCCAGCGGCTGGCTATATCGATGTCAAATTCAGCTAGAGTGAATAACCAATCGAAGTACGGATATCCGGTGAAGTGGATGAGGAGGGGCGTTTCATTTGGCAGCTTGAAACGGGTACCTATGTTATCAACAGGATCGACTATCGGGACCCTTGGAGCGGAAACTACTTCTTTGTCCCAAAGGTTGGTTTTCGAGTCGATAAGTCGGAAGCGGCCTATTACATCGGCACATTGAGGGCTGATTTTGCCATCGAGCGGGACTTGATCGGCGGAGTATCCGGCGTTGCTCGATTCGAGGTCGTGGATGAGTTCGTTGACACCGCTGACAGCCATTCCGAAGAGTTTGGATCTCTGGAAGTGTCGAAGAGTCTCATGGTGCGGGACGAGAGATTGCCCACGACCATCGATACCACTCCGGAGTTCAATTTGGCGATTCAGATTTTGAATGCAGTGTTGCAAGGAATGTAACTGAATTTCGTGCCTCAATCAGGAGATGTCGTTGCATTGTAACGCCGACCGTTCGATGCGTTCCCGGCCAACGCCGGCTGTCACTTCCCTGTTCCTGCCGCCTGGTTATTTTATCGGTATGAGTATCGAGGTCAGGGTCTCGTTGCTATGCGCGACTTTGCTCGGGTCATTCTCGTAAATCTCCAATGCGGCACGCTGATATTGAGGCTTCAGCTTCAACATCCGTAAATGGCTGTAGGCCTGATACCAGGCCAATTCGAGGAATTCATAACTGCCTTTGAGGGTGGTCTTGTAGTAACGGCCACCGGGGAAGGTTTTTATTTCGAAGTCGCTGGATCTGGTGTCCGCATTCACTGGTATCGCCATGTCGCAATTGAAGTGCATGATGCGGGGATCGATCTTGTGATAGATGGCGAAGGGGGGACCGGTGGGCGACAGTTGCTGTGCCTCGACATAGGCGCCCAGTTTCGGAAAGCCCTCCATCATGGCCGTTTTCATCGCCTCGATCTGTCCCTCGAAATGGAGGGTCAAGGCGGTCTGAGCCGGCAACTCCAGCGGACCTTCGAAACTGATCACTGGCACCTCGGCATCGGGCACCAGTTGAGCGCGCAGCCTGTAGAGGCCGGTGGCGTAGTCCTTGCCGATAGCCTCCGGCATCTTTTTCGCCATGAAGCGGAACAGAAACGGCATCTGTCCGGCCATGTTCCAGTGCACCAGGGTGCTGCCGTCTTCCTGGGTTTCCAGTTCCCACCAGACCCGGCTGACGGACTTGAACGGACGTTGGAATTCGATCCGCTGATCGAGCCGTTCCTGCCCGCTGAAACGCTCGTGGGTGAGGCGTCCGGCGCCGACGATGCTGCCGTCCCAGCTGTACCAGCCGCCCTCCCGGTCCGGCGATTCGGAGTAGGTCAGCCGGGTGTCGGGTTCGTGCATCAGCCAGGGGCTCCAGTCGGGCCAGCTCGTGAAGTCGCGAAGCTTGTCGAACACCGCTTTACGATCGGCGGCGATCGGCAGTGAACGCCTGACCGCGAATCGTCCATCCAGGGTCGCCAGGTAGAGCAGGGGGAGGCCGATGATGACGACAAGAACGATGAGTGCTGTGGTCATACTGAAACTCCTCATCCAATGAGTCGCTGTGGACGGTGACTAGAGGAAACACTGGAGGAGTATAGGCGCAGGGAATGAGGCTATCATTGGCCTATGTCCGCCTTTGAGTTTCATCCCGCCGTCATGGCCTGGTTTGAGCGCCAGTTCGAAACGCCCACCCGGGTCCAGGTCCAGGCCTGGCCTGCGATCCAGGCCGGCCGGAATACGCTGATTTCAGCCCCCACAGGTTCCGGCAAGACCCTGGCCGCCTTCCTGGCGGCCATCGATACGCTGGTGCGCGAAGGGCTGGAGGCTCCGCTGGCCGATGAGACCCATGTGCTCTACGTCTCGCCGCTGAAGGCGCTCTCCAACGACATCCACAAGAACCTGGAGCTGCCGCTCAACGGCATCCGCGACGCCCTGCTGGAGAACGGCCTGCCGGATGTGCCCATCCGCGCCATGGTCCGCACCGGTGACACCCGTCAGTCGGAGCGGGTGCTGATGAAGCGCTCGCCGCCGCATATCCTGGTCACCACGCCGGAGTCCCTCTACATCCTGCTCACCTCCGAGTCGGGCAGGGAGATCCTGAAAAATGTGCGCAGTGTGATCGTCGACGAGATCCACGCCCTGGCCGGCAACAAGCGCGGTGCTCACCTGACCCTGAGTCTGGAACGGCTCAATCAACTGTGCGAGAAGCCGCCGGTGCGTATCGGCATCTCGGCCACGCAGAAGCCGATCGAAACCATGGCGCGCTACCTCACCGGTCAGCACGACGACCCGGTACAGCGCGCCTGCACCATCGTCGATACCGGACATGTGCGCGAGCGCGATCTCGCCATCGAGATGACCGGCTCGCCGCTGGCGGCGGTGATGGCCAACGAGGCCTGGGACGAGATCTACCGTCGGCTCGAGACGCTGATCCAGGCGCACCGTACCACCCTGATCTTCGTCAACACCCGCCGCCTGGCGGAACGGGCGGCGGCGGCGCTGGCGGAACGGCTGGGCGAGGAGGCGGTGACCGCCCACCACGGCAGCCTGGCCAAGGAGCACCGGCTCGACGCGGAGCAGCGCCTCAAGTCCGGCTCCCTGCGCGCCCTGGTGGCCACCGCCTCGCTGGAACTCGGTATCGACATCGGCGAGGTGGACCTGGTCTGCCAGATGGGCTCGCCCCATCGCATCGCCACCTTTCTGCAGCGGGCGGGCCGCTCCGGCCATCAGCTGAGCGGCACCCCCAAGGCCCGGCTGTTTCCGCTCAGCCGAGACGACCTGGTCGAGTCGGCGGCCCTGCTCGACGCGGTCCGCCGGGACGAGCTCGACCATATCCCGATTCCCGACCATCCGCTGGACGTGCTGGCCCAGCAGATCGTCGCCGAGGTCGCCATGTGCGAGTGGGACGAGCAGGCGCTCTACCGGGTCTTCAGGGGCGCCTACCCCTATCGTGATCTCGAGCAGGAAGTCTTCCTCGAGGTGGTGAAGATGCTCGCCAACGGCTTCAACACCCGCCGGGGCCGGCGCAGCGACTATCTGCACCGGGATGCGGTCAACGGCATCCTGCGGGCCCGCAAGAGCGCACGCCTCACCGCCATCACCAACGGCGGGGCCATCCCCGACCAGTTCGACTACGACGTGATCCTGCAGCCCGAGGGGCTCTTCGTCGGCAGCCTCAACGAGGACTTCGCCTTCGAGAGCATGCCGGGGGACATCTTTCAGCTCGGCAACTTCTCCTACCGCATGCTGAAGATCGAGCAGGGCCGGGTCTTCGTGGAGGACGCCCAGGGTCTGCCGCCCACCATCCCCTTCTGGTTCGGCGAGGCGCCGGGCAGGAGCGACGAACTCTCGCTGGCGGTCTCCCGTCTGCGCGAGGCCATCGACCAGCAGCTGGAACAGGGACAGCAGGCGGCGCTGGACTGGCTGGAACAGAGCCTGCAACTCGACCCGGTCGCCTCCTCCCAGCTGGTGGACTACCTGGCGGCAACCAAGGCCCTGTTCGGCGTGGTGCCGAGCCAGCAGCGTATCGTCTTCGAGCGCTTCTTCGACGAGACCGGCGACATGCACTTCGTGGTCCACGCCCCTTTCGGCTCCCGTATCAACAAGGCCTGGGGGCTGGCCCTGCGCAAGCGTTTCTGCCGCCGCTTCAACTTCGAGCTGCAGGCGGCCGCCAACGAGGACAACCTGATCCTCTCCCTCGGTCCCACCCACAGCTTTCCCCTGGAGGAGCCGGCCGGATATCTGAAGCCGGCGACGGTGGAGCAGGTGCTGATCCAGGCCCTGCTTGCCGCTCCTATGTTCCCGGCCCGCTGGCGCTGGGTGGCCAACATCTCCCTGGCGGTGCCGCGCATGCGCGGGGGCAAGCGGGTGCCCGCCCCCTTCCAACGCAACGACGCGGAGGACCTGGTGGCCCTGGTCTTCCCCGACCAGCTCGCCTGTTTCGAGAACATCCAGGGCGAGCGGGAGGTGCCGGACCATCCGCTGGTCAACCAGGTGCTCAGCGACTGCCTGCACGAGCTGATGGACATCGACGGCCTGAAGCAGATATTGGGGCGGATCGAACGGGGAGAGATCCAGGTCATCGCCAAGGACCTGCCGACTCCCTCACCGATGGCGCTGGAGATCCTCAATGCCCGACCCTACGCCTTCCTCGACGACACCCCCGCCGAGGAGCGCCGCGCGCTGGCGGTGCAGCAGCGGCGCCATCTCGATCCACAGACGGCAGCCGAGATCGGTCGCCTGAATCCAGAGGCGATCGAACGGGTGGAACAGGAGGCCTGGCCACAACCGCGTACGCCGGATGAGTTGCACGACGCCCTGCTGATCACCGCTTTCATCCTGGAGAGCGAGATCGCGCCTGGGGAGCTGGAGACCTGGCGGAGCTACCTGGACGCGTTGACGCGACAGCGGCGCGCCACCCGCCTGCTGTTTAACGACCAGGTGTTCTGGGTCGCCGCGGAGCGGCTGCAGGCCCTGCAGTTGCTCTGTGCCGCTCATCGACTCGAGCCCGCCATCGAGGCGCTGCCTTCCGAGGAGGCCGCCTCGGTGGAGTCGGCCCTCAAGGAGATTCTCCGCAGCCGGCTGGAGAGCCTGGGACCGGTCACGGCCGGCCGGCTCGCCACTTCCCTCGCGCGTGCGAGCGGAGAGATCGCGCAGGCCCTGGCCGCACTGGAACAGGGGGGCTTCGTCATCCAGGGACAGTTCGACCCCCGTGAGACGGAAACGGAGTGGTGCGAGCGGGGCCTGCTGGCCCGCATCCACCGCTATACCCTGAAACAGCTGCGCAGCGAGATCGAGCCGGTGAGCCCGGCCTGTTTCATGCGCTACCTGTTCAGCTGGCAGGGACTGGACGAACCCGCCGAAGGAGCGGTGGCGCTCGAGCGCGTCCTGAGCCAACTCGAGGGCATCGGCCTGCCCGCCGCCAGCTGGGAGGAGGAGGTCCTGCCGGCCCGGCTGCAACCCTACTACACATCCGAGCTGGATCAGCTCTGCAGCGCGGGCATGCTGGCCTGGCTGCGCCTGCAGCCCGCCGGCGGCAGTGAAGACCGGCGCCGGAACCCGGCGATCAAGACCACGCCCCTGGCCTTCATCTTCAGGCCGCATCTGTCGCTCTGGTGCCCACAGGAGATGAGGGTGCCGGAAGGGCTGAGTTCCGCCGCACGCAAGGTGTACAACGAGCTGGCGCAGTGGGGCGCCAGTTTCTTCGACGACCTGCAGCACCATACCGGGCTGCTGAAGACGCAACTGGAGAGTGCGCTGGGCGAGCTGGTCGCCTGGGGGCTGGTCAACTCGGACCAGTACCAGGGCCTGCGGGCCATGATCACGCCGCAGAAGAGCCGCTCGCGCAGCCGGCGTCGGCAGCCGATAGGGGCGCCATTGGCCGTGGGCGGACGCTGGTCGCTGATTCGGCCGCCCAGGCGGCACGAGTCCGATGCGGAGCGGGTCGAACAGATCGCGCGTACCCTGCTGACCCGCTATGGCGTGGTCTTCAGAAAGCTGCTGGAGAGGGAGAGCGGACTGCCGTCCTGGCGGGAGCTGCTCTACAGCTACCGCCGGCTCGAGGCGCGGGGTGAGATCCGGGGGGGACGTTTCGTACAGGGCTTCTCCGGTGAGCAGTTCGCCCTGCCCGAGGCTGTCACCTTGCTGCGTGAGGTGCGCAAGCGGGGAGAGGACGAACAATTAATGACGATCAGCAGCGTCGATCCGCTCAACCTCACCGGCATCGTCACCGCCGGCAAGCGGGTGCCCGCCCAGCCGGGTCATCGCATCCTCTATCGGGACGGCAAGCCGATCGCCACCAACCAGGGTGGGCAGATCGAGATCGACGCCGCCATTCCACAGACCGATCACTGGCGGATCCGGAACCTGCTCACCCGCCGGCAGCATCCGGCCGACTACCACAAACCGCAGCAGGGTGCTTCACTCTTAAGCTAGCTGTGCGACTTCCGTTGTCTGGTAGCACCATGCCGGTAGCTCGTTTCGGTCCTTGACCACGGCCTTATATGGGATGTCTCTCTCCTGTCGAGCGGGCAGACGACAAAATCGAGACTCCTGCGAATCTCTTGATGCCATGGATTGCTTGAGGTCGACTTTGGCGCTTGTTCGAAGCATCCACTCTGTCGGACGGCCAGTTCGTGCTTCGGTGTTCAGAGGTTTCGCGCCCTATGGGAGATCGAGGCAGCCGCCGAGAGGCATGGTGGATGCCGTCGGATCAAAGAGAATGTTTTTCTATACTTGCCTTGTGCGTGTTCGGTTGAGCCTGCATATGCCATTACCTTCGGAAGGGAATCGATCCTATGGGAAAGAACGTCATAGTCTGCCTCGATGGCACGGGAAACCAGTTCAAAGAGGACAACTCGAATGTCGTCAAGCTGTTCCGCGTGGTTGTCAGGGACCCGTCGCAGGTCGCCTACTATGATCCGGGCGTGGGTACGCTGGCTGACCCGGATTACAAGACGCCGCTTGCAAAAAAGATCAATATGCTGCTCGGACTCGCCTTCGGCCGGGGTGTGACGCGGAACGTCGAGGAGGCCTATGCGTTCCTGATGGACCATTACGAAGAGGGTGATCGCCTCTTTATCTTCGGCTTCAGTCGCGGTGCCTACACGGCGAGGGTGTTGTCGGGTTTTATTCATGGCTGCGGCCTGCTGGAACCAGGCTGCCAGAACCTGATCCCCTATGCGATGAAGCTCTACAAAAAGGTCGATTTCCCGATACTCAACCGTTTCAGGTCCACCTTTGGCAGAAAGGTCAAAATTGATTTTCTCGGGCTGTGGGATTCTGTGAGCACGACCGGTTGGGTCTACAATCCGGTCTTTCTTCCCTATACGACGAACAACGAAAGTGTGCAGGTCGTCCGCCATGCTCTTGCCATCGATGAGCGGCGCTCATTCTTCAAGGATATGCGCTGGGGAAAGAAATATGCCGACAAGCAGGACATAAAAGAGGTGTGGTTCAGTGGTGTGCATTCCGATGTGGGTGGCGGCTACAGTGAAGCGACATCTGCGTTGTCGAAGATACCTCTGCGCTGGATGATTGAGGAGGCGATGAATCCCTGCTCGGAACATGTCGCGGACGAGGAACGGTTTGGAATTCGTATCGATACCGACAAGTTCGACCGCTACGTGCTTGGCAAAGGTGGCAAACAATATGTCGGGCCCGACAGTTCGGCAGAGCGGCACGAATCCTTGCGGGGTGCGTGGAAGTGGGTGCAATGGATGCCGAAGAGTGTATGGCTTGCCGATGAGGGACGCGAAGCGATTCGCTTTCCACTGCCTCATCGCGTGATTGAGTCAGGCGCCACCCTGCACCGAAGCGTATTGGAAAGGATGCAAGCGAGGGACTACCGGCCGCCGAGCCTTGGCGGCCGGTCTGTCGACGCAATCAAGCGGGATTTCAACATCGAGCCTCCGCTGACCGACACACCGGCAGTCGGATGACGGGTTTGTAACCAGGGGTCTCCCATGATCAAGATCAATCGCGGTCCCGAGCCGGAGTTCTTTGATACCGAGCGTTACCGGCATTTCCGGAATGAACTGTGGGAGTACTTCGCCGACTACAATACGGAAAAGCGCCAGACTAGTTTCAGCTTCGAGATGGTGCAGTATCTGCGTAAGGAGATCATGGACGAGCTGGTGGCAAGGTTCCATGGTAAGTGTTCCTTTTGCGAGACCCCGCTCGACACCAGCACCTATCCGGAGTTGGAGCACTTTCGTCCCAAGCGCGGGGCGCGTGGCTTCTCCGAACAGGCGGTCAAGGTGAGTGAGGGTTCATACTACTATGACACCCACTACTGGTGGCTGGCACTGGAGTGGACCAATCTGCTGCTCATCTGTCCCGAATGCAATCGAGGCAAGGCGAACTGGTTTCCACTGGTCGACGAGTCGATGCGGGCACCCATACCGTCAACACCGGAGGAGGCGCTGAGCGTGCTGCGCAACGAGGAGCCGCTGCTTCTCGACCCCTGCGGCGAAACCGATCCCGACGATCATCTGCGCTTCGAAGAGGACGGACGGGTGGTGCCGCTCAGCGAAAAGGGCAAGGCGACGATTTCGTTGCTGAACCTCAATCGCGAATCGCTCGTGCATGCGAGACGCGATGTCCTCGAGAATCTGATCGACGAACTCCAGATGCGCGCGCGCGAAGAGTCGGCGCAGGCGGAGAGCGTGGTCGAGCGGTTGCTCCAGGATCGTGTCGCGCTGAGCACACAGGGCGAGGCAGTGCCGCCGTACCTGGCAATCCAGCTGCAGTACCTGAAACGGTTGTATGAACGGTCGGAGCAGTTTGAAGCAGCCCCGGCCGAGGCGCTCGGTGATGAGCTTGAGCGTGCCGCGAGCTGGAGTGAAAGCGTATCTACCCCGATTCAATATCTCGACCTGGGTCGCATCCACATCCAGCGTATCCGGCTGCACAACTTCAAGAACATCGCGGATATCGATATCGAGGTTCCGGTCACCAGCGGCAGTCACTCGCCCTGGCTGGTGTTCCTGGGCGAGAACGCCGTGGGAAAAAGCACCATACTGCAGGCGATCGTGCTGACCCTGATGGGCGATCAGCAGCGCGGCGAACTGCCGGATCTCAAACCGCAGGAGTTTCTTCGCTACTACCGGGAAGGCGATACCATCAAGCACACCGACGAGGGTTACGTCGAGATCTGGGTCGACAACTCGGAAGAGCCGCTGCGGCTCAGTTTCAATTCGCAGGATGATTTTTTCCATAGCAACGTGCCGGCTCCGCGGGCATACCTGATGGCCTACGGGCCGACGCGTCTGCAGCCGGAACCGGACCAGCCTCCCTACCAGTCCGACGGCATGGTTCGGGTGCGCAATCTCTTCCGACCCTCGACGCCGCTGGTCGATGCGCGTGACTGGCTCTACAACCTTTATGAGAGGGATCCCCAGGTCTTCGATATGATGGTGCGCGGACTCCGCGACATGCTTCTGATGAAAGGCGAGGAGACGATCGCTCCCGATCTGGCCCACCCGAATCAGCGACGGATCCTGGTCCACTTGAAGAACGAGACCACTGAAATCAACAAGCTCAGTGACGGCTATCGCAGTGTAGTCGCCCTGGCAGTGGATCTGATGTCGATGCTGGTGCGCGAGGGCACAGCGATGGAGGATGCCGAAGGCGTGGTCTTGATTGACGAGATCGGCACCAATCTGCATCCGGCGTGGAAGAAGCGCATTGTCGGCTGCATTCGAAACGTGTTTCCCCGTCTGCAGTTCATCGGCACCACCCATGAGCCCCTGTGCCTGAGAGGCTTGCTGCAGGGAGAGACCGTATTATTGCGCCGCGATTTTGACGACAAGGTGGTGCCGATAACCAATCTGCCCAATCCCAACGATCTGCGCATAGACGAATTGCTGACTTCCGAGTTCTTCGGTCTCAATTCGACACTCGATACCGATCTCGAGGATCTCTACGAGGAGTACTACCGCCTGTTGAATGAGACGAGCCTCGACGAGCAACAGAAACAGCGCAAAGCGGAACTCAAACAGGAGCTGCGCGATAGAACCCACCTCGGTACCGGGTTGCGCGACGAGCTGATGTACGAGGTGATCGACAAGCTGCTTGCCCAGCATCTCAAGAGTCCGCAGCCGATGGACCGGCAGCAACTCAAAAAGGAGACCTTGCTGCGGGTCCTCGATTCGTGGAAGAAGGCCGGACTGATCGAGCCTTAGCATCATGATCCACCGCGACCGCCCGCCCGATCCGCCAGTAATTTTGGATTTGCAGAATCCGCAGAGTCCGGCATCGAAGGAGCGGCAGAAGGTGATTGACTATGTCGATCATCCGGACGCAAAACCCAAGCCCAAGTTCAGTGTGTACTCCCGAGATGAGGTCAAGCTGGCGCTCATCGATCTGTTCGAGGGTAAGTGCGCCTACTGCGAAACGAAGGTCAATGCACCCGCGGCGCGGGATATCGAACACTACCGGCCCAAGGCCCGTATCGACCCGGGAACGGGTGAGGAGCAGATAGAGCCCGGCTACTACTGGCTGGCGGCGGACTGGGACAACCTGCTGCTCTCCTGTCCGGGCTGTAACCGCCGGCAACGGCAGCTGGAGGAGTTTGAGAACGGAACTATCGGTTTCACCGAGGACGCGCATGGCAAGCTCGATCTGTTTCCGCTGGTGCCGCATACGCCGCGGGCGAGAAGTCATACGGACAATCTGTCCATGGAAGAGCCGGGCCGGCTCTTGCTCAACCCCTGTCTCGATCAACCGGAAAAACACCTCAGGTATGACAAGGAGGGGCATATCTTTGCACGTAAGCACGGTGGCAAACCCAGCCCCAAGGCGGTCGCCTCGATCGATGCCTATGTGTTGTGGCGCATGCCCCTGGTCAAGGAACGCAAGCAGAGATACCTTGATATGGTCAATGCCTGGGCCAATATCGAACAGTTCGCGCAGATGATCGACGTACTTGACGCTGAGCACAAACGAGCCATCGCGCAGGGTGTGCTGCGTAATGAAGCCGTTCTGCTCGGATTCCTCGATTCCAAGCGTAGTTATGCGGGTATGGCGCGCTGGACGAGTAAAAGATTCCTGCAGGAACTAAAAAAAATCCGCCAGCGTTTCGCCACGCGTTTTGGAGAGTCGTTGGAAAGCGCGGCCCAATGAAGCACCCGCTGGTTGCGATGAATACGTATGCGCCGAATCTGCAGCCAAGTGTCGGCGTCGACTGGCGCGGGTATTTGTGACACTCCGTCTGACCGATATGTCACCCGTCGCGTCACGTGCAGCGGTCTGTCGCCCGTTGGGTGGATTCAAGCACGAAGAGACGGCAGGTATGTTCAATTATCGTAAGGCGCGGGATAATCGCTCCCGGTGCGCGCCGATTTTGCCTCACCCTGTCAATCGCCCCTCCCCGCTCATATGGTACTGTTCACCGTATCGTACTTCGCCTTGACCCAATGCCCAGCTGACCCATGAGTCCACACCAGAATTCCTGCAGGCTTGGCCGGCCGTCAACCCGATTGATCGGCTGCCTGATCTTTTTCGCTCTGCTCTCAATCCCCCTGTCGCCGAGGGCCGATGAGGCGCCTCCGCGCATCGGCCTGGTGCTCGGCGGCGGCGGTGCCCGGGGCATCGCGCACATCGGCGTGTTGAAGGTGCTGGAGGAGATGCGGATTCCGATCTCCTGTATCGCCGGTACCAGTATGGGCTCCCTGGTGGGCGGCATCTATGCCAGCGGCATGCCGGTGGACGAGATGGAGCAATGGGTGGAAAGGATCGAGTGGGACGATCTTTTCAATGATGATCCGCCGCGCCAGGAGAAACCCTTTCTCGCCAAGCGCGACGACTACGAGAACCTGTTCGACTTCGAACTGGGACAGCGCGGCGCCCGCATCCTGCTGCCGCCGGGATCGACGGGGGGCTACAAATTCGAGTTTCTGCTGCGCGAGATGATGGCCCGGGTGGGCAATTTCGAGGAGGCGGATTTCGACAAGCTGCCGATCCCCTTCCGCGCCATGGCCACCGACATCGAGCACGGCAAGATCCAGCAGTTCCGCTACGGCGATCTGGTCAAGGCGATGCGCGCCAGCATGTCGGTGCCCGGCGCCATCTCCCCGGTGGAGATCGCCGGTACCCTCTATGTGGACGGTGGTCTGCTGCAGAACCTGCCGGTACAGGCGGCGCGGGATGCCTGCGCCGAAGTGGTGATCGCGGTCAACGTGGGCAGCGGGCTGCTGCCGCGGGCGGAGCTGGACTCGGCGCTGGGCATCTCGCTGCAGATGATCAACGTGATGATGGAGCAGAACGTGCGCGAGTCGATCGACTCGCTGGGGGCCGACGATGTATTGATCGAGCCGGCATTGGGCAGTTTCAGCTCGGTCGACTTCATCAACGGCATGAGCCTGATACCGGTCGGCGAGGCGGCCGCCCGCAAGCAGTTCGAGAAACTCTCGCGTTACGCCCTCTCGGAGCAGGCCTACCGGGCGTGGCGCGAGTCGGTGCAGGCACGCCTGCCCGAGGTACCCGAGGTGAAAGCGGTGGAGGTGGCGACCACCGGCGGCCGGGTCAACCCGGAAGTGATCGAACGCGAACTGGCCGAGGTTCCTGGCATCGACCTGCGCCGCAGGCCGGAGAGCGATTTCAGCCTGGAGAACCTGAACACCCGCCTGGAGCAGATCTACGGCCGCGGCGATTTCGAGCGCATGGACTACCGGATGGTCGATCGTGAGGAGGGGCGCAGCGTGGTGGTGGAGGGGGTGGAGAAGTCCTGGGGTCCCAACTATGTGAAATTCGGTCTGGGCTTCGCCACCGATTCGGATCAGACCCGCTTCAACGCCAACCTGAGCCACCGCAGCACCTGGATCAATACGCTCGGCGCCGAGTGGCGCAACGACCTGCAGATCGGCTACCGGGACCGCCTCTCCAGCGAGTTCTATCAGCCCGTCACCTCCCGTGCCGGATTCTTCATCGCGCCGCGGCTGGAGTTCGAGCAGCAGCCGATCGTCTATTTCCTGGACGGCGACCGGATCGGCGACTATCGGGTGACCACCTCGCGCGGCTACCTGGACCTGGGGGTGCAGAACAAGTATGGCGAGATCCGCCTCGGCGTCTTCAGTGGGCATCTCCATGCGCAGGAGGATTTCGGCATTCTCGACATCGTGCCCGACTACAGTCTGAATCAGACCGGCTACAGCGTGCGTGTCATCTTCGATCAGATCGACGACCCCGATTTCGGTTACAACGGGGTGCTGGCCAAGCTGAAGAGCCAGGGCACGGTGGGCAGCTGGGGTTCGGATGATGAATACAACCGTACCGAGCTTTTCCTCATGGGCGCGAAGAGCGTCGGCAACCACGCCTTCGAGCTCTCCGGCTATCTCGGGCGCAACCTGAGGGGCCAGTTGCCGCCCTACGATCCCTTCCTGCTGGGCGGCTTCCTGCGCGGTTCCGGCTATCGCATGGATGAGCTGCTGGGGGAGAAGGTGGACCTGCTGCGCACGGTCTACAGCTACAAGATCGCTTCCCTGCCCCAGCCCCTGGGGCGTGGCGTCTATGTCGGCGGGTCCCTGGAAGCGACCCGCGGCTCATTGGGTGCCGAGGTCGGGCTCGAGACCCGCATCCGGCGCTCGGCCAGCCTCTTCATCGCCGCCGATACCTTTCTCGGTCCGGCCTACCTGGCCTGGGGGCAGGTGTTCGGCAGTGACAGCGAGGGAACCCTCTACCTGATGCTCGGCAGGCCCTGAACCCTCACCGCGTCCACGCTCCCCTGACGGCCCTGTAGCCTGGATGGAGCGCAGCGCAATCCAGGGAGAGACGCGGCGCCGCCGATCCCGGATTCCGCTGCGCTGCATCCGGGCTACCCGTCCGGCAGGCAGGCCCTGGATTCTGTAGCCTGGATGGAGCGTAGCGCAATCCAGGGAGGGACGCGGTGTTGCCGATCCCGGATTCCGCTGCGCTGCATCCGGGCTACCCGCTGCAGCCGTATCGCCGGCTCGGCATTGGCGCAGACTATACTTCGCATTAGGAAGTAACGGCCTATCGGGGGATCCGATGTCAGCCCAAGCGAGCGACAAGCTGCAGGCGACGGAGTTGTCGCCAGAGGAATCGGCGGTCACGCCACCAGAGGAGAAGCTCTCGGTACTGGAGACACGCAAGCTGTGGGCCTGGAACCGGCTCCTGCTGCCGTTGATGATCGGCATGGTGGTGGGATTGACCCTGTTCTTCTTCGCCGCCTCCATGTTCCAGCTCTATGCCCTGCAGGAGTCGATCGCGGACAGCCCGAAGCTCGACCTCAAAGCCCAGCTGGCTGAGATGCCCCTGCCGGAGAAGGCGTCGGAGATCGAGGCGCAGCAGCGCTGGAAGACCCTCTCCCTGCTGGAGGAGCACGCGGTCAGACAGCGCTACCACCAGGCCAATGTGCTGCTGATGGCGCGGGTCTGGGTGCGCTATCTCGGCTTCGTCACCGGTATGATCATGGCGCTGGTCGGGGCCGTGTTCGTGCTCGGCAAGCTGCGCGAAGCGCGCACCGAGCTGAGCGTCGGTACCGGGGAGCATCAGGGCAAGATCTCGACCCATTCGCCCGGACTCATCCTGGCGAGCCTGGGTACCCTGCTGATGTTCACCACCCTGGTGACCCATCACCGCATCGACGTCAACGACGGCCCGCTATATGTGCTGCTCCCCTACAGCCAGGTGACGTTGCCGGCGTCCCTTAAATCCAAGCCGGAAGATGTGACCAAGCTGCGAGCCTCGACACCCGGGCAGGGCAATGCGGTGGCGGCGCCCAAACCGGATAGCGGCGGCAGCGCGCAGCAGGAGCTCGACGCCACCTTCGATCAGATCGACCGGCTGATCAACACCCAGGGACAGGGAACCGAGTAGGTAGGGTTCCCGCTATCAGGGAGGTCATCACGATGAAGACGAAATCACCCCGCATTCGGCAGCTGCGGAAATCCATCCTTACGGCGATCATCATCGGCCTGCTGTTGCTGGCCGCGCCGTCTTTGCTTGCGGTCACCATGGACGATCTCTTCAGCCGTTGGCAATTGCCGGACTATCCCGGCGTCCTGCCGCAGCTGGTGGACTATCGCAAGACCCCCTATGGACGCAATTTGCAGGTGGACTACATGATCGCCACCAGCCTCTGCCGGCTCGGCGACGATGCGTCGTTGGGGCTGGGACAGAAGTTCTTCCGACGCATCCTGGCCGCCTACGAACTGACGCCGGAGAACCGGCAGCAGATCGAGCGCGAATTCAGCCGCTGCGTGGAGACGGTCGTTACCCATGATCGGCCGAAACCGATTGTCATCGCCGGCATCCGCGCGGACGCCGGCGTAAGCGGCAAGACCTTCTACTGGCTCGACCAGAAAAACGGTCCGCTCGGCGGTGACCCGATCCATAGCCTGCGCGAGATCGACAAGTCCGAGCTGGAGGCCCGGCGCTTCACGCCGGCACAGCGCCAGCAGGCCGTGGTGAAGGTGGGGCAGCTGGCGGGAGCCGGCTTCCGCGTGCTGGCCACCGAGCACTTCGTCATCGCCAGCGCCAGCGGCCAGTCCCAGTCCGAACTGGAGGCGATCGGGCGTCACCTCGATGCCACCATGCGCTTCTTCCATGCGGACTACGGCATGCCGCTGCCCGAGTACCTGGTCACCATCTACCTCACCCCCACCACCGGCGAGCTGCGCCGGCTGGCCGATCGCGTGCACGGTCTGGGGCTGGAGTACGAGAGCATCGGCTACTCCTTCCGTGACGATTTCAGCATCGCCGGGGTGGTCAGCGGCGCCCACAGCGGCACCCTCAAACACGAACTCTTCCATCTCATGGCACGCAGCCACTTCGGCGACATCCTGCCCTGGCTCGACGAGGGTATGGCGGCGCTCTACGAGGTCTCGCGGCGTGACGGGGAGCGCATCGACGGATTGCAGAACTGGCGCGGCGACGTGTTGCGCCGCTTCTGGCCGATGCGGCCTGAAATCGGTGAGCTGGTGCGCATGGACTGGCGCACTTTCGACGCCGAAGGGGAGCGGCGGGAACAGCAGGCGGCCAACCACGCCACCGCACGCTATCTCGCCCTCTTCCTGCAGGAGCGCAGCCAGCTGGCGGCGCTCTACCATGCCTTTCAGCAACAGCAGGTGGCGGATCTGAGCGACGATCCCGGCGAGGACGCCGCCTGGCTGCTGCAGCAGACCCTGCAGCAGCCGCTGGCCGCTCTCGATCAGGATTTCGTCGCCTGGTTCCAGTCCCTCGAGCGTCCGCTCGGCATCGAGGCTCTGAAACAGGTGCAGCGCAGCCTCAACCGGCTCGGTTTCGACGCCGGCACGGTAGACGGCCTGATGGGGGGCAACACCCGCCGCGCGGTGATGGCGTTTCAGCGCAGCGAGGGGCTTTCACGCACCGGCAGGCTGGATACCACCACGCTGGGGCTGCTGAAGGCGCGCGCCGAGGACGCGGGGATCTGATGCCGGCTCGGCCCGGACGGGTGTCCAGCCCGGGACCGAGCCGTTATAGTGGCTGCTGAACGCCCGCCGTCAAGCCATCAAAGCCGAGACATCTCATGACCAGACGCGCCGCTATCCCGCTGCTGATGCTGATCCTTCACTTCAACTGTGGCGTCACCCTGGCAGCGCCACCGTCCGCCGGCGACGCGTCCCAGAACCTGCGCGTGGCCACCCGCATGGCGCCTCCCTTCGCCATCAAGACCGACAACGGCTGGGAAGGCATCACCATCGAGTTGATGCGTAAGATCGCCGAAGCGCTGGGCGTCGGCTACCAGCTGCAGGAGATGGGGCTGAAGGAGATGTTGCAGCAGACCGCAGAGGGCCGTGTCGATGCCGCCGCCGCGGCGTTGACTGTGACCGCGGAACGGGAAACCCGGGTCGACTTCAGCCATCCCTTTTTCACCTCGGGACTGGGGGTCGCCGTGCCGCAAAGGGCGGCGCTGGACTGGCTCGCCGCGCTCCAGCGCATCGGCTGGGGCGCTTTCCTGAAATCCGCCGGGGCACTGCTCGGCGTGCTCACCCTGGTGGGGGTACTGGTGTGGCTGCTGGAACGCCGTCGCAACAGCCAGTTCCCCGAGGATCCGGTCCGGGGGGTCGGCTCCGGCATCTGGTGGTCGGCGGTGACCATGACCACGGTCGGCTACGGGGACAAGGCGCCGGCCAGCTTCGCCGGACGAATTCTGGGCCTGGTCTGGATGTTCGCCAGCATCATCATCATCTCCGGCTTCACCGCCGCCATCGCCACCTCGCTCACCGTGGGGCAGCTGGAGCAGGCGATCGGCGGCATCGAGGACTTTCACGGCAGGCGGGTGGTGACGGTGACCGGCAGCACCAGCGCCGCCTTCCTGGGCGAGAAGCTGGTGCGCTACCAGGAGGTGGCGACGGTGGAGGAGGCGCTGGAGCGCCTCGCCGGCGGTGAGGCGGAGGCGGTGGTCTACGATCTGCCGATTCTTCGCTACTGGGTGCGGGAGCGCTACACGGGGGCGCTGCGGGTGTTGCCGAACCGTTTCCTGCGCCAGGATTACGGTATCGCCCTGCCGCCGGGGTCGCCGTTGAGGGAGCGTTTCAACCGGGAGATTCTGCGCATCATCCAGGACCCGGACTGGAGCCGCATGGTGGAGGGTTACCTGGGGCCCCAGGAGTGATCCGGCACCCGGGCCAGGGATGAATACCGCCGTTCTCTATGCCCTGCTGAGTCTCTTTTTCGCCGGTCTCAACGATCTGGTGTTCAAGCGCTATGCCGCCAAGGAGCGCTCCCGGGGTATGGTGATCTTCACCATCGGGCTGGTCTGGGCCGTGCTGCAGCTGCTGCTGTTGCAGGCCGGTGGGGCGGCCTTGACACTCGATAGCGTGACCCTGGTCTACGGGCTGGCGGCGGGGGTGGCGCTGACGCTCTCCAACCTGCTGCTGATCGAGAGCCTGACCCATATCGAAGTCAGCCTGGGCTCGACCATCTATCGACTCAACACCCTCGGTGTAGTGGTGTTGTCGGTGCTGTTTCTGCAGGAGTCGATGGGGTTCTACAAAACAGCGGGCATCGCCAGCGGCCTGCTGGCGATCCTGCTCCTGATGCAGGTCACCACGGGCGGGATCGACCTGCGTCTGCACCGACTCTTCGTCGGCCTGGCGGTCCTCGCCTCGCTGTTGCGCGCGATCTATGGCGTGGTCACCAAGGCGGCCTTGAACCAGGGTGCCGACAGCGACCTGTTGCTGCTGATCGCGGCTCTCTGCTGGATCGTCGGTGGCGCGGCCTACGCCCGCTTCAGGGAGGGGCGGTTCCGTCTCACCGGCAAGAAGCTCGCCTATGGCGCGGTCTCCGGTCTGCTGGTGACCCTGATCGTCAATTTCCTGGTGATGGCGGTGAGCCTCGGTGAGGCCAGTGTGGTGATCCCCATCGCCAACCTGAGTTTCGTCGCCGCCCTGCTGCTGGCCGCTGCCCTCGGCTGGGAACGGCTGACGCCGCGCAAGCTCAGCGCGGTGGCCTGTGCGGTGCTCTCGATCTGGCTGCTTTCGCACTGATGCCGTATTGAACAGTGTCGGCTGGCGTGGGTCTGATTCGATATCGGCGGTTGTATCCCCTGCGCTTGTCTCCTCCCTGCAAGCATTTGCGGTACTTGCCATGCCGGGATATACGCTTGATAGTCTGACCAGACCATCCAGCAGGATTGTCATGACAACAAAAACCCAATGCACGTCAGGGCCCAGATGCGGCATTTGCTTTACATCATCATCGCGCTGCTGCCGGCCACGGCCCTGGCCCTCGATCTGACGGTCAGGATCGAGGGGCTGGAGCGGAAGCTCGAAACCAATGTACGCGCCTTTCTCTCCGTCGAGCAGGAACGGGCCCACGGCAGCCTGACGCCGTCGCGCCTGCGCCTGCTGCACCGGCAGGCACCGGATGAGATCCGCCAGGCCCTGCAGCCTTTCGGTTATTTCGAGCCCACCATCGAGGGCGCTCTGAACGAGGATGAGGGGCGCTATCAGGCGGTCTACAAGGTCGATGCAGGTCCTCAGGCGGTGTTGCGGGAGGTCGACTATCTGGTCATCGGCGAGGGCGCCCAGGAACCGGGATTGTCCGCCCCGTTTCCGCTGGCCGAAGGCGACGGCCTCGATCTGGAGGTCTATGAGAAGGCCAAAAGCGCACGCCTCTCGCGGGCCCTGGAACTCGGCTACCTGGATGCCCACTATACGGAGCATGAAGTGCGGGTCGACAAGCCGAGCAACACGGCCAGCATCCGTCTCCACCTGGAGACCGGCTTGCGCTTCGAATTCGGCGAGATCCGCATGCAGCAGGAGATCCTCGACCCGGCCTTCCTGGCCCGCTATCTGAGCTTCGGCGCCGGCGATCCCTACAGCCATGAGAAACTGCTGAATCTGCAGTCCAAACTGATCGACACCGAGTATTTCAAGCAGGTGGAGGTCAATGTGCGGCGGGACCTGATCGAGGGCAACCGGATTCCGGTGGATATCGAACTCGAGCCCAATCGCAAGAACCGCTACCGCATCGGCCTGGGCTACTCGACCGACACCGGGCCCCGCATCACCCTCGACTGGAAGCGCCGCCGCTTTGGACGCCAGGGGCATCACATGCGTTCCGAACTGCGACTCTCCAACCCCGAGAGCAAGCTCACCAGCGAATACATCATCCCGCTGGAGCGTCCCACGGTGGACTACCTCTCCTTCGGTGCCACCATCGACTACTATGACATGGAGACCAACGAGGGCAACCGCGCCCTGCTCAACGCCTCCCACTCCATTGGCCTGGAACGGGGCTGGCGGCGCACCCTCAGCCTCGACTACCTGTACGAGGATTTCATCGTCGGCGCCCAGGACGACAACGCGCGTCTGCTGGTGCCGGGCGTCACCTGGGCCCGCATCAAGGGGGACAGCCGGCAATACCTGCAAAAGGGCAAGAAGCTCGAGTTCCATCTGGAGGGGGCTTCCGACGCCGTGCTATCCACCACGACCTACCTGCAGCTCTATACCACCAACAAGTTCATCCACGGACTCAACGAGGACTGGCGCGTGCTGGCCCGCTTGGAACTGGGCGCGACCCTGGCCGACAACCTGCAGGACCTACCGCCCTCCAAACGTTTCTACACCGGCGGCGACAATACCATCCGGGGTTTCAACTTCGAGGAGCTGGGGCCGTCGGATGAGAACGGCGCGGTGATCGGCGGACGCTACCTGGCGGTGGGCAGCCTGGAGCTGGAGCGGCGTCTGAGCGGTCGCTGGAGCGCCGCCCTGTTTGCCGACGGGGGTAATGCCTTCGATCCCGAGTACCCGGCGGAGGCGGCCTACGGCGCCGGCCTGGGCCTGCGCTGGCGCTCGCCGGTGGGACCGATTCGCGTCGACCTGGCGCAGGGTCACTATCTCGACAAGCGCGAGTGGCGTTTGCACGTGGTGCTGGGGCCCGAACTGTGAGCGCGCGGCGCGTGAAACGGCTGGCATGGTTCGCCCTGGCCGGGATCCTGCTGCTGATCATACTGCTCGGTGGTGCCCTCGGCCTGCTGCTCTACCACCCGTCGGGCCCGCAGTGGACGCTTTCTCTGGTCCGCTCATTGACGCCGATGACGATCGAGGCGGCGGCGATCGAGGGCAGGCTGGCCGGGCCCTTGGCCATACAGGGTCTGCGCCTGGAAGACGATCGGTTCGCGCTGCAGATCGACGCCCTGAGCCTCGACTGGCGGCCGTCGGCGCTGCTGGCGGGTGAACTCCATCTGCTCAGCCTTTCGCTGGAGGGAGGCAGGTTGTCGCTGCCGGCGGCAGAGACCCCGGCTTCCACACCCGCTGCGGGCGGTTTTGAGCGCGTCGCCCTGCCGTTGGCACTGCGCCTGGACCAGGTGCGGCTGGCGGGTTTGACGGTCGAGCGCCAGGGCGCGGATCCGCTACTGGTCGAGCAGCTGTCGCTGGTCGCCCGCAGCAGGCAGCAGACCCTGGAACTCCAGCAGATTTCCCTGGCCATGCCGCAGCTGAGCGTGAATGCCCGGGGGCAACTCGGCCTCTCCACGGCGCTGCCCATGGAACTGGGCCTGGAGTGGCGCTACACACCACCGCAACGCACGGCACTCGAGGGCGCGGGTGAAGTCAGCGGCGACCTGCGGCGACTGCAGCTGAGCCAGGCCCTCAAGGGCGCCCTGGAAGGGGAGCTCGAGGCCACACTGAGCGAGTTGACCGGCACTGTTGGCTGGGACGCCGGACTCAGACTGCGGCAGAGCGACCTGCGTGGCTGGCTCGATGATTTTCCTTTGCAACTCAGCGGCGAGGTGAAGAGCCGGGGCACCCTCGAACGGGTCGGGGTGGAGGCGGAGCTGGAGCTGGCGCAGCCCGACTACGGCAAGGCGGCCGTCAGTCTGCGTGGTGACTATGCCGGGGGCCGCTTTCGTGCCGAATGGCTGCATGTGGAGACCGCCTCGGGCAGCCGCCTGGATGGCAGCGGTGACTATGTCCTGGACGATACGCTGGGGCGCTTCGACGGGGAGCTGGCCTGGCAGGCGCTGCAATGGCCGCTGCAGGGCGAGCCCCAGGTGCGCAGTCCACAGGGCCACCTGAAGTTCACGGGGCGACCCGAAGCCTACGACGTCGTCCTGGCGGCGGATCTACAGCTGCCCGGTCAACCCGAAGCGAAACTCGATGCGGCCGGCCATGGCGACCTGCAGGGGATCAGGCTGGAGCGGCTGATGGCGGATTTTGCGCCGGGTCGGCTGCAGGGCGAAGGTGAGATCGCCTGGCGGCCGGTCGTCGACTGGAGGCTCCAGCTCAAGGGCGAGGGGATCGACCCGTCGCTCTGGGCGGCCGACTTCCCCGGCTCCCTGCGGCTCGAGCTGGGGACGACGGGGCGGGTGGATGAGGCCGGGATCGCCGCTGAAGTCCGCATCGACCAGATGCAGGGGCAGTTGCGGGGATATCCTTTCGAGGCCCTGGGTCGGGCGGCGCTGGCCGGTGAGGTTCTGACCCTGGAGGGGCTGCGCGTGAACTCCGGTCCCAACCGGATCGAGGTCAACGGGACGCTGGCGGAGCAGCTGGCCTTGCAGTGGCGGATCGCTGCCCCTGAACTGCAGGGGCTGTGGCCGGGATTGCAGGGCAGTCTGAGCGGAGAGGGGCGGGTGGACGGTGCCCGACTGACCCCCCATGTGCAGGCCTCGGTGAGTGGTGAGGGGCTGACCTATGAGCGCTACCGGGCGCAACGGCTGCAGTTGGCCGCCGACCTCTCCCTGGCCGATGGGAAGGCCTTCGAGCTCGATCTGCGTGGCGCTGATCTGCAACTCGACAGGTTCAGCTGGGAAGGCCTCGATCTGCAGGCCTCGGGCACCCTGCCGGCACACCATCTGACGCTCGCTTTGGTCGGTGAATCGGCGCCACAGGTCAGTCTAGAGGCCGACGCGGGGTGGACTCAGGAGTCGCTTTGGCAGGGCCGGCTGGCAGACCTCGAGCTGGCGCTGCCCGGACGGCCTCAGTGGCGGCTGGTCGATGCGACCGGGTTCACCCTGGGCGCCGGCAGGCAGAGCCTGGATGACTTCTGTCTGGCCAACGGGGAGGCACGGCTCTGCGGCAGTTTCACGCACACGCCCGCGGCGGGGTGGCATGCCGGCCTGGAGGCGCAGCGGTTCCCGCTCGCCGCTTTCAGCCCATGGCTGCCCGAAGGATTGCGACTCGAAGGCCTTGGCGAGCTGCGGGCGCAACTGGCCATGAATGCCGAGGGACATCCCCAGGGTCAAGCCCAGCTGCAACTGCCCGATGGCCGCATCGGCTTCGACCTGGAGAATGAGGCGGAGCGGCTCGATTTCACCGGTGGTACGGCGACCGCCCGTGTGGACAGCTCCGGGGCACAGGTTGAGATCGATCTGCCCTTGGCCGGACTCGGCGAGATGGCGGCGGAGCTGTCCCTCCCCGGCTTCGATCCGCTGGCATTGGAACCCGCCGAGCAGACACTTCAGGGGCGGATGAAGCTCAACCTGCGGGATCTCTCCCGGCTCTCGTTGATCATGCCCCGGTTGCAGAATCCGCGGGGAGTGATCAGTGGCGATTTCACCCTCGCCGGCAGTCTGGCGCAACCCCAGCTGGTCGGCAGCGCGGCGTTGCAGGGGGGAGCGCTCGACATCCCGGAGCTGGGTCTGGAACTGCGTGAGATCGCCTTGCAAATGACGGCTCCCAGGCTGGATCGGCTGGCGTTGCAAGGCGGCTTGAAGTCCGGCAACGGACGGCTGCAGCTGGAGGGGCAGATCGATCTCGATGCCGAAGCCGGTTTCCCCGCCCGCCTGCAGCTCACCGGCAAGGAGTTGAAGGTGGCCAATCTGCCGGTGGCGGAGATGGAGGTCACTCCGGAACTGACCTTCGAACGGGATCGGGAGGGGAGTCGGCTCAAAGGCAGGATCGAGATCCCCTATGCCCGTCTGCGACCGCGCAAACTGCCTTCCACCGCGGTGAGTGCCACCCCGGATCTGGTGGTGGTCGGCGCCGACGAACCGGAGCGGCGCGCATTCGATCCCCGGCTTTCGGCGCAGTTGCGGGTGGTGATGGGTGATCGGGTCAGTTTCGACGGTTTCGGCCTGCGCGGCCAGTTGACCGGCAGCCTGCTGGTGATCGACGAGCCGAAACGCCCGGTGATCGGTCGCGGCCGCATCGGTATCGCCAACGGCACCTATCAAGCCTATGGACAGGATCTGAGCATCGAGCGCGGTTTTGCCCTGTTTGCCGACAGCCCGGTGGACAATCCCGGGCTCGATGTGCGCGCGGTGCGGGAGATCGACGAGGTGACCGCCGGGGTGCGGGTCAGCGGCACGCTCAAGTCGCCCAAGATCGATCTCTTCTCATCACCCACCATGGGCGAGAGCGACATTCTGAGCTACCTGCTGACCGGGCGCCCGGCCGGCGAGGGGGGCGGAGGGGGTGTGGGTATCGCCGCGGCCCTCAAGGCCTCGGGGGCCGGTACGGTGGCCGAGGAGCTGGGTCGGCAGTTCGGTCTCGAAGAGCTGCGTTTCGATGCCGGCAACGGCCTGGAGGAGGCTTCGGTGGTGGCGGGTACCTATCTCTCACCGCGTCTCTATATTCAGTACATCAACGAGTTGGCCTCACGCGAGACCAAGTTGCGGCTGCGCTACGACATCAACCGGCGGCTGCAGCTGGAGGCGGAGACCGGCAAGACCCAGGCGGGCGATCTCTACTACACCTTCGATCGTTGATCACTGGTTCCGTGTGCACCCATCAGACCTGCACCTTTCGTGGGGCTTTACGGCTTCCATGACTGGCTAGAATGCAAGACAACAGCCTTTTGCATGGGTAACCGATATCGGGTGATGCCGTTTCGGGTACCGGCTTGAAATGAGAGACAGGCAGGAAAAGTCATGAGTGAATCGCAACCCCAGGCATCGGATTTCGCCTCTCCCGCACTGGTCGAAGCCCTCTTCTATGAGGCCTTCGCCCAGATCGACATGGCGCTCATGACGCGGGTCTGGCTCGACTCGGAACGCGCCTATTGCGTGCATCCCGGCGGCCAACCGCTGCTCGGCTCAGGAGCGGTGCTGGAGAGTTGGCGCAGCATGTTCCAGGGGGCGCAACCCCTGGTGCTTTTCTACAAAGTGTTGAACAGGGAAGAGTGGGGCGATCTGGCCATACATTTGGTGGAGGAACGTCTCAGTTCCCGGGACGGCAGCCAGCATGGACTGGTCATGGCGACGAACTGCTATGTCAAAACCGGGGATGGCTGGCGGCTGTTCAGCCATCACGGTTCGTCGCTCTCGCTGCCACGGCCGCGGCAGCCGGAGGCATCGCCTCAGATCCATTGAGGTTTCGAACTGCCGCCATCACTCAGTGCCAGATCGGGTCTGGCACCAGCGGTTCCTCAATTGCTGCTGCGAACGGCGTCGAAGTCGTCGGCGATCAGATTGCTGCTGATGAAGAAGGCTTCGGTCCGCATCGGTTTCTGGTGGCGCTTTTTCTCGATCTGGATCGGGCATTCGTGAGGCTGCCAGTCACAAGCGATACCGTTGAGGATCTGGTGGGGGCATTCGCTGCAGGAGCGGAGTCTGTAAGGGCCAGTCATGGTGGTGTCTCTAAATGTCAGGGGATATACTTTCAAATTAGCATAGTATCAATAGATTACAATCTATTCCTTTAACTGTTTCGCAAATTTACGGCTTAAGTTCCTGGTTTTGTTTTGATAGTGTCGCTGGGGCTTATTCCGCAGATCCTGTGAAACCGTCGTCTGGTTTGATTGTGAAAGCATGAACGAAGTTCACTCTTCCTACTGAGGCTAACGGCAGGGGGGGCGGATTATTAATGTTTTTTGCGGGGCATTTTGCGCTCTTGAGCACATTTTTTTACAGTCTTCTGCAAGTCGGGCGACAACCGCTCTTCGCGAACCCGAGCGAGAATATGCGGGGAAAGGGTCTGGCTTGTGTATACTCGATGCCAAGTCGGCTCCATCGGCCCGAGTCAGGCGCGCTGAGAACCACAACGCCACATCAGACCCCGAAAAGGGGCGGGGCAGTCATTGAGTCATGTTCCACGAATACTTTGGGATTTCTGAAGATCCCTTTGCAATAACACCGGATACCCGTTATCTGTTTCAGAGCGAACGCCATCGCAACGCCTTCGCGCATCTGCTCTACGGCGTGGCCGATGCCGGCGGCTTCGTACAGCTGACCGGTGAGATCGGTACCGGAAAGACCCTGCTCTGCCGCAATCTGCTGGCGCAGCTGCCGGAAGAGGTGAACGTGGCGCTGATCTTCAATCCGCGTCTCACCCCCCTGGAGCTGGTGGCCAGCATCTGCGACGAATTGAAGATTCTCTATCCCGTGGGTTGCCAGAGCATCAAGGAGATCGTCGACTTCCTCAATGCCTACCTGCTCGAGGGCTATCGCCAGGGTCACCGCACCGTCGTCATCATCGACGAGGCGCAGAACCTCAGCTACGACGCGCTGGAGCAGGTGCGGCTGCTGACCAACCTGGAGACGGAGAAAGAGAAGCTGCTGCAGATCATCCTGGTGGGGCAGCCGGAGCTGAAGGCGGTGCTGGCCAAACCCGAACTGAAACAGTTGGCCCAGCGCATCACCGCCCGCTATCACCTGACGCCCCTCTCGGAGGATGAGACCCGGGACTACGTTGAGCACCGTCTGCGGGTGGCCGGTGCCGACGAACGCTTGTTCAAATCCGATGCGCTACGGCAGGTTTATCGATTCAGCGGCGGGGTGCCGCGCCTGATCAATGTGCTCTGCAGCCGGGCCATGCTGGCCGCCTACGGCGCCGATCAGGAGAGTATCGACGGTCGTCTCGTGCGCCGGGTGGCCAAGGAGCTGGCCGGTGACGAGGCGCTGCCGCAGATGGGACGGCGTTGGGGCTGGGGGCTGGCGGTCGTCGGCCTGGCGGTCCTCGCCGTGGCGGGTTATCTCTACTACATTGGCCCGCTGAAGCCGGTAAACGGTGAGCTGGCGGCCCGCACCATCCTGCCGGATCCAGTGCTGTCCGAGCCGGCGCCGAGCGACCCCCCCGCCGCGGCCGATGAGTCGATCGCTTCGCCGGAGGGGGTCTCGGATACCTCACTCAGCGTGGCGCAGCCCGTGGATACGCCGACAACGGCGGATGCGGTGGTCCCGTCGCAGGTCCTGTCGGATCCTGTAGAGCCTGAGGCCGAGCCGACCGCCGGAGCGGTTGGGGATCGAATCGAGCCCGCCTCGGAGCCGGCCGTCAGCCTGGCCGAGCCGGAGCTCCCGGAGAACGCGACTGACACCTCCCTCGACCTGATGAGCCTGCTGGGAGACCAGAATGCCGCCTTTGCCACCCTGTTTGCATACTGGCAGCGGGTCTATCCCCAGGATGACGAGGACCTCTCGGCCTGCGAGCGGGCTGAGCAGGTCGGTCTCAGCTGTATCTACGGGCGTGGCGACTGGTTGAACCTGATGAATTACAACCGTCCGGCCGTGATCGAACTGCTGCTCGATGACAACCGCCGCTATCAGGTGGTGGTGGCCGGACTCGACGATCAGCACGTCACCCTCGATCTGGCCTCGCGACGCCTCAGCTTTTCCCGTCAGGAGATCGAGCCGCTCTGGACCGGCAGCTACATCGTGTTGTGGCGTCCGCCCGCCTTGGGTGTGGAGCCTTTGACCATGGGCATGCAGGGTCGCGACGTGGCCTGGCTGGTGTCGCGGCTCGACCGTATCGATGGCGTCTTGAGCGATTACGATCCGGAACGGGTGCGCTTCGACCAGACAGTGAAGCAGCGGGTGATGGACTTTCAGCAGTCCAAGGGGCTGATCGCCGACGGTATCGTCGGGCGTCAGACCATCATACAGCTGTGTACGTCGATCACCGATACCACCACCCCGGTCCTGATACGCGGCGGAGGCTGAGATGTCATCCATACTCGATGCCCTCGAGAAGGCGGAAGAGGAGAGGATCCGCGAGCTATCCCCGGGGCTGAGGCCGGCACGGCGAAAGGGCAAGGGGCACCACCGGCGTCTGCCGGTCATCGCCGCTGGGGTGGCGCTGCTGTTGCTGCTCAATCTGTTGCTCTGGTGGTTCTACCTGCGCGCTGTGCCCGCGTCCGATCCGGCCGTGGCGTCGCCGGAGGTTCCAGCGTCTGAACCCGATGCCGCCCCGCCAAGGGTCGCGCAACCCGCGCCGTCCAAACCTGCGGACAAGCCGGCGCTCAGCCTGCATCAACAGCTGATGCGTAACGCGGCGCCGAGTGCGAAGCCGCTGATCGAGGAAGCGCTGGTCAGCCGCAAGCCGACACCTGCACCGGCAGCCATCCCCGCACCCCCTGCAAAGACGTCAGAGCCGGTTCAGGAAGCGACGGCCGCTATAGCAGCCGTGTCCGCCCCGCCCGCAGAGCCGGTCGAACCGCCTCGGACCACACCACCCGACATGGCACTGTCACGGGCCGAACCTGCCCCGACTCCAGTGGAGCGACAGCCACCTGCCCCTCCGACTGTGGCGACACCGCCACTCACAGCCGCTGCAGACGCCGGCCTGCCGCCCTCAGCCCGCGAGCCGGTGCCGCCGGCACAGGCGCCACAGGAGGAACAGATTCCATTGGTCTGGGAGTTGCCGCAGACCCTGCGTGAGAAGGTACTGCAGCTGAAGAGCAGCGTGCATGTCTACAGCGGGGTTCCGGCGCAAAGGTTCGTCATCATCAACATGCGGCGCTACGCTGAAGGCGATACCCTGCCTCCGGACGATTTTCGTCTGGCGCGGATCGATCAGGATGGGGTGGTCATCGATTACGGAGACGGTCTGGTACGCCTGCCGAGGCGCTGAATTCCTGAGCCATGGGATGTCACTGCCAAGGCGCCGACTGGCAGAGTTCGGCCCGGTCCTTGCCTTGCCGTTGTGCCTGTTTGCAGCGGGCTTCCACCAGATTCAGCAGCGCTTTGACATCGGCGAGTCGATCGACGGCGCGTTCCACCACCCCGATACTGGCGGTAACCGCTTTGTCGTCCGGCAGGGTGCCGATGCCCTTGCTGCGAATGCGATCGACGGTGATTGCCGCGCCCGCGCAGTCGGTGTTGTGCAGGATCAGCAGAAAGCGCTGTTCCCCCCAGCGTACCAGCAGGTCGCTGTGACGCAGATCATCTCGCAGGATGTCGGCGGCTTCCTGGACCACATGGTCGTAGGTGGCGTAGCCGTAATCGTCGATGATCTTCTGGCCGTCATCCAGCTCGACCAGGGCGACAGCCAGCGACTCGTTGTTCATGGCCGCGTTTTCGTGCAGGCGGATTAGATTTTCCATGCCGGAACGGCGGGTCAGCGCGCCTGTCACCGGATCGAAGTCGCTGCGGCCGATGAACGAGACCATATACTGCAGTTGCAGCGTCGAGGTGAAGAAGACGATACCGAGTACGATCAGCAGCAGCCAAACGGTCGGCAGCATCTGCAACAGATCGATGGTGGCGAAGAAGCTCCAGCCGGTGATCACCAACAGGCTCAGCGGCAGCATCAGCATCGCCCCCTCGAGTACCGTCAGCGGGAAGAGTCCCAGCATGCCGACGGCGATATAGGGCAACAGGGAGTAGAACTGGATCGCCAGCTGATTCTGCTCGGTCATCGGCAGACCCAGCAGGATATAGGCCGAGGCGAAAAAGGCGACCGGCAGATTGATCAACAGCAGGCCCAGGGCCAGCCAGCTGTTGCGCTGGGTCTTCTCCCACTTCGTATCGCGAGCCTGCCAGGCGAAACCGATAGTCGACAGCACGCGGATCACCACGATCGGCAGCAGCGCGTCCAGTGGCAGCAGAATCAGATCGACCAGCAGCCAGAGCGGGACCAGGATAGACATCAGGGTGGCGAGAAAGCGGATACGGTCGAACATCAGTCGACAGCGGTGTTCCTGCAAGAATGTGGGGTGCTCCTCGGGCGAGAGCAGATCCAGAAACTGGTCCAGTGAGTGGATGCGGTAGGTGGTGGCCAGGTGCTGTAGCAGGTGCGACATGAGGGGCATGTGATCTACTCCGGATGGGGCATCGTACGGATGCTCGACTTCTACGCACTGTCCAGCCAAGTCGGATAGTGCGGCGGGTGCCCGGCATCTGGTTCAGTAAATGTGTAGTTCTTGGGGCACGAAAAGCATAAGGGGCGGCAGCGGGAAAGGCAATCCACACACATTCGTCAGGGTTTTCAGCGTTGCCGACAACGGTGTGGGGGATGGGTCGCTGCGGATTGATCGGGGGAAGCCGATGCGGATGAGGGTATTTTTCGTTGCGGTGATGGCGGCATTGTTGCTGACGCTGGTCTATCGCACTTATGTCAGCCACCAGCCGCTGACCGCACGCACCTGGTATCAAGGGCAGGACATTACCGAGGGTAGTGATCCCATGCCTTTCGATGCGTCGCATGCGCAGAGCGCGGGCTATCCCGAGCGCGACGACGGCGGCGACCTGCCCAGCGATGTCTATCGGGACTATATCGCCGAGGCAGCGGCGGGGC
>JBNKYJ010000053.1:0-5100 GCA_050300835.1 Sedimenticolaceae bacterium
CCTGGCCGGTGTCATCCTGCTCGGTGCACGTAAGGGCAAGTACACCGCCGACGGCAAGGTCAACGCCATCCCCGGCGCCAACATGCCGCTGGCCACCCTGGGTACCTTCATCCTCTGGTTGGGCTGGTTCGGCTTCAACGGTGGTTCGGAGCTGGTTGTCTCCAACATCACCGAGGCCAATGCCGTCGCCGCCGTCTTCGTCAACACCAACGCGGCAGCTGCCGGTGGTGTGGTAGCGGCACTGATCACCGCCCGTGCCCTGTTCGGCAAGGCCGATCTGACCATGGCCCTCAACGGCGCCCTGGCCGGCCTGGTGGCGATCACCGCCGAGCCGTTGGCTCCGACCCCGCTGTGGGCGACCATCGTCGGTGCCATCGGCGGTATCCTGGTGGTCTTCGCCATCATCACCATGGACAAGATCAAGATCGACGATCCGGTCGGCGCCATCTCGGTGCACGGCGTGGTCGGCATGTGGGGCCTGATCGCGGTGCCCATGTCCAACTCCGATGCGACCTTCGGCGCCCAGCTGCTGGGTCTGGTCGTGATCTTCGCCTGGACCTTCATCGCCAGCTTCATCGTCTGGCTGATCATCAAGGCGGTGATGGGGATTCGCGTCAGCGAAGAGGAGGAGTACGAGGGTGTCGACCTCGGCGAGTGCGGCCTGGAGGCCTACCCCGAGTTCACCGGCAACCGTGGTTCCGGCCTCTGAGGATCATTCGGACGATCCTGAAAAGGGCGCTTCGGCGCCCTTTTTTTTGACCCGTGAAATGCTCTAAACTGGTTCAGGCACTACAGGAATCACAGAGCGAAAGACATGGAATCACGTTTTGCAATCGCAGTCTGCCTGACTGCACTCATTTCCTTTCCTATACAAGCAGCGGTCTACCAGTGGACCGACGAGCAGGGTCATGTCCACTTCAGCGACCGGCCGACCCATGAGTCGGCGAAGGAGAAGGATGTGCGCGTGAGACCCGGAAACGGCTCGGGCAAGCAGGCCATACCGGAAGACCGAAAAGCCTTACGCCAGCGCATGTTGGATGTCTACGAACAGGAGCGCATCGAAAAGCGCGAAGCGCAAGAGAAGAGCAGGCAGGAGCGCAAAGAACGCAAGCAACAATGCCTCGATGCGCGGGCCAGGTACGATATGTACAACAACGCCGGCTCTATCTACGATTACACCGGCGGTGGTGAGCGCAGTTACCTCGACAAGCAGGAAAGGAAGCAATACATAGATCAGCTCAAGGCCGAAGTTGAGCGTTATTGCAACTAGAAGCCTGTTGGATCAATGTTGCCAGGTCCTGGCCCGGCCTGTTGTTTTTACCAGTATGCATGACCAGGGAACGCCTGCTCAGGCACTTAGAACGCCCACTTCGTCTCACTGAGTTCCGCCTCGGTCACAATACGGTTTCTGCCCCACTCCTTGGCTAGATAGAGGGCCTGATCAGCGCGCTCGAGGAGTGTTTCGCAATTGTCATCGGGACGCACCACGGCAGCCCCTACCGAGATGGTGATGCCGGGCAGCCGTTGCTTGGTGCTGCGTCGGATCAGCGTAAGATTCCCCACCGCTTTATGTATGGTGCGGGCGATACCCGCCGCCGCATCGATGTCGGTTGACGGCAGCAGCACGGTAAACTCTTCGCCTCCATACCTGGCGGGAAAGTCCTCCTTCCTCAGCAGTTCCCTCATGGTTATGCCGACCCGGCGGATCACCTCGTCACCGATGATGTGACCGAACTGGTCGTTGAAGCGCTTGAAATGATCGATGTCGAGCATGAGCACGCTGAATGGCGCTTTATCCGGCCCGTCCACCCTCTCCAGCAGTGATTCCATTCTGGTGTTCAGTGCCTTGCGGTTGTAGAGGCCGGTCAGCGGATCGGTGGAGACCTCGTCGCGCAGTTTCTTGACCTCGTCCTGCAGATGCTGGGTCTGTTGCTCCACGCTCTGCAGCTGCTCCTGCATCAGGCGGTTCTGCTGAATGGAGCGGGTGGTGGCTTCCAGCAGTTTGCCGGCGATGGTACGCAGATCCTCCACGCTGGGATTGCCGTTCAGTGCCGCCGTCTGTTGCCGCAGGGTCTCGTCAAACAGTTCGGTATGGCTGCAGGCGGCTGTGACGCCCTGCAGGACCTGGTACAGCAGGTGGTGCAGATCGGACAGATGCTCATCCATCTGCTGGGGGCCGGTTTCGTCGAGATAAAACTCTTCGAACAGATGGCGAAACAGGTGGCCGTCGACAGAGACACGTGCGGCCACTTGTTGGTCGATGCGCTGATTCAACGCCGCATCCCGACCGCTGGCGTACTGATAGGCGATCAGATGGCAGACCGGCGCGGGCGGGATCTGATGCTGAGCGAGGACTTCAATAGCTTTTTCGTGCCACTCCCTGGCGTTTTCGGGCGCATCCAGCTGAAAACAGGAATGTGCAGGCATAATCGTCGGTTGCTATTGTCGTTATGTTTTATTGATTATCGGTAACACCGTGGCGGTGTTCAGGTATTAACGACCTCCTGGGTGAGGACTTTAAGCACCTGCTTTCGAATTGGGTCTGAAACTGAAAAAGGGGGGTCAAGCCCCCCTCGATTACGTGAACTGATTCACGATTGTGCTCAGTGTACGCTGCCGAACGAGAGATCGAGCGAGTAGGGGGGCAGCGGTATGCCGGCGATCTTGCACGCCTGCACCACAGGGCCGCGCGGGAACAGGCTGTAGAGATACTTCTTACCGCCGCGTTCCTTGACCTGGGAGGTCATCGCCTTGAGTACCAGACGGGCACTGCAGGTGGCGCCGTTCTCTTCGCAATGGCGGCGCAGGAAGTGGATCATCTCCCAATGCTCGTCCGTCATCGCGATGTGTTCCTCGGCGGCCAGCTCGAGCGCTTTCTCTTCGGTCCAGTCCTCGAAGCCTTCGGGGGTTTTGCTGTTTTCAACAGCCATGGGGTCCATATTCGGTTCTGGCATGGTCATTCTCCAATGGTGGTGTGGCGAACTTATAGTTATCTGTACCGTGTTCTTGAGCGCTCAGAGCGGCTCATAACCAAAAAGATAGATCAGCTGGAGGAAATGACCAAGAAATTTAGTAGGTCTTTTCCGTGCGGCCAAGATGGTCTTTTGGAGCAGGCGACAGAGGGAGTGGATTTCCGTTAACATCCGGTATCTTTTTTCTAAGAATTTCCCGCTGCATATGTCAAAAAAGCCGCCTTTTATACTGGTCGATGGATCGTCCTATCTGTTCCGTGCCTTCCATGTTCTGCAAGAGAGACAGGACCTCAGGAACTCCGAGGGCGAGCCGACGGGGGTTATCCTGGGCGTGGTTAACATGCTGCGCCGGCTGGTGAACGACTACCAACCCACTCACATTGCGGTGGTGTTCGATGCCCCTGGAGGCAGCTTTCGCAACCAGCTCTACAAAGAGTACAAGGCCAACCGTCCCCCCATGCCGGATGATCTGCGGGTACAGATCGAGCCGCTGCACGACATCATCCGCGCCATGGGGCTTCCGCTGGTGATGGTGGAGGGGGTGGAGGCGGACGACGTCATCGGCACCCTGGCGCGCCAAGCCAGCGAGCAGGGGATGGATACCCTCATCTCCACCGGCGACAAGGATATGGCGCAGCTGGTCGACGACCATGTCAGTCTGCTCAACACCATGTCGGAGACCTTCACCGACCGTGGCGGGGTGGTCGAGAAGTTCGGTGTGAAACCGGAACAGATCATCGACTATCTGGCCCTGGTAGGCGATTCTGTGGACAACATTCCTGGCGTGCCCAAATGCGGTCCGAAGACGGCGGCCAAGTGGCTGCAGGCCTACGGCGATCTGGACAGCCTGATGGCCCATGCCGATGAGATCAAGGGCAAGATCGGGGAGAATTTGCGGCAGAGCCTCGAGTTCCTCCCCCTTTCGCGGGAGCTCGCCACCATCAAGCTCGACGTCGAGTTGGACCGGGGACCGGGGGACTACGTACCCGGCGAACCGGATGTGGAGCGCCTGAGGGCGCACTATCAGCGCATGGAGTCGAGCCGTCTGTTGGCAACCCTCGAGGGGGAGGCGGCGGATGCGGAAGCAGGGGATCCACAGTCCGGGATCGAACGCGACTACGAGACCGTACTCGACAAAAAGCAGTTCCAGGGTTGGCTGACAAAGCTCAAGCAGGCCCCCCTGTTCGCCTTCGATACCGAGACCACCAGCCTCGACTACATGGTCGCGGAGCTGGTCGGGCTCTCCTTTGCGGTGGCTCCGGGTGAGGCGGCTTATGTGCCGCTGGCGCACGACTATCCCGGGGCGCCGACTCAGCTGGAGCGTGAGTGGGTACTCACTCAGATGAAGCCCCTGTTGGAGGACCCGAAGCATCCCAAGGTGGGGCAGAATCTCAAGTACGACATGAGTATCCTGGCCCGCTACGACATCGAGATGCGGGGAGTCGCCTTCGACACCATGCTCGAGTCCTATGTGCTCGACGCCACCGCCACCCGCCACGACATGGACTCCCTGGCCGAGAAGTATCTGCAGCAGAAGACCATCCACTTCGAGGATATCGCCGGCAAGGGTAAGAAGCAGTTGACCTTCAATCAGATCGAGTTGGAGCAGGCCGCGCCCTATGCCGCGGAGGACGCGGATATCACCCTGCGTTTGCACCAGACCCTCTGGCCACAGCTGGAACAGAGCAGCAACCTGAGCCGGCTGTTGACCGAACTTGAGATTCCGCTGGTTCCGGTGCTGTCGCGCATGGAACGCAACGGGGTGCGTATCGATGTGGATAAACTGAAGCAACAGAGTGCGGAACTGGCGAGGAAGATGCACGATCTGGAGCAGAAGGCCTATGGGATAGCCGGTCACAATTTCAATCTCGGTTCGCCGAAGCAGATCGGCGAGATCTTCTTCACCGAGCTGAAACTGCCGGTGGTGGCGAAGACGCCGAAAGGGGCGCCATCCACCGCGGAATCGGTGTTGGTGGAACTGGCCGACCAGGGGCATGAGCTGCCGTCGGTGATTCTGCAGCACCGGGGGCTGTCGAAACTGAAATCGACCTATACCGACAAGCTGCCGGAGATGGTCAATGCCGAGACGGGCCGAGTGCATACCTCTTACCATCAGGCGGTGGCGGCC
>JBNKYJ010000054.1:0-42177 GCA_050300835.1 Sedimenticolaceae bacterium
TGTGACTAGCGACAAACCCCGGTTCGACCGGGGTTTTTTATCTCTGGACTAGACAATGGACTGGTTAAAAATCTTTTCCGCCATCCTGATCGTGGGTTGGATCATCTTCATGTGGCCGCGCGCCAAGTATTGGCTGCAGAACAGCCCCAAGGCGCAGAAAGGGGATTGGCAGGCGGCTATCCTGCCCCTGGCTGCGGTGGTGGGTTTCGTGATCCTGCTGATCATGCTGGTGTGATGCCGAAGCCGAGCGTAGGGTGGGGCCCTGCCCCACCGGATCTCCCCTATTTAAGAACGTGAATGGTGGGGCTGGGCCCCACCCTACCGTTCAATTCAAGCTACGGTGCACCCCAAGGGCACTTCCTTCGGGCGCGGCAAGCCGCCTGCTCAGGCGATCCGCTCCATACCTCCCATGTAGGAACGCAACACCTCGGGCACGAGGATCGAACCGTCGGCCTGCTGGTAGTTCTCCATCACCGCCACCAGGGTGCGGCCGACCGCCAGGCCGGAGCCGTTGAGGGTATGCACCAGCTCGGGTTTGCCGGTTTCGGGATTGCGCCAGCGCGCCTGCAGGCGGCGGGCCTGGAAGTCGACGAAGTTGGAGCAGGAGGAGATCTCCCGGTACTTGCCCTGTCCCGGCAGCCAGACCTCCAGGTCGTAGGTCTTGGTCGAGGAGAAGCCGATATCTCCGGTGCAGAGGGTGACCACCCGGTAGGGCAGCCCGAGCTTCTGCAGGATCGCCTCGGCGTGGCCGGTGAGCTCTTCCAGCGCCGCGAACGAGCGCTCGGCCGGTACCGCCTGCACCAGCTCCACCTTTTCGAACTGGTGCTGACGGATCATGCCCCGGGTGTCCTTGCCGTAGGAACCGGCCTCGGAGCGGAAACAGGGGGTGTGGGCGACCCACTTGCGCGGCATGTAGTCGGCGTCGATGATCTGGTCGCGGATCAGATTGGTGACCGGCACCTCGGCGGTGGGAATCAGGTAGTAGCCCGATTCGCCGCAGAGCTTGAACAGGTCCTCCTCGAACTTGGGCAGCTGACCGGTGCCGCGCAGGCTGTCAGCGTTGACCATGTAGGGGACATAGGCCTCGGTGTAGCCGTGCTCGGTGGTATGGGTATCGAGCATGAACTGGATCAGGGCCCGGTGCAGACGCGCCAGCGGTCCGGCCATGACGGCGAAGCGGGAGCCGGTCAGACGCGCCGCCGCCTCGAAATCGAGCAGACCGCTGGCATCGCCCAGATCCACGTGATCCTTGGGCTCGAACTCGAACTGACGCGGCTCGCCCCAGCGGCGCTCCTCCCGGTTGTCCGCCTCGTCCCTGCCGTCGGGAACCGTTGCATGAGGAATGTTCGGAATCCCCAGCATGATGTCGGAGAGTTCGACCTGTACCTCGCCAAGCGCATCCTGGGCCGCCTTGAGCTTGTCGCCCAGCTCCGCCACCTGGGCCAGCAACGGCTGGATATCCTCGCCCGCGGCCTTCGCCTTGCCGATCGATTTGGAGCGGGAGTTGCGCTCGCTCTGCAGCTCCTCCGCCTCCACCTGCAACTGTTTGCGACGCTCCTCCAGTTCACGCAGACGCGTGGTGTCGAGCTGATAGCCCCGTCGCGCCAGCTGGGCGGCCACGTTGTCCAGCTCGCCTCTTAGTAATTTTGGATCCAACATTGATTATTCACCCATATTGACTTGCGCGGTCCAGCTCACGATATGGCCAGGCCCCACCCATTGATGTAAATCCCGCTTGATCTTCTCGGCGCGCTCCGGCTGGTCGAAGAACTCCACCACCAGCGGCAGGTCGAGGGAAATATCGAGCAGCGACGACTCGTGCAGCTTGCCGGAGGGCCCGAAACCGGCGATGCCCCGAAAGGCGGTGACGCCGCGTACGTGCTCCTCCTGTTGCAGAAACTCCAGCAGTTTGCGCAGCTGGTGGTCCCCTTCCGTCAGATAGACCCGGACCATGGTCACTTCGACCTGTGTCATAACTGTCTCCCGATTACCAGCCCGAACCAGCAGGCCACGATGCAGGCGCTCACGCTCAACAGCATGTTCAATCCCGCCTTCAGCAGCTCGGCCTGCTCGATCAGGTTGAGCGTCTCGATAGAGAAGGTGGAAAAGGTGGTAAAGGCGCCGAGAAAACCGATCAGCAACGCGCCGCGCAGCTCGGGCGTGGCGGTCATGCGCTCCAGCAGAACCACATAGAGAAAGCCCATCGCCAGGGAACCGAGCACATTGACCGCCAGCGTGCCATAGGGAAAATTCCTACCCAGCAGCGCATAGACGCCGCTGGAGACCCAGAAACGGAACAGCGCTCCGGCGGCGCCGCCGGCGGCTATGGCAATCAGTTGTGTCAATCCCGAACCCTTGTCTAGGCGGCGGCTGCTGCGCCGTGTGGCTTACGTCGAAGCCGGGATTATAACCGGCTGACCGGGCGGGGTTAAGGGAGGGGGGGCAATGATTTGATGGCGCGCGTGTAACCAGCGCCATCAGACTCGGCCTAGAAGTCCCAACGATAGCCGGCGATGAAGAAGTAGTCGGTGAACTTGGTGGTTTCCAGATCGTTCTCTTCCTTGTACCAGTCGAAACCGCCCTCGAACTCCAGGGTGAAGCTTCTGCGCAGCCGGTAGTCCATGCGCAGATAGGGGCTCACCATCAAACGCGTGTCGTCATTGTCTGTGCGCTTGCGGTAGGAGACGTCGATACGCGGATTGACCCGCCACACGTTGGTGATCGGATAGCGACTGCTCACGCCCAGGCGCAAGGTGTTGGAGGTACTGGTATCGTAGTAGCGCATGCTGAAGATACCGATGTCCCCGGGCTTGAGCAGATCGTTCTTGATCAACTGGAAGTTGTAGTAGTACTCGTTGCCGGTGTCCTCCACTGCCGCCACATAGTCGTGGGAGGTGATACCGGTGACGGCATCGATCGTCCCTTGTTGCGGCGTGCCCTTGGTATTGGTGATGGTGACATCTCCGCTGATCTGCAGGCTCTCCGACAACGGACGACTGGCGCCAAACTGCACGGTGGTCGTTTCCGCGGTCAACGCCTCGGCGCGGGTGTAGATATCATCCTCGGTCTCGAATTTCAGCAGCTCCTCGATCGACTCGATGGGATCGATGACCTGTGGCGTCAGGTTGAAAAGATCGGGATCGTAGTAGTTCCTGATGGCATTGGAAGTCTGCAATAGCGGCGCTTTGCGGTAGTCGAGATTCATGTAGAGCCGGGTCTTGTCGGCCAGCGTCCAGTTGCCCTGCAGGGCGAAAATGTCGAGCGCACCATAGTGAATATCGTAATCGACCAGTCCGAACAGCGACTTTTCCTGATCGAAATAGCGGAACTCGCCGCCAACCGCCTGCCGATCCACCAGCCCGTCCACATCCTGAGTGATGGCAAACAGGCTCACATCCCAGTTTTCGAACAGATTGGCGATGTCGCCGCCGATACCCATGAAGTCCTTGTGTTCATTCAGGAACACATCGCGTGAACTCTCCACCGGAAGACCGGCATAGCCCCGGATAGTGATATCGGGTGTCAATTCGTAGCCCAGCACCAGGCCGTCGAAGCGGTTGAGGATACCGCTGGAGCGCAGGCGCTGGCGACCCATGCGAAAGTTGGTGCGCGAGGCGACATGCTCCACGTCGACATAGGCGTCGCTCAGGGTCTTGTCATTGCCCGGACCGTCACTCAGCAGGTCCGCCACGTAGCTGCCGGTCAGCTTCATGCGCACGTCGAGGGACTGGCTGCGGCGGCGGCTGTTGAGATCGACAAAGGTTTCGATCTCGGAGCGGGAGACGATATCGTTCTCGTCGCCCGGATTGTCAATCGAATCGCGTCGATAGTGCTGGGAGACGCTGCCGTAGGTCTCCCACTCCACCGCCTGCGCCTCCTCCTCTTCACGCAGCCGTTCCTTCGGCGTCTTGGGGGCGGTGATCAGGCCCAGCAGCCGCTGTTTCACCCGCTCCGCATCCTCCCCTTCCGGGTACTTTTCGAGGAAGGCCTCGTATTCGGCCTTGGCGTGGGCCCGCTGGCCGTTGCGCTCGCGCGCCAGGCCCAACAGCTCCATGGCCTCCTTGGTGTAGTAGTTCTCCGGCTCCTCGAGGAAACCCTCCAGCATGCGGATCGCCTTGTCGTATTCGCCGGCGGTCATGGCATGCCGGATCAGTTCGATCATCTTGGTCAGCCGTTCATCCGCCGGCAGCGGCGGTTGCTCCTCGGCCTGCGGCTGGGGCTCGGCTTCAGTTTCCGCCGCACCTGCGGCCAGCTCGCCAGCTCCCTCCGCTGCAGCACCGGTTACTCCCTCCGCCGCGGCGGCTCCCGTGGTTGCCATTCCAGCGGCGGCTGCGGCACCCACGCCAACCACGCCAGTCACCACACTGTCACCCTGCCCGGCTGGAGCCTCGGCCATCTCGGCCGCGGGCAGCAGACCGGACTCGAACAGGGCCTGACGCCGCTCACTGAGATCGGCACGATCGATCCAGGCCTTGGGATAGAAGTTCTTCACCGCCTTTAGTTTGGCTTTGGCTTCGTTCTGGGTCCGAAAAAAACCGAGACGCAGACGATGCCACTCGCTGCCATCCACCACCGTTCGCGTGGTATAGAGCGCCTCATTGGCATCCACCGGAACCGGGGCGATCTGGTTCAGATCGAGAGGCTTGGTCTCGGAAGTCAGGTTGATCACATAGATCACCAACGGCAGCGACTTGACCCTCAGGGGCGGTCTGGTTTCGGGCACGTCGATGTCGACCATGGGCACCTTTTCGACCTGCGGCAGCTTTGCCGTTTTTTTCAGGACGAATTCCATGACATAGAAGTCACGACTTTGGCGAATGCGAAAATCCTTCACCGGGGTGGCGAAGGAGACCAACAGACTCGAGGTGCCGACGCCGGTGCCCTGATAGACCACCTTGGAAAGCGGAATCTCCTCGGTCGGTTTCCAACTGAGCTGATCCCGGGAAAGCAGGTCTTCAAGATCGACTTCCGGTGTCGGCACGATCTGCAGCTGGATGCCGATCTCACTGTTGGCGTCGTTCATGACATGCGAAACGTAACGCACCGGAATGTTGAAGTGGACCGCGATCACGTTGTTGTCGCCTTCCACCCGCGTTTCGATACGATCGAGCACACGCGATGCCGCCATGGCCTGACAGGCAAACAGCATGAGCAGCATGGACAGCAACCCATGCGAGAGGGTGTAACGAATGATCTGTCGCACGTCGCTTATTCCGTCATTACCTGGATGATTGTTCGCGACATGCTCAATCCCAATTCCTGTCGGATACGCTGTGGCAACGGCTTCCCGCGCAATCACGGTCGTTGCTCAGATTGCTGTGCGGTCCTTCACCCTGCTTGTAGTCATTGGCATGACAGGCTGCACAATCCGGCTGATAGGCCGGGAAGGGCCAGGGGATCGTCTCGCTGTTGCTGGTGTGGCAGTCGTTACAGGTCAACGCAGTCCGGTGGTCACCCGGGTAGTTACCCACATGCACATAATTGGAGACCGGCAGCCAGCCGCTGGTCGAATGGCAGCTGTCGCACTGCTGAGTGGTGTTGAAGTGGCCAGACGGCATACCGGTGGCCGAGGTGCCGTTGTGGCAGCTGTTGCAGGTGCCGATCACGTCCGCGTGGTCAACCCGGATTACCGGTATCCAGGAGGTGTTGCGATGGCAATCCTCGCACACGTTCGTGGTCTGGATGTGACTCGCGTTCTTGCCGGTCGCCGTGGTGCCGTTGTGACAACTGAAGCAGTTGTTGGAGATGCTGGCATGATCGAAATTCGCCGGCACCCAGGCTGCGGTTGTATGGCACAGATCGCAGGTGTTGTCGCTGGGCACATGGTCGGCCGGTTTACCGATCGCCGTGGTGCCGTTGTGACAGCTGAAGCAGGTCCCGATGACGTCGTTGTGATCGACACGGATCACCGGTATCCAGGCGGTATTGCGATGACAGTCCTCGCACAGGTTGTTGGTCTGGATATGACCCGCGTTCTTGCCCGTTGCCGTAGTCCCGTTGTGGCAGCTCGAACAGTTCGCCACGGTGTTGGCATGATCGAAATTGGCGGGCACCCAGGCGGTTGTGGAATGACACAGATCACAGGTATTGTCGCTGGCGATATGGTCAGGCGTCTTACCCGTAGCGGTAGTGCCGTTGTGGCAGCTGAAGCAAGCGCCGATCACATCGGCATGGTCGACCCGGATCACCGGTACCCAGGCGGTGTTGCGGTGACAGTCCTCGCAGACGTCGGTGGTCTGGATATGGGCGGCGTTTTTGCCGGTGGCGGAAACGCCGTTGTGGCAGCTCGAACAGTTTGCCGTGGTGGTGGCGTGGTCGAAATTGGCCGGGATCCAACCACTGGTGGTGTGGCAGGTCTCGCAATCGTTTCCGCTGTTGATGTGACTGGCGTTTTTGCCGATGGCCGTGGTGCCGTTATGGCAACTGAAGCAGGTGCCGATGACATCCGCATGATCGACCCGAATGACGGGCACCCAAGCCGTGTTGCGATGACAATCCTCACACACATTCGTGGTCGAGATGTGGCTGGCGTTCTTGCCTGTGGCCGAGGTGCCATTATGACAACTCGAGCAGTTCGCAGTGGTGCTCGCATGATCAAAGTTGGCGGGGACCCAGCCGTTGGTAGTGTGGCAGGTTTCGCAGTCGTTACCGCTCTGAATATGCGCCGCGTGCTTGCCGATCGCCGTGCTGCCGTTATGGCAGCTGTAGCAGGTGCCGATCACGTCATTGTGATCGACGCGGATCACCGGCACCCAGGCGGTATTGCGGTGACAGTCTTCACACAAATTATTCGTCGAGATGTGATTCGCGTTCTTACCGGTGGCCGTCGAGCCATTGTGACAACCGGCGCAATCCGACGCCACATTCGTGTGATCGAAGTCAGCCGGCAGCCATCCCGACGTCGTATGACAGGTGGCGCAATCCGCCGTGGTCGGTACGTGGTCGGCTGTTTTACCAGGTGCCGTGGTACCGTTGTGGCAACTGCTGCAACTACCGATCACATCCGCATGGTCGACCCTGATCACCGGCACCCAGGCGGTGTTGCGATGACAATCCGCACAAATATTGTTGGTCGATATATGGGTCGCATTCTTGCCGGTGGCCATGGTGCCGTTGTGGCAACTGGCGCAATTTCCGGTGATGCTGGCGTGGTCGAAGGTCGCCGGAATCCAGCCATTGGTGGTATGGCAATCCGAACAGACATTGCTGCTGGCGATATGGTCCGGGGTCTTACCCGGCGCCGAAACTCCGTTGTGGCAGCTGAAACAGGCACCCTGCACCTGCGTATGATCGACTCGCGTTACCGGTACCCAGGCGGTGTTGCGATGACAGGCCTCGCACACATTGGTGGTCTGGATATGTGTCGCGTTCTTGCCCGTGGCCGAGGAACCGTTATGGCAGCTCGCACAATTGCTGGTGACGCTGGCATGGTCGAAATTGGCCGGCACCCAGGCATTGGTGGTATGGCAGTCGGTACAGACATCGGTACTGGCGATATGGTCGGCGGATTTGCCGGTCGCGATGCTGCCGTTGTGACAACTCGAGCAGGCACCCAACACATTGGTGTGGTCGACCTGGGTCACCGGCACCCAGGCATTGACGCGATGGCAGCTCTCACAGACCTGAGTCGACTGGATGTGACGTGCGTGCTTTCCGGTGGCGGTGGTGCCGTTGTGGCAACTCGCGCAATTACCGGTGACGCCCGCATGGTCGTAGGTTCCGGAGCTCCAGGAGATGGTGTTGTGGCAATCCTCGCAGGGTCTGCCGTTGGTGGCGATATGGGAGGGCGACTGCCCGGTTGCGGTCACGCCATTGTGGCAGCTGACGCAAGTACCCATCACCGCGGTGTGATCCACCCGACTGACGCGGGTCCAGCTGAAGGTGGAGTGACAGAATTGGCAGGTGTTGCTTGTTTGGATATGGTCCGTGCTTTTACCGGTGCTGGTCGAACCGTTATGGCAACTGCTGCAATCGTCTGAGACATTACTGTGATCGAAACGGGCATGACGCCAGTCGGTCGTGGTATGGCAGTCGTCACACTGGTCATCGGTTTGCACGTGGTCCGGCGTCTTGCCATCAGCGCGCACATTGTTATGGCAGCGCTCGCACTCCTGCGGTGTACCGACGAACAGGCCGTTGACATGGCAGCTGTCGCACTCGATGTTGCGATGCCCTCCGGTCAAGGGAAAGCCGGTGGCGAAATGATCGAAATCACTGATCGCCGCGGCAGCCGTATGGCTGAGTGATGCCGCCAGCGCCAACAGCAGCCAGGCGAGTATATGCCTGATCCCGGAGAATCGGCGTGTAGGAAAGTCGTTTCTCATCGTCACGCTGTTCATAGGCTTCATCTCTACTGTTGCTTACGCTGACGTCAGCGAAACACAGGCTCCTTGAAAGTTTCGGTGCTGTGGCAGCGATCACAGTGGCGTCCAAAACCGCCACGATGCACATCATCCACCCGATGGCAGCCGAAACACTGTTTCGACAGTTGCTTCTGTTCTTCCAGCGAAACCCGGTGACAGGCCTCGCACACGAGCTCCTTGTGTTTACCCTCTAGCTTGTAGTCGGTCTGGGTATCGTGATCGAAGGTCCAGAGCAACCAAGCGTTGGGGTTGTGGCACTCGCCGCATTTCTTGCCCATACGCCCCTCGTGCACATCCTCCTCCTTGTGGCAGGAGAGACATTCGATGGACGCCTCCTGGAACTGCGCGCTGAGATGGCACGATTCACAGGCGGTTACGCTATGGATACCGATCAGCGGAAAACGGGTGATGTCGTGCTCGAAAAACACCCGCTGATTCCACGCATTTTCATTGTGGCAGTAGCCGCAGTTTTCGCCCTGCTCTCCCTTGTGAACATCAACCGCCCGATGGCAGTCGATGCAGGTGGCGTCTTTCAGTGCATCCATCGCCGCGGTGCGATGACAGGCACTGCAGACCAATTCCTTGTGTTGTCCCTTGATGGCGAAGGGAGTGTCCTTGTCATGATCGAAGTCGGTCTTTTTCCAACTCTCCACGTTATGGCACTCCTGACACTTCTCACCGTTGCGTCCCTTGTGCTCGTCGTCTTTCTCATGACAGGCGAAACAGTTCTTCTCCAGTTTTTTGGCATAGGGCCCCTTGACATGGCAGGTGTCGCACTTCACCTCTTTGTGGCGCCCCTCGAGTGCAAACTCGGTGTCCTTGCCATGATCGAAGACCAGCTTCTTCCACTCGTAGCTGCTGTGGCACTTCTCGCACTTGTTCTCATAGCGCCCGTTATGGACGTCGTTGATCAGATGGCAGCTGTAACAATCCTTCGGCGTATCCTTGTAGTGCTCGTCTGCATGACACAGTTTGCAGTCGATCTCATTGTGCCGGCCGATCAGCTTGTATTCGGTGTCCTTGTCGTGGTCGAAGGCCTGTTCGCGCCAACTCTTCTCGTTGTGGCACTTGTCACACTCCTCGCCCAGCTTGCCTTTGTGCGCGTCGTCGGCTTCGTGGCAGTCGAAACAGATGTTCGGGGCATCCCGGTACTTTTTCAGCTCCTGGGTATGGCAGAGCCGACAGGACAGGGTCGTATGGGCGCCCTTGAGCTCGAAATCGGTTTGTCGGTGGTCGAAGGATTCCGTGTCCAGATTTACCACATCGCGGTCACGCCCTTTGTGGTCCGTATGGCAGTGCTTACAGTCCTTTGCCAGTTCCTTCTCCAGACGTCCGTGATACCCCTCGCTCTTGTCGATATCGAGCTTGATATCGTCATGGTCATGACAAGAGAGGCAGCGCCCCGCCTGGCTCGCCTTCTTCAGGGTCTCGTGACAGCTCTCGCATTTCTCCTCGAACTCGGCGTGGCCCTCGATTACCGGTCCGGGCATGAGCAGCAGATCGAGTTTGCCTGCCAGCGCCGGCATCGAAGCCAGACACAAACAGCACAGCACAATGTGCTGAAGCCTTTGCCGCAGGAAAGACATCACAAACAACTACCGCAGCGGGCTATATTAATAAGCGTGTACGGCATAGACATGCACAAACCCCGTAACCACCATCATGATGAACAGCGGCATGTGCAACAGATGCCAAATAGCGAACAACCGTTCGTAGAAATGAAATTCGAGAATTTGACGCAGCACTCTCCGATGATCCAGCAACATGCTGCGCATGCGCATCTGTTTGCGTCTTACCTTGGATCGATCCCAACCCTTCAAGTGGGCTGCCGCCAACAGTTTTTTGTTCAGCGCCCGAATCACCGAATGGTAGAGTCGCGCCGCCGTGTAGCGCATGCTGAACCAGTGGATCGCGCTGGCCAGGGGACCCCTGGGGGCCTGTAAGACACGTTGCTCGTAATCGGTCAGCAGCTGTTTCGCCTTCGGCTGCAGGTCGAACAGCGGGCCCAGCTTCTTGGTCAACATCTCGGAATCGGCCCGCAGCGAAGCGAAGGTCGCCTTTCTGCCGTAGAGGCCATAGTGAATCCGGGTATAGAAATAGCGGCCGAAAAGACCGCTGATGGCGACGATCAGCATGCTGAACAACGCAATCCTGCCGTTCAGCGAGCCCAGATGATAGCTGGAATGCATCATGATCAGCACCGGACCGAGCACGCCGAAGATCATATGCAGCCGGAACCAGAATTTGACCGTCAGCCATTTCGACATGAACTGGAGACGCTTGCGCATGGGGTAGAGCAGGAGCAGCAGCATCAGGCTACCCCCGACGATACCGAACCAGTAGCCCCAGCCGTCCTCAGCGGTCCAGACCGCCTGTGTCCGGTTGAGCCAACCCATATAGAGGAGGAACAGCGCAAACAAGGTAAAACCCAGGACACTCAGATACCCTGCGGTTCGTTTCAAACTGCTGATAAACCCCTGAAGCAGAGGTTTGGCATCTTGGGATGCAAGGGCGGCCGTTTCCATCAATTCACCTGTTTAGGTATAAAATAACCGTAATTTTTGTATCGAATTTCGTCACATGGGTATCGAATCAATACCATTGTCCCATAGATGAGATCATATTATGGGAGAATTTTCCCATCTATGAGAAGCTTCACATATTTCCAACTTTGGGTCGATTATGTGAGCGGCCGATTAATATATTCTTAAATCCGTCATGGATTTATTTGGGGAATAATTCACAATTAGGCCCTGGATCCTGTTCTTCTTGACCCCACTGCCAGTCCACTATCGATGCAGCTCAGTTTCGACCTCTATTTGATCTATCTCTTCCCCATCGCCTTGATTTGGGGCGTCTATATTGCGCACAAGCGATTGAAAAGTCGTAAAAATCTTGCCGTAATGCAAGAAGAGATGGAAGCCGGCCTGACGGAGCCGGCATCGCTTCACCCATTGATCGATCCAGCCAAGTGCATGGGCTGCGGTACCTGCGTCAAGGCCTGCCCGGAGCAGCACAACCACCCCGTACTGGGGCTGATCGACGGCAAGGCGCAGCTGATCGCGCCCACCAACTGCATCGGTCATGGCGCCTGCAAGACCGCCTGCCCGTTCGACGCCATCACACTGGTGTTCGGAACTGAGAGGCGTGGTGTGGATATCCCCGTGCTGAAACCCAATTTTGAGACTTCCAAACCGGGGATCTATATCGCTGGCGAGCTGGGCGGCATGGGACTGATCCGCAACGCCATCGAGCAGGGCTACAAGGCGCTGGATCACCTCCAGGAAGACCTGAAGTCCAGGCGCCACGAAGCACCTTACGACGTCGTGATCGTGGGAGCGGGACCTTCCGGCTTCAGCGCCTCCCTGCGCGCCATAGAGAAAAAGCTGCGCTACAAGACCGTCGAGCAGGACTCTCTCGGCGGCACCGTGTTTCAATTCCCTCGTGGCAAGCTGGTGATGACTGCCCCGGTCAATCTGCCCCTGGTCGGCGAGATGAAGTTCACCGAAACCACCAAGGAGGAGCTGCTGGCCTTCTGGCAGCGGGTGGAAAAGAAGACCGGCGTCAAGATCAGCTATCACGAGCGGGTCGAGACCATAACCCCGCACGCTCAGGGGGGGTATGAGGTGAAGACCAACCAGGGCGTCTATCACACCCGAACTGTGCTACTGACCATCGGCCGACGTGGCACGCCAAGAAAACTGGGGGTCGAGGGCGAGGAGATGAGTAAGGTCACCTACCGCCTGATCGATCCCGAACAGTATCGCAATCAGCATGTCCTGGTGGTCGGCGGTGGCGACAGCGCTCTGGAGGCGGCCACCAGTATCGCTGATCAGCCCGGCACCACGGTCACCCTCTCCTACCGCAGCGGCGCATTCGGCAGGGCCAAGCGCAAGAATCGGGAGCGTGTCGATCGGGCGGTGGATGCCGGCCGGATCAATCTGCTGTTCAATTCCACCGTCAAATCCTTCTCTTCGGACGGCGTCGTCATCGACCAGCAGGGCAAGACTATCGAGATTCCCAACAACGCGGCAATCATCTGTGCCGGCGGTATTCTGCCCACAGGCTTTCTCAAGGAGACCGGCATCAATGTGGAGACCAAGCATGGTACAGCCTGAAAACCCCACCCACCTGCATGCAAACCGAGTCAACGGCTGGGCCTGGCTGACACTGCTGCTGAGCCTGCTGGCGGCCTCTCTGTGCCAGGCGGCGACTCATGAGGAGGCCGAAGCCGCGATCAGAATGCGGGATTTCGAAAAGGCGGCCCAAATCTATCTCGACATGGCCCAAGCGGGCGACAAAGAGGCCCAGTTTGCCTTGGGAAACCTCTATCGATCGGGACGCGGAGTGAAAAAGGACCATCAACAGGCCTTCGCCTGGTTCTCCAAGGCGGCGGAACAGGGGCATGTCAAGGCGCAGTACACCACCGGTACGCTCTACGAAAACGGATGGGGAGTGAAGGCCGACACCGAGAAGGCCAAGTCCTGGTACGCCCGCGCCGCGGAAGGGGGGGACCGCATGGCGGCGAAGCGGCTCGAACGTCTGGCCACCACTTCGCCCTTGCAGGATCTGAACAAAAGCCAGACCACGGAACTGCTCAACCGGGCAGCGGCGGCCGGAAAGGCAGAGACCATCCGCCGCCTGCTGGCGGCCGGCGCCCAGGTCAACGGCACGGACAAGTTCGGACGCAGTGCCCTGCATGAGGCGGCGATCAATCAACAGGCCGAGAGCGCTGAAATCCTGCTCGCGGCCGGCGCCAATCCCAATACCCGGGACAGCCTGGGCGACGCGCCACTGCACACCGCCGCCGGATTGGGCGATAAGAAGGTCGTACGCGCGCTGCTGAAATCTGGCGCCGATCCCGAGATCAAGGACGCCAACGGCAATACCCCTCTGCTGGTGGCTGCGGGCAAAAACCAGAAACAGATGGTGGACCTGCTGTTGCGCCAGGGCGTCAAGGTCAACGCCCGCAATGCCAAGCAGCAGACCGCACTGGATCTGGCACAATTGAGAAGGTTCGACCAGGTGGCCACGCGACTCAAGGCGGCGGGCGGCGTGGCCACCGCGCAGAAGGACAATAAGCGCGACTTTCCCGATCTGGCCAAGATTCAGAAGTCCATCACCACGGCCGCCGGCACGGATCCGGAGTCCAACCCCCATGCCGGCTGGAGCCCTCTGCATCTCGCCGCCTGGCGAGGTCAGATGCCGCTGATCGAGGCGCTGGTGGCCAAAGGGGGGGATATCAACGGCCTCGATCCCGAAGGCTTCACTCCGCTCGGTCGCGCGGTCTGGCAGGGCCAGGAGAAGGCGGCAAACTACCTGCTGCAGCACGGCGCGGATGCCAACCGCACCGGCGACAACAACCCCACCCCTCTCCTGCTGGCGGCAAGGGGCAATCATCTCAAGCTGACGGAGACGCTGCTGGCCAAGGGTGCACGCGTCAACGTGGCCGACGAAAACGGCGTCATGGCGCTCCACCACGCGGTGGAAAACAAAAACCGGGAGATGGCCGCCCGCTTGCTGTTTCAGGGTGCCGATGCCAACGCCAGCACGAAAGATGGCGCAACCCCCCTGATCCTCGCCGTCAGCAAGCGACAGCCGATGATCGTCCGGACCCTGTTGAATAGTGGCGCCGCGGTCGACAAGTCAGACAACAAAGGGCGCTCCCCCCTCTATCACGCCATCGACGCCGGCAATCGTGAGAGCCTCGATCTGCTGCTCGAAGGCGGCGCCAAGATCGACCTCCAGGCCAAGGACGGGGTGACGCCGATGATGCATGCCGCCTCCCTGGGGCATGCCGATGTGGTGGAGCTGCTGCTGAAGCGGGAGACGCGGATCGACCGCGAAAGCGACAACGGCAATACCGCCCTCATGCTGGCGGCACGCAACGGCTCCTTGCGAACCGTGGAGCTGCTGCTCTCCCGCGGCCCGGACATCAATCACCGCAACAAGGCCGGCAATACCGCCCTGATGCTGGCGGCTCAAGAGGGCCACATGGCCGTGGTCAAAAAGCTGATGGCCGCCGAAGCCGATGCCCTGGTGCTCAATCTGCGCCGCGAAGATGCCGAGAAACTGGCGACACAGGCCGGACACGACAGCGTCGCCGCCTATATTGCCGAGCACAAAGGCAGTGGCGGACTGCTCGATCTGATGCGCTAACGGGCAGCCCGGTTCCCCGACCCGATCGGTGCGCGGGTTACCGAGCCCCTCAGCACTGCTGCAGGAAAATCACCGGCCACCGGCTCGGCAGATCACATGCCTGCTGCCGCGGCCCGCGCCACGTACTCCTGATAGGCGGGGATTGCGATTGCCGCCAGAACCCCGATCACGGCCACCAACAGAAGTATGATCACGATCGTGACCGCCGCGCCTTTATTGGGTGGCGGCTGCGGTCCGAACCGATTGACGCCCTCGGTCCCGGGTATGATCCAGAAGATCAACGGCACCAGCGGAATCAGCAGGATCAGGCTCAACCAGCCTGTCACGTTGAAGTCGTGGCAGCGCTGAATCGTCAGCAAGACGTTGACGAACAGCATGACGCCGTAGCCCAGGACAAAGATGCCGACCAGGAACAGACCCGCCAGCTCCTGTGACAGGCTCATCCCCGCAACTCCGGAAAGCGCGGCCATGACCAGATAGACGGCGAAGGTGATGCCGAGGGTATAGGCGATATATCGAAGGCGTCCGATGCGCCCTTTGGCGGACATGATCTTGATACTGCCGAAGGCTTCCTGATCACCCAGGAGTTCGGTCTGTGGGGGGTTATAGGGGCTGGCTGCTTCCATTACTGAATTCCTTTAGTCGATACCAATAGTGAGACGACCCGACAGTGGCGAGCGTCTTGGTAGTTTGCGACAGCTTTGCAGCGTAACTTTAATCGGGAGATGGTCCGTGACGCCGATCAGGTTCAACGGGCATCCGGTAGCGGCCGCCACCCAGGCTCCGGGCCGGCTATCGATGATGGGTGATTTTCCAGTGGCATGGAAACGGCGGGCAGGATCTACCGAAAGCGTATAGTCGGGGGCAAGACGATTCCAACGATTGACGCAGGATCGCGGCTACTCCTTTTTCGAGGCCTCTTCGTCCAACCGGCGCAGCATGGCCAGCTTCTCCGCGATCTTGATCTCCAGCCCCCGCTCGACCGGGTGGTAATAGCGGTGCCCGGTCAAGGGTTCCGGCATATAGTTCTCGCCGGCGGCGTAGGCGTTGGGCTCGTCGTGGGCGTAGCGGTAGGTCCTTCCATAATCGAGCTCCTTCATCAGCTTGGTCGGGGCGTTGCGCAGGTGCAGTGGCACCTCCAGTGAGCCCGAGGCCTTGGCCTCCGCCTGAGCCGCCTTCCAGGCCATGTAGACCGCATTGCTCTTGGCTGCGCAGGCCATGTAGACCACCGCCTGTGCGATCGCCAACTCACCTTCGGGGCTGCCGAGGCGCTGCTGCACCTCCCAGGCATTGAGTGCCAGCTCCAGGGCCCGCGGATCGGCGTTGCCGATATCCTCCGAGGCCATGCGCACCACCCTGCGTGCCACGTAGAACGGATCGCAACCGCCATCGATCATGCGCGCCAGCCAATAGAGCGCGGCGTCGGGGGCCGATCCACGCACCGACTTGTGCAAGGCGGAGATCTGGTCGTAAAAGGCCTCCCCACCCTTGTCGAAACGGCGCAGGGTGCCGCTGGCCACCTCTTCGATCAGCGGCAGGTCGATGCGGTCGTTCTCGGCCAGATCACTGGCGATCTCCAGCAGGTTGAGGGCACGCCGTGCGTCACCGTCCGCGGCCTCGGCCAACAGCTGCCTGGCCGGTTCGCTGATGCTCAGGCCCGCCTCGCCCAGGCCCCGCTCCCGGTCGCCCAGGGCCTGGTCGATGATGCGCTCGATCTCTTCCCTGGCGAGCGCCTTGAGCACATAGGTGCGCGCACGCGAGAGCAAGGCGTTGTTGAGCTCGAAGGAGGGGTTCTCCGTGGTGGCGCCGATGAAGACCACCGTGCCGTCCTCCACATGGGGCAGGAAGGCGTCCTGCTGGGACTTGTTGAAACGGTGCACCTCGTCGATGAAGAGCACGGTGGGACGTCCTTTCTGCTGTTGGAAATGACGCGCCTGATCGACTGCCGCACGGATATCCTTGACCCCCGAGAGCACAGCGGAAAGGCTGAGGAACTGGGCCCCGGAGTGGTGGGCGATGAGCCGCGCCAGCGTGGTCTTGCCGGTCCCCGGCGGCCCCCAGAAGATCATGGAGTGGAGCCGGTCCTCCTCGATCGCCCGGCGCAGCGGCTTGCCCTGGGAGACGATCTGGCTCTGGCCCACGAACTCGTCCAGATTGCGCGGTCGCATGCGGTCGGCGAGCGGCCGGTACTCGCCGCCCTGCTCCGCCGAGAAGAGGTCGGGTTCGCTCATAGGTCGCCGATGAGATCGATCTGCGGGGGTGGCACGAAGACGAAAAGCTCGGGCGAGAGTTCGGGGTTGCGCTCTATGTCGTAGAAGATGAAACGGGTGACCTGGCCGAAGTTGTCGTACATCTCCATGCGTTGCAACTGATTGTCGGCCAGACCGAGCCTGAGCTTGGCGAACTGGGTCTCCTTCTCCTTCGGTCGCAACTCGAGCCAGCTGAGCCCCTCCCGCTCGCCCTGGTCCTCCACCTCGAAATTCGCCTCCACCGGGGCGCTGCCGCTCAGCAGCTGGGCGGGGGTCCCTTTGAGCGCGGCCTTCTGGCTGCGGTGGGAGACCTGCTCCAGCTCCAGATCGTGCAACCAGATGCGGTTGCCGTCCGCCACGATCACCTGGGTCGCCGGATCCTCGTACTCCCAGCGCAGCTGACCGGGACGCTTGAGATAGAAGACGCCGTTGCTGGCGTAGACATTGTCGTCATCGGGCTGCTGGACGGTCTGGCGGAAACTGGCCTGCAAAGTGTGCAGATCCTGCATGAAGGCCTTGAACTGCTGGAGCCCGTCGGCGGCCGGGGCTGAAAGGACAACACCAGCCCATAGCAGCAGAATCAGAAAGGGGTAACGGAATTTCATATTCACTCGTATTCAGACATAGTGTCCGAGCATTCATTCAAGGCTGGTGAAAGACCGGTGATCTTCCGGTAGGGTGCGGCTTGCCGCACCATCACGTAAAGGACCAGCGATTTTCGGTGCGGCAAGCCGCACCCTACTCCTATCTGCAATTTCGATCATTGTGTTTAGGCTGTGCGGCCTGCCGCACCGTGCAACCATCAATCCTTCGGTGGCGGCGGCGCCAGTACGGCGCGGCTGCCGTTGCTCTCGGCCGGGCCCACCACCCCGGTGCGCTCCATCTCCTCGATCATGCGCGCGGCCCGGTTGTAGCCGATCTTCAGTCGCCGCTGGACGCCGGAGATCGAGGCCCTGCGGGTCTCGGTGACGATCTGCACCGCCTCGTCGTAGAGGGGATCGTTATCTTCCGTATCCCCCCCCTCGGCGGGAAAGCCGGGTAGCGACTCGGTGGCCTCCTGCAGGATCTCCTCCAGGTAGTCGGGCTGTCCGGTCGACTTCAGGTGCTTGACCACCCGGTGCACCTCGTTGTCGTCGACGAAGGCCCCGTGCACCCGCATCGGAATATTGCTGCCGGTGCCCATGTAGAGCATGTCGCCGTGGCCCAGCAGGTGCTCCGCCCCCATCTGGTCCAGGATGGTCCGCGAGTCGACGCGGGAGGAGACCTGGAAGGCGATGCGGGTCGGGATGTTGGCCTTGATCAGGCCGGTGATCACGTCCACCGACGGCCGCTGGGTGGCCAGGATCAGATGGATGCCCGACGCACGTGCCTTCTGCGCCAGGCGGGCGATCAGCTCTTCCACCTTCTTGCGGGCCATCATCATCATGTCGGCCAGCTCGTCGATAATGACCACGATATAGGGCAGGGGTTCCAGCGTGGGGTGGGCCATGGCCTCGATGATGGCGTCCGATTCGGGTTGGAACAGAGGGTCCTTGAGCGGCTCGCCCTTCTTGATCGCCTCTTTCACCTTGCGGTTGTAGCCGATGATGTTGCGCACCCCGAGCGAGGCCATCAGCTTGTAGCGCCGCTCCATCTCGCCGACACACCAGCGCAGGGCGTTGGCGGCCTCCTGCATGTCGGTCACCACCGGCGTCAGCAGATGGGGGATGCCCTCGTAGACCGACAGCTCCAGCATCTTCGGGTCGACCATGATCATCCGCACCTCGTCGGGCTTGGACTTGTAGAGCAGGCTCAGGATCATGGCGTTGATCGCCACCGATTTACCGGAGCCGGTGGTACCGGCGATCAGGGCGTGGGGCATCTTGCCCAGATCGGCGCACATGGGATTGCCGGCGATGTCCTTGCCCAGGGCCAGGGTCAGGGGCGATTTGGCCGCCTCGTAAACCTCCGACTGCAATACCTCGCTGAGGAACACCGTCTCGCGGTACTCGTTGGGGATCTCCAGGCCGATGACCGACTTGCCCGGGATCACCTCCACCACGCGCACGGCGATGGTGGAGAGCGCCCGCGCCAGATCCTTGGACAGTCCGGTGATCTTGCTCACCTTGGTGCCGGCCGCCAGCTGCAGCTCGTAGAGGGTGACCACCGGTCCGGGATGGACCGCCACCACCTGCACGTCGATGTCGAAATCGGCGAACTTCAGCTCCACCTGCCGCGACATGGCCTGCAGCGCCTCCTCCGAGTAGGCCTGCACCGTCTGGCGTGCGGGATCGAGCAGGGAGAGCGGCGGCAGCTCGCTGTTGGGGTCGGCCTCGAACAGGGGCACCTGGCGTTCCTTCTCCACCCGCTGGCTCGCCTTGGGGGCCTTGATCACCGGCTCGATACGGGGCTGCTTGCGGCTCTTCGCCTTCTTCTGCTCCTGTTTGACCAGGGCGACCCGCTCCTGACGCGCCTTCTTCGCCGCCATGCGTTCGCGCAGGTGGACATAGAAGAGGTAGCTTTTGCGCACCAGCGTCAGCATCAGACCGCCCAGCAGATCCATCACCGTAAACCAGGAGACGCCGGTGAACAGGGTGAAACCACTGAGGAACAGGGCCAGCATCAGCAGCGTGCTGCCGGAGCGGCTGAAGGTGGCTTCGAAATAGCCGCCCAATGAGCCGCCAAGCACACCGCCGGTACCGGTCGGCAGGGCCTCGCCCAGTTGGCTGGCGTGCAGCGCCGCCAGGGCGCAGCCTGAGGCCAGGGTGATAAAGAAGCCCAGCCAGCGCACCAGCACCAGATTCAAGTTGATGCTGTCGTCCGGATTGCGGCGGCGGAACACCAGCACCGCGCTCCAGCTGAGCATGACGGGAAACAGGTAGGCGAAGAAGCCGAACAGGTAGAGAAAGACGTCGGAGAACCAGGCGCCGACCGGCCCGCCGGAGTTCAACACATGCACCGAGGGCCCGGTGTAGGACCAGCCCGGATCCTGCGCCGAATAGGTGAAGAGCGACAACAGCAGATAGCCGCTGAGACAGAACAGGCTCCACATGATGCCTTCGCGCAGGGCGTGGTTCACATGGCGCTGAAAAGGGCTCTGCTCTGCCATCTCTCGGCTTTTGGCCTGGGCTGTCATGCTGAATGTTATTCCTTTCGAATTATATATTTACGCTAAATAGTTATTCTAAGTTCACAGATACTGCTCACGCAAGGCAGGATAGACCAGTTCACCGTTGGCCAGATTGACCGCGCCACTCAGCCGCGCATCCCCCCGCCAGTCCGGCCCCGTCAGCGGTCTGAGGTAGGGTATCAGCGCCGCCGAGAGCGCCTGGGAGGCGCTGCGGGGCACGGCGCCGGGCATGTTGGTGACCGCGAAGTGGGTGACATCGGCGACCTGGTAGGTCGGATCCTCATAGGTGGTCGGGCGGGTGGTTTCGATACAGCCCCCCTGATCCACCGAGATATCCACCACCACGCTGCCCGGGGCCATGGTTTCGATCTCCTCGCGACTCACCACATGGGGCGCGCGGCTGCCGGGGACCAGCACCGCGCCGATCAACAGGTCGGCGGAGGCCACCGCCGCCTCGATACTGTGTCCATAGGGATAGAGCGCGGTCACGTTGTCGCCGAGGGCGCGCATCTCCAGCATGCGCTCGCGCTGCCGGTCGAAGACGGTGACCCGGGCACCCATGGCCGCCGCCAGACGGGCGGCGTTGCCGCCGGCCTGCCCGCCACCGATGATCACCACGTGTCCCCGTTCCGCCCCGGGCAGTCCACCGAGCAGCAGTCCCTTGCCGCCCTCGGGACGATGCAGCAGGGTGGCTCCGATCTGCACCGCCAGGCGCCCGGCGATATCGCTCATGGGCGCCAGCAACGGCAAGCCGCCCCGGTCCGACAGGGTCTCGAAGGCGATGCCGATGACGCCGGAGTCGAGCAGTCGGCGGGTCAGCTGTTCGTCCGCCGCCAGGTGCAGATAGCAGAACAGCAGCTGTCCCGCCCGCAGCATCTCCGGCTCGGGGCCATAGGGCTCCTTCACCTTGATCACCAGATCGGCTTCCGCATACACCGTCTGCGCATCGGTGACCGTCTCCGCACCCACTTCCCGGTAGGCGTCGTCGGGATAACCGCTGAGCAGACCGGCGCCGCCCTCGATCAACACACGGTGCCCATCCCGCACCAGTTCGCCACAGGCCTCTGGCACCAGGCCAACCCGGCCTTCCAGGGGTTTGATCTCTTTGGGTATGCCGATTTTCATAACTGGCGTCTCGGGTGGTTGGACTAGGGTTTCCGGCAGGACTCAGGCTGATGACACGGGGACGGCAGAAACCTCGCAGTGCGCAGAATACCCTGCCCCACGCCCGGAATCTTTACCCCTGGTGGATGTTTCCGTAGTATTCCCGCATTCTTTTGCGCGGACTTGGAACAGAGTCACTGAATCCCGTTTCGGCCTGACCAAGACTACCGACCTTTCAAATCTGGAACCGAGCCCTGCTCGGTGCTATGCGTCCAGCTGGAGTTAGTATACATGAGCGAAACCAAGCATTGCCGTCTGTTGATTCTGGGATCCGGACCCGCCGGATACACCGCCGCCGTCTATGCCGCCCGCGCCAACCTGGAGCCGGTACTGGTCACCGGTATGGAACAGGGCGGTCAGCTGATGACCACCACCGAGGTGGACAACTGGCCCGGTGATCATGCCGGCGTGCAGGGTCCCGACCTGATGGAGCGTATGCGCCTGCACGCCGAGCGCTTCAATACCGAGATCATCTTCGATCACATCAACAAGGCGGAACTGGGCGAGCGTCCCTTCCGTCTCACCGGCGATTCGGCGGTCTACACCTGCGACGCCCTGATCATCTGCACCGGCGCCTCGGCCAAGTACCTGGGGCTGGAATCGGAGCAGACCTTCCGCGGCCGCGGCGTCTCCGCCTGCGCCACCTGTGACGGTTTCTTCTACCGCAACCAGAAAGTGGCGGTGATCGGCGGCGGCAACACCGCCGTGGAGGAGGCCCTCTACCTTTCCAACATCGCCTCCGAAGTGGTGGTGGTGCATCGCCGCGACCAGTTCCGCTCGGAGAAGATCCTCTCCGACCAATTGAAGAAGAAGGCCGAGGAGGGCAATGTCACCATCATGTGGGATCACGTGCTGGACGAGGTCCTGGGCGACCAGTCGGGCGTCACCGGTATGCGCATCAAGAACGTGAAGGACGACAGCACCCAGGAGATCGACCTGCAGGGCGTCTTCATCGCCATCGGCCACAGCCCCAATACCGGCCTCTTCGAGGGCCAGTTGGAGATGCAGAACGGCTGGCTCAAAACCAAGGGCGGTATCGAAGGCAATGCCACCCAGACCTCGATGCCCGGTGTCTTTGCCGCCGGTGACGTCATGGATCACGTCTATCGTCAGGCCATCACCTCGGCGGGAACCGGCTGTCAGGCGGCCCTGGACGCCGAGCGCTATCTGGATGCACTGGCCACCCAGGAGTAAGCGACGGTAACGCATCGGGCCGCTGCAGCCGCAAGCTAGCCCGGTGCGCCGGATATCCTGTCGGCTCCGACGAGCGTCGGCCGGTAAAGCCGGAGGGCGAAGTTCAACCCCCCTCTCTGGCGATACTGCCCATGACATAGGCGCAGAGCAGGACCTCCTGAAACCGGGTCAATCCGTGGAACTCGATACCGTGGACGAAGGTCCTGGCCTCCCCTTCCCGTTTCACTTCCCGTACATTGCGGATCTTGCCCATCACTTTCAGCATGTCTTCTCCACCACAGACCGAGATCGGATGGGTGACCTGGATCACAGTCCCCACCCCACCGAGCTGTTCACCATACATGACGCGAGCCCCCGTCTTGCTGATGTCGGAAATGATCACCTCATGCTCGGTCAGATCCCCTTCTGTCGGCTTACTGGCCGTGGCGCGAATCTCGGTTGGAACCCGGGGGGCGTTACGCACCACCGCGATCTCAACCTCCTCCGGATAAGCCAGATGGAGGTAGGGGAAGGGTTTTGAGGAGACCTTCAGGACGCGGGCCACGAAACCGAAGATGTTGCTCCCCTGCAGTATGCGTACGGTGAAGGCCTGACCCTCGCGGACGATAATCGCCTTACCCTGTTTGCGAGGAGTCGAGATGATCAGGCTCTGGCCCGGCAAAAAGCCGATCAAGGTGGTTGCGTAACGATCCTGTATATCACTCGGTGGTGCGAACTGCAGTTGCAGCACATCTCCGATCTGCAGGTGTCTGACAGGGTCCGACAAAGGCGACTCCGATAGCGAGCCGGATTACCCGGCAACTGTGTGGTAAATGAATGATGCGTATTTTTTTCAAGCGAAACAAGTGACTGGTAGGATAACCTAAATCTTCGCTGCCATTCTTATTAACGACCGATGATCTTTCTTCTCGACGAGGAACCCGACGCGCCATTTCCCGATGTCTCCCTGGCGGAGCGCGACCCCAATGGTCTGCTGGCAGTGGGAGGTGATCTCACGCCTAAACGCCTATATAACGCCTATCTGCGGGGTATTTTTCCCTGGTTCAGCGAAGGCGAGCCCATCCTCTGGTGGTCACCCGATCCCCGAACCGTGCTCTTCCCCGAGCAGATCAAAATCAGTCGCAGCCTTCGCAAGACACTGAAAAAAAAGATTTTTACGGTCAGTTTCGATAGAAATTTCGAAGCCGTGATCCAAGCCTGCGCGGAACCTCGCAGCAGCTCACCGGGCACCTGGTTGCTGCCGGAAATGATCGAAGCCTACCAGCAACAGCACGAACTGGGGCTGGCCCACTCCGTAGAGGTCTGGCAGGATGAGAATCTGGTGGGCGGCCTCTATGGCATGGCCATCGGAGCGGTCTTTTTCGGCGAGTCGATGTTCAGCCGGGTTCCCGACAGCTCCAAGATCGCCCTGGTACACCTGAGCCGTACACTGCAGGCATGGGGATACAAAATGATCGACTGTCAGGTCTATACCCAACACCTCGCCAGCCTGGGTGCTCAGGAGATTCCCAGACAGACCTTTTGCCGCCACCTCGATCAGTGGTGCAAGTTAGAGGGTCGACCGGGCACATGGTCGCATGTCGAGCAGACCGCGCCGGAGTGCGAAGCGTGCTGAACGACTCCGGTTTCAATCAGGAGAGCGCATTCGCGCTCTATGTCAGCCAGTCCCACGAATGCTCCTATCTGCCCGATCGCGAGGCCCGCAGTCTGTTCCTCGATCCGGCTGCCGAGGTAACCCCGGCCATCTATCAGCAGCTGATCGACCGCGGTTTTCGCCGCAGTGGCTGCTACCTCTACCAACCGGCCTGCCCCTCCTGCGCCGCCTGCATCTCCCTGCGTGTCCCGGTGGATCGGTTCGAGCCCTCACGCAGCCAACGGCGTAACTGGAAGCGCAACATCGAACGCTACCGGGTCACTCCCACAAAGCCGACCTACGACGAGGCCCACTTCGAACTCTATAAGCGCTACCTGCTGCAACGGCATCCCGATGGCGCCATGACCTGCAACAGCCCGGGGCAGTACACCCAATTCCTGACCTGTGACTGGGCGCAGACCGAGTTTATCGAATTCCGCTTGGGACAAAGACTCGCCGCTGTCGCGGTGAGCGACATCCTGCCGAACGGGACCTCTTCCATCTACACCTTCTTCGATCCCGAGCTGACCGCTGACGGACTCGGGGTCTTTGCCCTGTTGTGGCAGATCGACTACACACGCCGACTCGGTAAAGAGTGGGTCTATCCCGGCTTCTGGATCGAAGCGTGTGAGAAGATGAGCTACAAAACCCGCTTCCGCCCATACGAAGCCTGGAACGGTCAATCCTGGGTCCCGCATCAGGCTGGCGACTGATCAGCCACCCAATACCTCGATCTTAGTGTGTGAATTCACGCATATTTGCGCGATCTCACCGGCCTGATTTTTCTACTTGGATTTCATTCCCATATCTTTCAACGAGTTAGCTTTGGCTCGCCAATTGCTATTGGTCACAGGATGTCTTTCACGACGACTCCCTCGATAGGGAGTCAAGTGTCCAGAAGTCCCCTTTTCACTGATTGACGAGACCGGAAGTTAATGAAGTACATGCCCAAGATCGAAAAAACACTCCTCTCCCTCTCTATCCTGGCGGCACTCGCCGCACACTCGGTCCAGGCCGCGGAAACGGTTGACGAGCAACCGGTCGACAGTGATCAGTATGACGTCATCAGTGTCACCGCCACCCGTGTGGAACGGGGCACCAAGGAGGTCGCCGGTGCCATCGACGTCATCGACTCCGAGCGCATCGAGTGTGAAAAGATGTTCAACATCAAGGACGCCATCCAGGGCACACCGGGCGTGCTCATCGACTCCAAGAACTCGGCCTACGACAGCCGTCTGATCATTCGCGGCGCCGGGCAGAAGGCCAACTACGGTGTACGCGAAATCATGGTCATCCGCGACGGCGTGCCGATGACCGATCCCGACAGCTTCTCCCGCTTCGATTTCATCGACACCCAGGATATCGAGCGCATCGAGATCACCAAGGGGCCCGGCTCCCTCTACGGCGCCGGGTCGGCGGGCGGTACCATCCAGATCATTTCGAAATCGGTCTTCGACACCGACAGCAACCGGGTCAAGCTCGGTGCCGGCGAGTACGGTCAGGCCAACCTGCATGGCCGCCTGGCGGGCGACATCAACGATAGCAACGCCTTCTCCCTGACCGCCTCCTATCGCAAGAGCGACAACGACTGGCGCGAGTGGAATGAGTTCGAATCGAGCCAGGTCAGTTTCAAGCACGGCCTGCTGCTCGACAACGGGGCCACCCTCGAATCGGAGCTGAGCTATCACGAGGCCGATCTTCAGATCCCCGGTTCCATGGACGAGGACGACTATCAGCGTTACCTCGATACCGGGGAACAGAAGGACACCAGCAGCCAGTGGCAGCACAGCGGTCGCTACTCCACCATCTGGTTCTTCAACTCCCGCTACGAGCAGGAGATCGGCGATCTGACCCTCAAGCCGCGCGTCTACGCCAACCGTTGGGATCACTACCATCCGGTCACCGGCGCCATCAACGACAACCCGGGCACCACGGTGATCGGCACCGATCTCGAACTGGCCTACCGCCATCAATTATGGGGACCGAGCACCCTGGTCAGCGGTATCACCGCCCGCCGTGACGACACCAAGGACTCCAAAAAGTACACCTACGCGGATCTGGAGACGGCACCGCCTCCGCCCTGGAATCCCACGGGACCGGAAACCATTATCCGCACCCTCTCCGATGAGAAGGGTGATCTGCTGGAGCAGGAGGACGCTACCAACACCCTCTACGGCTTCTTCCTGCAGGAGACCGTGAAGCCCACCGAGCGCACCAGCATCGATATCGGTTTTCGCTTCGATCGTACGAGTTTCGATATCGAGAACACCGCCTACGGCGAGTACGACTGGGGCAGCTCCAACTACGACTTTTTCGCCAGCCCGGTGCTCACCAAGACCGACAAGACCTTCAACCTGTTCTCGCCCAAGCTGGGTGTCACCTATGCGCTGAATCCAGTGTTCAACCTCTACGGTGTGGCGGCGCAATCGGGGCAGGTCCCCTCCGAGTCGGAGATTCAGACCAACCCGGCGCTGGACGCCGCTACTGCTCGCAATGTCGAGATCGGGCTCAAGGGTCGCGCGCGAGACTGGTCGCTCGACATCGCCGTCTATCGCACCACCGTCGATGACGAGATCGTCTCCGTGCTCAATCCCGACATGACCACCGAGTTCCAGAACGCCGGCGAAACCCTGAAGAAGGGTGTCGAGATCAGCGGTCGCTACGACATCGATGACCGCTTCTGGCTCGAGGGCGGCTTCGCCTTCAGTGATTACACCTTCACCGAGTTCGACGAACTGGTGCGTACCGGCCCCACCCTGACTCCTGTCGACCGTTCCGGAAACCAGCTGCCCTACGTGCCGCGTCAGCAGTACAGCCTTGGCCTGGGTTACAGCCATCCCCTGGGCTTCAAGGCGGTGGTTCGCAGCAACAGCTGGGGCAGCTACACCATCGACAACGCCAATTCCGAAATGTACGAAGGCTATGAGTTCGTGACCAACCTCATGCTCGGCTACAGCAGCGGTCCCCACAGCCTGCAGTTGAACGTGGAGAACCTGTTCGACAAGCGCTACGCGAGCGAAGTGAAAAAGAGCACCAGCGGGGACAAGAGCTACTCCGCGGGCGCGCCGCGAACCGCCATGCTCAGTTACAGCTACAACTTCTAGGAGTATCGGCATGAAACCCTATCCGCGACACTGCCTGCTCGCGTCCGTACTGATAGCAACAGCAACGGTGAGTATGGCTGCCGAGCAACCCACCCCCAAAGCGAATCAAGCACAATCGGGACACAGCCATCGCGGACCCAAGCAGTTGATGCTGGAGAACGCCCAAGGCGCCGAAATCACGCTGTGGAAGCCCGATCTGACAACCCAGCCGCTGAGCATGGCCCACGGCGGGATCACGATCCCCAAAACCGGCATGGACAACTACCACGCGGTGGTGGCGGAGAAGGACTGGGGCAATAGCAAGGAGACGGTGATCCGCTACGAGTATCTCTTCGGACGCCCCAGCAAACACAGCCCCAGCGAGCTGGCGGGTGCGGTTAAAACCGACCTCGAAATCGTCCCGGCGCCGATTCCGCGTGAGCATTTCAGGTATCTGGCAAATCAACGCTGGGGCTTTCAGTTGCGCCTTAAAGGCCAACCCAAGACCCAGACCGCGCTCATCCTCGAAACGGCCCATGGCACGCGACTGGAGGCTGTGACCGACGACAACGGCTATGCGGTCTTCCGCCTGCCCGACGACTTTCCGGACATCGTTCCCGGTGAACGGGATGAGCGCAGCGCCGAATTCTCGGTCAGCGCGAAGACCCAAGACGCGGGCATCACGTACGAGACCATGCTCACTGCCTCCTATCGCATGGACCCCGCCCACTGGCAATCCAAGTCCTTGGGCTGGCTTGTCGTCGGTATCGGTTTCATCGCCGGCGGCATGATCGGCCGTCAGAGAAGACCTGCAGGAGAGGCGTCATGACAATCGGCATCAACCTTTCGGTGTTACGTAAACTGGTACAGCTCGTCGCCTTCGTCTTCTTCGTCTATGGCGGTCTGGTCACCGGCTACTACCTGGAGGACAAGCTCAGTGGCGCCCTGCCCGCCCTGAGTTGCGCCTATGACCATAAAGGAGCGGACCTCTGCACCCTGATCCCCTTTCAGCACCAGATGGATCACCGGCTGGGCGATACCATCGCCAAGGGCGGCAACCTGATGATGGGCATCATGCCCAGCCTGATCACCCTCGGCACCTTCCTGCTGCTCTTCGTCTTCCTCAACAAGGCCTTTTGCGGCTGGATCTGTCCTTTGGGGACCTTCCAGGAGTTTCTGCAGCTCATTGGACAGAAGCTGGGTCTGCAACGCCGGGAGTCCCTGGATGAAAGCCTGGTGAAACGGATTCGTCCGGTGAAGTGGTTTGTCCTGCTGCTGCTGGTTTTCGGTTTTCCCCTGCTGGCCGGTCTCGGCATGGTCAACCACGATCTGGGCGATCCCTTCTGCAGCATCTGCCCCAGCCGCATCCTCACCACCCTGGCCACCGGCGATACCGCCCAGCTGCATGTGGACACCGCCAGCACCACGACTATCGTGCTCTCCCTGTTTGCCGATTTCCTGTTCGGTCTTATCCTGGCCCTGGGTCTGACGCTCAGACAACCCTTCTGCCGTGTCTGTCCGATGCTGGCGTTGCACGCGGTCTTTCGCAAGCTCGGCCTGCTGCGACTGGTGAAAAACGCCACCCCGCGCTGTGAGCGCTGTGGACTCTGCGCCAAAGCCTGCCCGATGGACATCCGGGAGATTCATACCGACATGGAACGCCGCAACGTCACCTTCGAGGATTGCACCCTGTGTGGCCGCTGTGTGGAGTTCTGCCCGGATAAAGACGTCCTGCAGTTGAAGTATGCCGTCTTTCCGCTCTTCTCCTCGGGACCCGCCTACTTCAAACAGCGGAAAAAGGCACAGACCGCCTGGGAGAGATCCAACCTGCTCGCCTGGATCCGGCAAAACCGGGAAAAACCGCAAACGGAGGTTCCATGAGCCCGCTGGAACCCGTTGTCCTCAGCTTCGGCGCCGCGCTCCTGCTGGGACTGGGGTACGGGGCCGGGCCTTGCAATCTGGCCTGTCTGCCCTATTTGGGTCCGGTCTTTGCCGCCACCGAGGGAGGCATACGCAGGGCCTGGCGCACCTTACTGCCCTTCTCGCTTGGACGCTTGAGCGGCTACGCCCTGCTGGGGGGACTGGCCGGAGGCCTGGGGCTATTGGTGCAGGATTGGCTGGCGCTGCCCTGGGTCCATTGGGTGCTGGGTGGGGCAACGGTACTGGTGGCGCTCTCCCTGCTGTTTCGCAGACAGCGCCGCTGTGACCACGTCCGCCGTGAGCATCCACAGGTCGCTATCGACAGCCTGAAGCAAACGCCACCGGCAGAGGGGAATGCCAGCCTGCTCCCGGGAAGTCTGTTCCTCATGGGATTCGGCATGGCACTGAACCCCTGTGCGCCGCTCACCACGGTGATGCTTGCATCGGCCACCAGTGCCAGTATCATCACCGGCCTCTCGCTCGGCGCCGGTTTCGCGCTCGGCGCCGTGTTCGTGCCCACCTGGGTCTTCGCCTTCGGTGTTGCCCATTTCGGGGCCCAGATCAGGCAACACCTGACGCAACACCGCACCGCACTCGAAAACACCAGTGTGGCCCTGTTGGTACTGACCGGCACGGCCACTGCATTGGGATGGATCACACCATGAATATTGCAGAACTCTTTGCCAAGGGTGGGCCGGTAGTCTGGATCCTGGCCGCCTACTCCTCCATCGGGCTGGCCATTGTCCTGGAAAGGAACATCCTCTTTCTGCGCCTGCGCCAACTGCCGAAGGCCTGGATGGGCAGACTCGATCGCCTGCTGGACCAGAAAGACGCCGCCGAGAGGGTGTCCGATCTCAAGGGCCCGGAAGGCCGCCTGATCCGAGCGGTGGTACATGCCGACGCGGATGGCGTCAAAGACCTCCAGGGTGTCGGCCAACGTGTGCGGGCACAGGAGATCCAGCGCATGGAATTCGGCCTGCGCACCCTGGGCATACTGGGTAACACGGCCCCCCTGCTCGGCCTGCTCGGCACCATTACCGGTATGATCAAGGCCTTCATGGTGATAGAGCAGGCAGGTGGCAAGGTAGACGCCCAGGCCCTGGCTGGAGGCATCTGGGAAGCCATGATCACCACCGGTGTCGGCCTGGCGGTGGCGATTCCCTTGCTGATACTGCTCCACTTCCTGGAAGGCGCCGTGGAACGCCGCGGACAGCGCATGAGCCAGTGCCTCGCCCTGCTGCTCGAGCGCCGCAACGGCGGCATGTCGTCTGAGGAACCCGAGCGGCCACATGCCTGGGAGCAGATCACCGATGGCGTCTGAATACCGCCGCCACTCATCGATGGCACTCAATTTGACGCCGTTGATCGATATCGTCTTCCTGCTGCTGGTGTTTTTCATGCTGACGGCCCACTTCATCGAGGATGAGGCCATCGCCATCGATCTCCCGGAGGCGGAAAACAGTGCGGCCAGCGAGGACGAGGGGTATGTCGAAGTGGTGATGACCCCTGACGGTCAGCTGCTGGTGGACGGCTTCCCCACCCCTGTCGAGGCGCTCGAAGAGACCCTGAGAGGCGCCCTGCATGCACCGGAAAAGAGCTATGTGAAGCTCAAAGGTGATCATGCGGCCCAGTTCGGTCTGGGGGTGAAAGTGATCGATGCGGCACGGGCGGCGGGAGCTGAATCACTGGATATACTGACCGAAAAGCCATGATGCTTCAGGACCTGAGCTGGCGTGCGGCGGCGGTGGCGGTCTCGCTGCTGCTGCACTTCTATGTCTTTTTCGAGTGGTCGGATCGACAACTGCTCGCCGCTCAAAAGACCGAGCAGCCGCCCAACTCGCTTTTCGTACAGATCAACTTCCCGCAACCCGAACCGGAGGCGGTCATGCCGGTCGAGGAGCCACCTCCCGAGGAGCCGGCACCCCCACCCGAGCCACCGCCGAAGCCCAAACCTAAACCCAAGCCGAAGCCTGAACCGAATCCGGTTCCCAAACCGAAACCCAAGCCGGTACAAAGCCCTGTGAAACCGAAAGTGGCCACGGAGCCTCCTCCACGACCGGCGCCAATGCCACCTCCGTCGGCGAGTCGTCAGCTGGTCGATCTCAGGAACGAATATCTGAGCCGATTGCTGGCCAAGATCGAGAAGAACAAGTTCTACCCGACCATCGCACGTAAACGAAACCTGCAGGGCATGATCCAGGTGCGATTCCGCCTCGGCTGTACAGGAGAGGTTGAAGCACTCGAAATCGACGGTGAGCACAGTCTGCTCAGAAAAGCGGCCGGGAAAGCCATCGAGGCGGCCAAACCGCTACCGAAGATCCCGGCCGAGATCGAATGTCCCATGCTGGTCAGCTATGCAATGGCCTACACGCTGGAGAACTAGTGTCCTGTCTGGCAAAGAGACTTGCCATACGCGGAAATATACTGATAATGGCGCTCTTCAGCCCGGTCGCTGTGATATACTTCGCGCCCGGAATTGGCAACTTTCAGGAAAATCTATGGCAAAAGAAGACTTCATCGAAATGGAAGGAACCGTGGTGGAAACCCTGCCCAATACCATGTTTCGAGTCGAGTTGGAAAACGGTCATGTGGTGACCGCACACATCTCCGGCAAAATGCGCAAGCACTACATCCGCATTCTGACCGGCGACAAAGTGACCGTGCAGCTGACCCCTTACGACCTGACCAAAGGCCGTATCACCTACCGCGCCCGCTGATCTAGACTAACCGTCTTCCGTCGTCGCATCCGGCACCGAGTGTGCCACGATGTCGAACTGGAGCTTGCCCTCCGAGACATCGACCCGCACCGTACCGCCGCCGACCAGGCTGCCGAACAGCAGCTCCTCCGCCAAGGGCTTTTTGATCTCTTCCTGAATCAATCGGGACATTGGTCGTGCGCCCATCTTCGGGTCGTAACCATGCTCGGCTAGCCAGACGCGGGCCTCGGGCTCGACCACCAGGCTGACGTGCTTCTCCTGCAGCTGCCCTTCCAGCTCGAAGATGAACTTGTCGACCACCTTGGCGATATGCTCCTGGGAGAGACCGGCGAACTGGATGATGGCATCCAGACGATTGCGGAACTCGGGAGTGAACATGCGCTTGATCACTTCCATGCCGTCGCTGGTGTGATCCTGGCTGGTGAAGCCGATTGAGGAACGGCTCATCTCCTGGGCGCCCGCATTGGTGGTCATGATAATGACCACGTTGCGAAAATCGGCCTTGCGCCCGTTGTTGTCGGTCAGCGTTCCGTGATCCATGACCTGCAGCAGCAGGTTGAAGACGTCCGGGTGGGCCTTTTCGATTTCATCAAGCAGCAACACGCAGTGCGGATGCTTGGCGATCTCTTCCGTCAACAGACCGCCCTGATCGAATCCGACATAGCCGGGAGGCGCACCGATCAGGCGCGAGACCGTATGCCGTTCCATGTACTCCGACATATCGAAACGGATCAGCTCCATCCCCATGATGCGCGCCAACTGACGGGTGATCTCCGTCTTGCCGACACCGGTGGGACCGGCGAACAGGAAGGAGCCCACCGGCCGGCCTTCGTTGACCAGGCCGGAACGGTTCATGCGAATCGAGGCGGTGAGCGCTTCGATCGCCTCGTCCTGACCGAACACCACCAGTTTCAGGTCGCGTGAAAGATTGAGCAGCGCCTCGGTGTCGCTGGTGGAGACCTTTTTCGGCGGAATGCGTGCGATCTTGGCGATGATCGCCTCGATTTCATCCACGTCGATGATCTTTTTTCGCTCCTCTTCCGGCTGCAGCTGCACGTTGGCACCCGCCTCATCGATGACATCGATCGCCTTGTCGGGCAGATGGCGATCGTTGAGGTATTTATCGGAGAGTTCGGCCGCGCTGCGCAGCGCCTCATCGGTGTACTCGATGTGATGATGGGCCTCGAAGCGACTCTTCAATCCCCGCAGGATCTCGATGGTCTCCGCGACCGTGGGCTCTTCCACATCGATCTTCTGGAAGCGGCGTGCCAGTGCCCGATCCTTTTCGAAGATACCGCGGAACTCCTGGTAGGTTGTGGAACCGATGCAACGCAGTTCTCCGGACGCCAATACCGGCTTGATCAGATTGGACGCGTCCATGACGCCGCCGGATGCGGCACCGGCACCGATGATGGTGTGGATCTCGTCGATGAAGAGCACCACGTCTTTTTCGCGTTTGAGTTGAGCAAGCACCGCCTTCAGCCTTTTTTCGAAATCGCCCCGATACTTGGTACCGGCGACCAGGGTTCCCAGATCGAGGGCGTAGATAGTGGCATGGGCCAGCACGTCGGGTACTTCATGGTCGACGATCTTCTTTGCCAGACCTTCTGCGATGGCGGTCTTACCGACACCGGCCTCACCCACCAGCAGCGGATTGTTCTTGCGCCGACGGCAGAGGATCTGAATGGTGCGCTCCACCTCGGAGCGGCGGCCGATCAGGGGATCGATCTTGCCCTGCTCAGCCAGCTGATTCAGGTTCGAAGCGTAGGTCTCCAGCGGGCTGGCCTGACCGTCCCCCTTGGTTTCGCTGTTGAAGTCCACACTGGCTTCCCCTTCCTGATCGTTCTCTTCGAGCTTGGAGATGCCGTGTGAGATGTAGTTGACCACATCCAGGCGGCTGATCTTCTGCTGGCCGAGAAAATAGACCGCCTGGGAATCCTGCTCGTTGAAGATGGCGACCAGGACATTGGCGCCCGTAACTTCGTTCTTGCCGGATGACTGCACGTGGAAAACCGCGCGTTGCAGAACGCGCTGAAAGCCCAGCGTGGGCTGTATTTCGCGCTCCTCGCCGTCAGGGATGAGCGGTGTGGTGTGATCGACGAACTCCCGCACCTGGCTGCGCAGCTTCTCGATATCCGCGCCGCAAGCCCGCAGTACGGTTACCGCCGCCGGATTGTCGAGCAGGGCGAGAAGCAGATGGTCCACCGTCATGAACTCATGGTGCCTCTCTTTGGCATCCTTGAACGCCTGGTTCAGGGTAAATTCAAGCTCTTTATTCAACATCAGGTAACTCCAGGGAGGCTGTGGCCTGTTATCAGGTCCTATGACTCCTCCATTGTGCACAGTAGCGGGTGCTGGTTGCTGCGAGAGAAATCATTGACCAGTGACACCTTGGTCTCCGCCACGTCCTTGGTGAAGACACCACAGACTCCCATGCCCCGCGTGTGAACATGCAGCATGACGCGGGTGGCCTTCTCCCTGTCCATACCAAAAAAGGTTTCAAGCACCTGAACCACGAACTCCATCGGCGTGTAGTCGTCATTCAGGATGATGACCTTGTACAGAGGCGGCTTTTTGAGTTTGGGCTTCGCCTCCTGTAAGGCCAGTCCGTCTTCGTGTGATGTTTGCTCTCGACTGCTCATATTGGGTGATTCTAGCAGGCCTGTTCGGCCTGAAAAGCTGAATGATTCTCCGGGATATACTGAGGATTTCACGGGCAAATATACGGGATCATACTAATTGACGAACACAATACCAAGCGTATCAGTTGGATAATAGTTGACCAGTTCCCCTGTCTCACTATACTTGCCTTTACGGCGTTACAACACGCTTCCGCGGAAGAGAGGCGAAACACCGTTTATTGGCCGTTACTTAACGGCTGAATTTCACCATATTAGAAAGTTGTACTTGAGTGAGGGGGTGGAGTGATTTCGTCACTCCCAATAATAAACGTAGTCGACACGATTGAGAGAACCTCGAAAGGACAGTTGTGTTTGAGGTCGTCAACCGCCAGATCAGCCATCCAGGCTGATTTTGGGGCATCTGACACAGACACTTCCATAAGAGTTCCTCATACCACTGCCAGCTACGAACAATCCTCCTCTCAAGTGCTGGATAGCCGAGGAGTAAATAGCAATGGCGACTGGAGTCGTAAAGTGGTTTAACAACGCCAAGGGCTACGGGTTTGTAACACCGGAAGATGGAGATCAGGATGTCTTCGTACATTTCTCATCCATCGAAATGGATGGTTACAAGACACTGAAAGAAGGTCAGAAGGTCCAGTTTGACATCAGTCAGGGACCGAAAGGTCTTCACGCGACCAACATACACCGCATCACCGGGGAGTAATCCAATCCGGTAACATCAGGGGGCACTGCCGATGGGCTTACCCATCGGCACGTAGCCGCTTGATTACTTCATGTTATCGATGACCGCCTGGCCGAACTCCAGGGTGCCGAGCAGGGTCGCGTTCTCCATGTGCGTGGCGAAATCCTCCGTCACCGTATGGTGATGGATCGCTCCCGAGACACCCTTGACCACCAGGTCGGCCGCCTCGCGCCAGCCCATGTGTCGCAACATCATCTCCGCCGAGAGGATGAGTGAACCCGGGTTGGCCCGGTTTTGTCCGGCGATCATCGGCGCCGTGCCGTGGGTGGCCTCGAAGATGGCGACCCGATCCGACAGGTTGGCACCGGGCGCAATGCCGATTCCTCCCACCTGCGCTGCCAGCGCATCCGAGATGTAATCGCCATTGAGGTTCAGGGTGGCAATCACACTGAATTCGTCGGGGTGGAGCAGAATCTCCTGCAAGAAAGCGTCGGCGATAACGTCTTTCACCAGGATATCCCGACCGGTCTTGGGATTGGCAATGTGGCACCAGGGACCACCGTCTACCAGTTCCCCATCGAACTCCTGCATGGCCAGTTCGTAGCCCCAGTTTTTGAACGAGCCCTCGGTGTACTTCATGATATTGCCCTTGTGCACCAGGGTCACCGAATCGCGATCATTGTCGATCGCGTACTGCAGCGCGCGCCGCACCAAACGCTTGGTGCCCTCTTCCGAGACCGGTTTGATGCCGATACTGGAGCTGGCCGGAAAGCGGATCTTGTCGACGCCCATCTCTTGCTGCAGAAAGCGCATCACCTTTTCGACCTCGGGCGTACCCGCCTGCCACTCGATGCCGGCGTAGATGTCCTCCGTGTTCTCCCTGAAGATCACCATGTCGGTCTTCTCGGGATGTTTCAACGGGCTGGGCGTACCACTGAAATACCGCACCGGCCGGATACAGAGATAGAGATCGAGCATCTGGCGCATGGCCACGTTCAGCGAGCGAATGCCACCACCGACCGGGGTGGTCAGCGGGCCTTTGATCGAAACCGAAAATTTCTTCAGCGCTTCGATCGTCTCCTCCGGCAACCAGATACCCTCGCCATAGACCCGGTTCGCCTTCTCACCGGCATAGATCTCCATCCAATGAATTTTTCGCTTTGAGCCGTAGGCAAGCTCGACCGCCGCATCGACCACGTTATGCATCGCCGGTGTGATATCGGCGCCGATACCGTCACCTTCGATGAAGGGGACGATCGGGTTGTCGGGAACCACCGGTGTCGCATCATCCGCCACCGTGATGACGCTACCCCCCTCGGGGATGGTTAGCTTGTCGGAGAACATCTATCAGTCACCTCTGGTAAAAAGCCTATAGCCTAACCTAGTTTCGTGCGGCGCGCTCGGTTACGACGCCAGCCTCACCTCAAATCAGCTGTGCTAAGATCAAATTGAATTCTCGGGAAGGGTCCTATGGCGCAGACACGCGATGCATTGGAAGAGTATACCGCCGAGGCCAGCGCCGATCGGGAGCTGCTGGACCTGCTGTATCGGAATGCGCCCATCACCCTCTTCTCCTCCACCGCCGTGGCGGTATTGCTGCTGAGTGCGCTCTACAACTCCGAAGCGGGACAGGAAATGATCGTCAGCTGGGTGATCATTCTGGTGATGTTCAATCTGGCACGTCTCATCCTGCGCAGTTTCCGCGACAGCACCCTGGTCACTGACCGCTACTCCAGGATCTGGCTGCTGCTGTATACCATCACCACCTTTGCCGCAGGTCTGCTCTGGTCGTCACTGGTCGTGATCTATCAGCAGACATTCACTGTCTATGACCAGGTCATCGTGCTGGTCACTCTGCTTGCCATCCCCCTGGCGGCGCTGCCCAACAACGCCCTCAAACTGCCGGTCTACTACGCCTTCTGCGCACCGATCATGTTAGCGCTTCAGTATTGGTCCTATTTCGTCAGCGCGGAATCGCACATAGAATTCAGCGTTCTCGGCATCGCCTACAGCGGTATCGTGGTGGTGACCGGACACGTCTACCACAACAGTTTCAAGCAGGTTCTGCGCATCAAGTATGAAAAGCAGGAACTGGTGGACGAGCTTTCCGCCGCCAACCAGCGGCTCGAGGAGTTCGCCTATATCGACCCATTGACCGGCCTCACCAATCGCCGCTGGTTCAGCGAACAGGCGGACAAGGCCTTGGAGCGCTGCAATCGCCGCGACAAGCGGCTGGCGATACTGCTGATCGACCTGGACAACTTCAAGGAGATCAACGACACCATGGGACACGAAAAGGGCGACGAAATCCTGATCGTGGTGGCCAAGCGCCTGAAGTCGGCCCTGCGCCAGACCGACACCATGACCCTCTCCACCGAAGACACGGCACGCTACGGCGGTGACGAGTTCATCCTGCTGCTGGAGGATTTCGACGACATCGACGATGTCATCAAAGCGACCGAGCGCATACTGCAGGAGGTCAACGAACCGGTCGCCCTCAACGATCACACGTTTCATCCCGGCTGCAGTATCGGCGTATCCATATTTCCCGACGACGGCCAGTCGGTGTCCAATCTTATCCGCCAGGCCGATGTCGCCCTCTACCAGGCCAAGCAGTCGGGCAAGGGATGTACGCGCTTTTTCCATCCCATGCCGATCGCCCGCGGCGCGGATTGACGCGGCAGCAGCGTACGGGGGTACCGCCTGACGGTTTAACACACAGCGGGCAATCACGCATAATAGGCGGTTTAGATCACTGCCCCGTTAGCACCCTGTATTCATGCTGATTCTGTTCAACAAACCTTACGGTGTACTCACCCAATTCACCGATGCGGAGCAGCGCCCGACGCTGGCCGACTATATCTCGCAACCCGGTGTCTATGCCGCCGGCCGGCTCGACAAGGACAGCGAGGGGCTGGTGCTGCTGACCGATGACGGCACCCTGCAGCACCGGCTTACCGATCCCCGGCACAAGGCCTGGAAGACCTATTGGGTGCAGGTCGAGGGCGAGCTGGACGAGCAGGCGTTGCAGCGCCTGCGCAGTGGCATCGAGCTCAAGGACGGGCCCACCCGCCCCGCCCGGGCGAGGCGCCTGGCCCCGCCCGACATCTGGCCGCGGAATCCGCCGATTCGCTATCGGGCAGCCATTCCCACCAGCTGGCTGGAACTGTCGCTGCGTGAAGGACGCAACCGACAGGTCAGACGCATGACCGCGGCGGTGGGCTTCCCCACCCTGCGGCTGATTCGCGTCGCCATCGGCAACTGGCGGCTCGATCGCCTGCAGCCGGGCGAATGGCGTCGGACCGAAGCGCCGGAAACATTGCCCGCATCGGCACCGAAACGCAGAACGGGAAGGGGATCCCATGCCCGAAAATAGACGCGTGGTGGTCGGTCTCTCCGGCGGCGTCGACTCCTCCGTCGCCGCCCTGCTGCTGCAACAGCAGGGCTATCGGGTGGAAGGCCTGTTCATGAAGAACTGGGAGGAGGACGACAGCGCCGACTACTGCTCCGCGGCCGAGGATCTGAAGGATGCCCAGGCGGTGGCCGATCGCCTCGACATCCCCCTGCATACCGTGAACTTCTCCGGCGAATACTGGGACCGGGTCTTCACCTATTTCCTGGATGAATACCGGGCGGGCCGCACGCCCAATCCGGACGTACTCTGCAACCGGGAAATCAAATTTCGCGCCTTTCTCGACTACGCCCGCGAAAACCTGTCAGCCGATCAGATCGCCACCGGTCACTACGCCGCCCTAGGACAAAATCACCAAAGCCACCTGCTCAGAGCCGCGGACGAGGACAAGGACCAGACCTACTTTCTCTACCTGTTGGATCAATCCCAACTGCAGCATGCCCTCTTTCCCCTGGGCCGACTCAAGAAGCGGCAGGTTCGCGAAATGGCTCAGCGCGCGGGATTTCCCAACCACAAAAAGAAGGACAGCACCGGCATCTGCTTCATCGGCGAGCGCAAGTTCCGTGATTTCCTGCAGCGCTTCCTGCCGGCGCAACCCGGCGACATCGTGAGCCCCGAGGGCGAGATCATCGGCCGCCATCAAGGGTTGATGTACTACACTCTGGGACAACGCCAGGGCCTGGGTATCGGCGGCCGTCAGAATACCGCCGAGATTCCCTGGTACGTGGTGGAAAAGGATCTGGAGCACAACCGCCTGATCGCCGCCCAGGGTCATGACCACCCCCTGCTGTTGTGCACCACCCTCGAGGCCGGACAGGTCCATTGGATCGCCGGCAGCCCGCCCGCGCTGCCGTTGACCTGCCAGGCACGCATACGTCACCGACAGCCGTTGCAGACCTGTGAGATCCTGGCCTCGGGCCCTGCCCGCTGCCAAGTGACGTTCGACCAGCCTCAGCGGGCGGTCACCCCCGGACAGGCGATCGTATTCTATCTGGACCGGGAGTGTCTCGGCGGCGCCACCATCGAACAAGCAGTCAAAGCATGAAGCACAGTAACGAAGACCGGGCCATCGCCCTTGCCGGCCTTTTCCAGGCCTGCCATCTGGTACAGCAGGTGGCGCGCAAAGGCCTGGCCGATGCTGAAGCCATGGAGGCCAGCCTCCACAGCCTGTTTCAGATCGATACCGAACGGGTGATCGACGTCTTCGGCGGCTTGCCCCAAATCGCTCCCGGACTGCGCCTGGCCTATCGCCAGCTCAGCGGTAGCGAGCCGCGCGACAACGAACTGACCCGCTATCTGCTCAGCCTGATCCAGCTCGAGCGCAAGCTCAGCAGTCATCCGCAACGTCTGCAAAACATCAGTCAGGGTATCCAGACCACCGCCGAGCGACTCGTCCACTTCCCCCAGACCCACGGCAACATCCTCGCCGCGCTGGCCGATATCTATGCCGAGAATCTCAGCACCCTGCAGCCCCGCATCATGGTCAGCGGCGAACCCGTCTATCTGCAGAACCCGGAGAACGTCAACCGTGTACGCGCCCTGCTGCTCTGCGGCATCCGCGCGGCCATGCTCTGGCGTCAGATCGGTGGTCGGCGGCGACAACTGCTGTTATCCCGCAATCGCGTCATTGCCGCCCTGGAACACCTCCTGGCCAGGCTCTGAGACCCATCCCGTATTCTCCCATGCGAGGTTGTGCGACAGCTTCCGGTCGTGTTTTGTGAACATTGGTCAACAACGCTGACCAGGTCACATCCCCTGCCTCCGCAGACGTTATATATAGGAACGCTCGCCGGAGAATCCGCCGGTCAAGCATAGCGAAGTACGCATAACGAGGATTGAAACCATGAACAGAAAAATCATTGCGGCTGCCATTTGCGCCAGTCTGGCCCTGGCGGCCTGTGGAAAATCGAAGGATGCCGAGAAAGCCGCATCGGCCACCGCCCCGGCCCCGGTCGCCGAGCAGAGCGCCCCGGCTTCAGCGGAGAGTTCCAGCCTGACGGACCAGGCCGTGGAGGCCGGCAAGCAGACCTGGGAGCAGACCAAGGAGGTCACCGGCGAGGCGGCGGATGCCGTCGTCAGCAAGAGCCAGGAGATCTATGAGGGTAGCAAGGAGGCAGCCAGCGAAGCCGGCGAGGCGATCAGCGAGAAGAGCAGCGAGATGTACGACGCGGCCAAAGAGAAGACCGGCGAGGTGATCGACGCCAGCAAGGAAAAGGGCGCCGAGATGCTGGACAGCATGAACAAGGAGTGATCCCCGGCAACCTGGTAGGGTGGGGCTCTGCCCCACCACCAACCGTCATCGCACACCTGTTCTGATCACGCTTCAACTCACTACCGCCTTGTTCCGACAGCCAAGGGTGTGGCAAACCGCACCCCACTCTGTCCGGTCCCGGCCCGGGTTTCGCCCGCAGCCTCGATAGCGGGTATAATCCCGCCCTTTTCAGCCAACTTGCGGATAGACACCATGGAACTCTCCACCCTCACTGCGGTTTCCCCCATCGACGGCCGATACGGCAGCAAGAGCGCCGATCTGCGGCCGATTTTCAGTGAATTCGGTCTCATCCGTCACCGCGTGTTGGTGGAGATCCGCTGGCTGCAGGCGCTGGCCGCGCACAACGACATCCTGGAGGTCCCCACCCTCAGCGAACACGCCGACAACATTCTCAACGCCGTCGTCGACAACTTCAGCGAGGAGGACGCCCAGCGGGTCAAGAACATCGAGCGCACCACCAACCACGACGTCAAGGCGGTGGAGTATTTCCTCAAGGAAAAGATCGCCGGCAACCAGGAGTTGGAGGCGATCAGCGAGTTCATTCACTTCGCCTGTACCTCCGAGGACATCAATAACCTCTCCCACGCCCTGATGCTGCGCGAGGGTCGCGGCCAGGTGCTGCTGCCGCAGATCGACGAGGTGATCGACGGCATACGCCAGCTGGCCCTGACCCTGTCCGACCAGCCGATGCTGAGCCGCACCCACGGCCAGCCCGCCTCCCCCACCACCCTCGGTAAGGAGATGGCCAACGTGGTCTACCGTCTGCATCGCCAGCGCGAGCAGATCGCCAGCTGCGAGCTGCTGGGCAAGATCAACGGTGCGGTGGGCAACTACAATGCCCACCTCTCGGCCTACCCGGAGATCGACTGGCCCGCCTTCGCCAGACAGTTCGTGGAGAGCCTCGGCATCGCCTGGAATCCCTACACCATCCAGATCGAGCCCCACGACTACATCGCCGAACTGTTCGATGCGGTGGCGCGGCTCAACACCATCCTCATCGACTTCTGCCGCGACGTCTGGAGCTATATCTCCCTCGGCTACTTCAAGCAGAAGACCGTCGCCGGCGAGGTGGGCTCCTCCACCATGCCGCACAAGGTCAATCCCATCGACTTCGAGAACGGCGAGGGCAACCTGGGCATCGCCAACGCCCTGTTCGCCCACCTCGCGGCCAAGCTGCCGATCTCCCGCTGGCAGCGCGATCTCACCGACTCCACCGTGCTGCGCAACCTGGGCGTCGGCCTCGCCCACACCAGCATCGCCCTGCAGTCGATCCTGCGCGGCCTGAGCAAGCTGGAGGCCAACGGCGAGGCGATGGTGGCCGACCTGAACGCCAACTGGGAGGTGCTGGCGGAACCGATCCAGACCGTGATGCGCCGCTACGGCATCGAGAAACCCTACGAGAAGCTGAAAGAACTGACCCGCGGCCAGCGTATCACCCCCGAACAGCTGCAGGCCTTCGTCGACCAGCTCGACATCCCCCAGAACGCCAAGGATGCCCTCAAGCGCCTCACCCCCATGACCTACATCGGCAACGCCATGGAGCAGGCGGCGCACATCTGATCCGCTACGCGGTAT
>JBNKYJ010000055.1:0-45074 GCA_050300835.1 Sedimenticolaceae bacterium
GATACCAGACCATATTGCTTACCGTTCACCGGACACGTGTGCTTCTTTGGAAAAGAGTATTTTGTGCGGGCTGTGGAGCAGCAATCGGACATAGCCTTTTCCTTCAGTTCGCGACTCTTGAACGATACCCTACATTCACGGCCCCTGGCCCGACCAGCTGTTCAAGTCGTCTCAACAGCTCATCTGTCGGATTCACGCGCCACTCCTGCCCCAGCACGATGTCACCACTGGCCAGTTGCGTCTGATAATGCAATCGAACACCGGTCGTTCCGCCCCGGAAGGGATGCAGAATCTGCTGCAGCTTCTCTCGAAACCCACCGGCATCGAGCCCATTCAGTTTGACGTTGAGATTGAGTAGCCCCGCATAGTGCGCCCGCGCCTGTTCGAAGGTCAGTACATTGTCTACACGGATGCTCAGACCACCCCGAAACTCGTCGTAGTTGAGGCTACCGGAGACGACGAGAATCTTGTCGGCCGAAACCAGCTCCCGATGCGTCTCATAGGTATCGCTGAACAGCGTGCACTCGATCCGTCCGCTGCGGTCGTCGAGCACCACGGTGCCCATGCGCCCGCGCTGGGTCTGGCGATGGCTGGCGCTGACCACCAACCCGGCGACCACCACGGGTACGCCCTTGCGGCGCTGGCCGGGCGGGCCGCTGTTGTCGAGACTGAGGTCGCCGATGCGGCTGCTGACCACCTGTCCGAGTTCCTCGGCGTAGCGGTCGATGGGATGGCCGGTGAGGTAGAGTCCGAGGGTCTCCTTCTCGCCCTGCAGGCGCTGCTCCTCCTCCCACTCCTCCACGTCGTCGGGGATGACCTGGGCGTGGCTCGCCTCGGCGGGCTGGGGGTCGCCCATGCCGAACAGGTCGTTCTGGCCCATGGCCTCCATCTCATGGTGCTGCTCGGCGAGCTTGAGGGCGAGCGGCAGCTGCAGCATGAGGGTCGCGCGGTTTTTGCCCAGGCCGTCGAGGGCGCCGGCGCGGACCAGGGACTCCATCACCCTGCGGTTGGCCTTGCGCAGGTCGATGCGGCGGCAGAATTCGAAGATGTCTTTGTAGGGACCCGCTTTCTCCCGCTCCTGGATGATCGACTCGATGGCCGACTCGCCCACCCCTTTGATCGCACCCAGACCGTAGACCACGGTCTTTTCGTCGGCAGCGGTGAACTTGTACTCGGAGAGGTTGACCTGGGGCGGCTCCACCTTGAGTTTCATGCGCCGGCACTCTTCTATGAGCGGCACCACCTTGTCGGTGTTGTCCATATCCGCCGAACAGACCGCCGCCATGAAGGCGGACGGGTAGTGGGCCTTGAGCCACATGGTCTGGTAGGAGACCAGGGCGTAGGCGGCGGAGTGGGACTTGTTGAAGCCGTAGCCGGCGAACTTCTCCATCAGGTCGAAGATGTAGGTGGCGGTGGCCTCCTCCACCCCCCGCTCCACCGCGCCGGTGCGGAAGATCTCGCCCTGCTTGGCCATCTCCTCCGGTTTCTTCTTGCCCATGGCGCGGCGCAGCAGGTCGGCGCCGCCCAGCGAGTAGCCGGCCAGCACCTGGGCGATCTGCATGACCTGCTCCTGGTAGAGGATGACGCCGTAGGTGGGCTTGAGGATCGGCTCCAGGTCCGGGTGAGGATAGGAGACCTTGGCCCGGCCGTGCTTACGGTTAATGAAGTCGTCCACCATGCCCGACTGCAGCGGGCCGGGGCGGAACAGGGCCACCAGGGCGGTGATGTCGTCGAAGCAGTCGGGCTGCAGCTTCTTGATCAGCTCCTTCATGCCGCGGGATTCCAACTGGAACACGGCGGTGGTCTCGGCGCTCTTGAGCAGGCGGAAGGAGGCGGCGTCGTCCATCGGGATGGCGTTGATGTCGATGGGTGCTTCGCCCTGCTTCTGCCTGACCGCATTGACCGCCTTCAGCGCCCAGTCGACGATGGTCAGGGTGCGCAGGCCGAGAAAGTCGAACTTGACCAGGCCCACCTTCTCCACGTCGTCCTTGTCGAACTGGGTCACCAGGCCCTCGCCGCTGGCCTCGCAGTAGAGCGGGGTGAAGTCGGTCAGCAGACCCGGCGCGATGACCACGCCGCCGGCGTGCTTGCCCGCGTTGCGCGCGCAGCCCTCCAGCTTCTTGGCCATGTCGATCAGCTCGGTGACCTCCTCGTCGTTACGGTAGGCCTCCTTGAGGTCATCGCTCTCCTCCAGCGCCTTGTCCAGGGTCATGCCGATCTCAAAAGGGATCATCTTGGCGACCCGGTCGGTGAAGCCGTAAGGGTGGCCGAGCACCCGGCCCACGTCGCGCACCACCGCCTTGGCCGCCATGGAGCCGTAGGTGATGATCTGGGAGACAGAGTCGCGCCCGTAGCGGCGGGCCACGTAGTCGATCACCTGGTCGCGCTTGTCCATGCAGAAGTCGACGTCGAAGTCGGGCATGGAGACGCGCTCCGGGTTGAGGAAGCGCTCGAACAGCAGCTCGTGTTCGATGGGATCGAGATCGGTGATCTTCAGCGCATAGGCGACCAGCGAGCCGGCGCCGGAGCCGCGCCCCGGGCCCACCGGGATGTCGTTGTCCTTGGCCCACTGGATGAAGTCGGCGACGATCAGGAAGTAGCCGGGGAAGCCCATGCTGTTGATGACGTCGAGCTCCACCTGCAGGCGGTCGTCATAGACCTTGCGCTGTTCGGCGAAGTCAGGCGCCTGCGGGCCGAGGATACGCTCGAGCCGCCACTCCAGCCCCTTGCGCGACTCGGCGGCGAGGAACTCCTCGATGGTCATGCCCTCGGGGATGGGGAAGTCGGGCAGGAAATTCTTGCCCAGGGTCAGCTCGATGGTGCAGCGCTTGGCGATCTCGACCGTGTTCTCCAACGCCTCGGGGATGTCGGCGAAGAGTTCCTGCATCTCCTCGGGCGTGCGCAGGTACTGCTGCTCGCTGTAGTTCTTGGGCCGCCGGGGATCGTCCAGGGTGCGCCCCTCGTGGATACAGACCCGCACCTCGTGGGCATCGAAATCCTGCTGCTGCAAGAAGTGGACGTCGTTGGTGGCCACCACCGGCACCCCGTAGTCGGCGGCCAGGGCCACGCTGTCGTGCAGACAGCGCTCCTCGTCGGGACGGCCGGTACGGTGCAACTCCAGGTAGTAGCGGTCACCGAACAGGGCCTGCCACTCGCCGAGCAGCCGTTCCGCCTCGGTCGGGTTGCCCGCCAGCAGGGCCCGGCCCACGTCACCGTGGCGGCCGGCGGAGAGTGCGATCAGCCCCTCGGTATTGCCCTCGAACCACTCCCGTTCCATCAGCGGGCGGCCCAGGTGCTGGTTTTCCCGGTAGCTGCGCGAGACCAGCCGGGTCAGGTTTTTGTAGCCGACCTGATTCTGTACCAGCAGCACCAGCCGGAAGGGTTTGTTGGCGTCATCGGGATTGTGGATCCAGGCGTCGACCCCGGCGATCGGCTTGACCCCGGCGGCCAGTGCCGCCTGGTAGAAACGCACCAGGGCAAAGAGATTGGACTGGTCGGTCAGCGCCACCGCCGGCATGCCCGACTCCACCACTTGCTTGACCAGCGGTTTGACCCGCACCAGGCCGTCCACCAGGGAGTATTCGGAGTGGACGCGGAGATGAACGAAGGTGGCTTCCATGGGAGAGGATTCTACCCCGAATCGGGGTCAAAGCATGAGCCCGGGAGCCGGTTAAAGATCGACAGTTTCGATGAGAGTGGCGAGAATGATTCGGATTACGCCGCCTCTTGTCCCCTCCTTGGCCGCAGCCGGTTGCAGTGCAGTTGCATAGCCCGGATGGAGCGCAGCGGAATCCGGGAAGGTCGGACCTGCCCCTCACCGGTCTGCGCCACGCTCCATCCGGGCTACCGAACTTGTTTTTCGCGCCGGCCGTTACCAGCCGTCGATTCCGAGCACCTCGTCCAGCGGCCGCTTGCACCCCCAGCCTTCGAGCTCCAGCATGGGCCGCGGCAGAAACTCGCGCGGATAACCGATGCAGAGCACGGCGACAGGACGGGCATCCTCAGGCATGTCGAGCAGGCGCGCGAGCGCTTGCGGCTCGAACAGCGACACCCAACCTATACCTATGCCTTCGGCGCGGGCCAGCAGCCACATGTTCTGGATGGCGCAGGCCACCGAGGCGAGGTCCATCTCCGGCATGGTGCGGCGTCCGAAGATATGCGACTCGCGACCGTCGCGCAGCGCCACCACCAGCACCTCGGCGCAATCGAGAATGCCCTCGACCTTCAGCTTGAGGAAATCCTCGCCCCGCTCACCCAGCGCCTCGGCGGTATGCTGCCGTTCGGCTTCTGTCAGCGCATGGACACGCTGTCGCAGGGTGCGGTCGCGGATGTGGAGAAAACGCCAGGGCTGCATATAACCGACCGAGGGCGCCATGCACGCCGCCCCGATCAAGCGCTGCAACAGCCCCTCGGGCAATGGATCGGAACGAAAGTGGCGCACGTCGCGCCGCTCTTTGATGGCGCGGGCGACCGCGGCGATCTCCTCGTCGCTGTAGCGATAGTCACTCATAACAGAAAAGCCTTGCACAAGCTTGCGGGTTGGAAGGGAAATAGGCGTGTAGATAGGACGCGGTCAGGCGTCCTTGTCGGTAGACCGGCTCGCCACCCTTGCCCTGCAACTTACGCGCCTGGGCGATGGGGGCAAGCGGGGTGGTGGTGGTGGCGTAGTGAAAGCAGTGGCCGCGAAGTCCCCCTTCGGGCAGTTCGACACTGAGTAGGCCGAGACCTGCCAGGCGCCTCTGCATTCGAGACTCACCCGGCAGCAGACCGAAGCCGGCATGAGCTTCGCCATCGACAGTCACCAGACGCTCGAAACAGGCCATCATGCCGCCGCACTCCGCCAACAACGGCTTGCCGGCAGCCATGTGGCGCTGTAGGGAATCCGCCATCGAACGGTTGGCGGTAATGGCGCCGGCATGCAGCTCGGGGTAACCGCCTGGCAGCCAGACGGCGTCGCAGACCGGCAATTCGGCATCGCTCAAGGGTGAGAAATAGAGCAGCTCGGCCCCGGCCCCGCACAAAAACTCCTCATTGGCGGGATAGCGGAAACAGAATGCGGCGTCATCGGCCACGGCGATCTGACTACCGGCGAGCAGCGGCGACCAGTCCGGCAGCGGCAGGTCATCAAACGCCACCTCCGGCGGTAGCATGGCGGCTCCGCTGTGGACGAGCGCATCGGCGGCCCGATCCAGGCGTTGCGACAGATCGGCGATCTCGGCGGCCGGCAGCAGACCGAGGTGGCGCTCAGGCAGCAGGGCCTCCGCGTCCCTCGGCAGCGCACCCATCCAGGCCATATCCTCGGGCAGGCCGTTTCGGCAAAGCTCCGCGTGGTAGTCGCTGCCGACTCGATTGGCCAGGGCGGCGGATACGGGCGCGCCTTCCCGATAGTGCTTCAATCCCCAGCAGACCGCGCCGAAGCTGCCGGCCATGGCCTGGGCATCCACCACCAGGAGAATCGGCAGACCAAGGCGGCGCGCCAGCTCGGCACCGGACGGATCGCTGTCGTAGAGCCCCATGACGTCTTCGATCAGAATCAGGTCGGCGCTGCCCGCCGCTCGCGCGAGACGCCAGCGCGCGTCCGCCTCGCCACACATGGCCAGGTCGATATTTTCGCAGGGAGCCCCGGAAGCAATCGCATGGATCTGTGGATCGAGAAAGTCGGGGCCGCACTTGAACACGCGTACCCGCCGCCCCTGGCGACTGTGCAAGCGCGCCAGAGCAGCCACCACCGTGGTCTTGCCGCTGCCCGAGGCGGGCGCAGAGACCATCAGCGCCGGACAACGCAGCCTGCTCACCAGGCAACTCCTGGCTTCGCCATCATCATGGAGCGATCTTGATAATCGGCGGCTTGGGCCGCACCAGGCCGTCCACCAGAGCGCATTCGGGATGGACATGAAGATGAACGAAGGTGACTTTCATGGGAGTGGATTCTACCCCGAATCGGACTCAAAACATGAGCCTCGATTTTACACCCGCAGCCTGTAGCCTGGATGGAGCGCAGCGGAATCCGGGATAGCCTGTATCTTGCCCTGGATTCCGAGCAACTGCGGATATCCAGTTTCTGTTAGATGATCCTAATGCTGCCCGATACCGTATCGAGGAAGAACGCCGGACGCCCTTCGATGATATTGCGTAACTGTACGCACCCGTTCGCCGCGCAGATACGCCTTCAGCAGAATGCCCTGGGCGTCGGCGCGCAAGATGCCGAACAAGCTCTCGTCATCAACCATGATGAATGTTATTAACCCAGGCATTTCACGGCTAACACTGACCTGCTAAGCGAAGTAAACACCTCAATTATTGGCGGAATGTGAATTAAATCAAAGGATATCGCAGGTCCGAACCACCATGGCTCGCTATGACGTGACATGGCCTTGTATATCAACTATCTTGAGATGCAGGGTGTTGCAGCTGTTGTGGCTGTATCTTGTTTTCGGCTCTGCCCCCTGAAGGATAACGCATTATGGAACTCCAAATGTTACGCTCGATGAAGCGTGCGCGGTCTATTTTAGCGCCACTGCTCTGCCTCCTCTTCAGCGCCTGCTCTCCAAACAGCGTGGACAATAACACCGATACGGGCGCATCCAATCCTACCGATGGTTCACATTACGATTTAGCCAACCTGACCTATCTGGGCGCCTTTCGCGTTGAGTATTCCGATGCAGTCAGTTCCTCTGATTATCATGAAGGCTCCATCGGTTTTATCCCCCCCAACGGCAGCAATGGGAGCTATGGATCCTTTGTTACGGATTCAAATGAAATTGATTCCGCACCGCTCGCTATTGCAGAGTTCCAGATTCCCTACACACTCGGTGCCGTAACTGAAACCAATCCGAATAACTTACCGGTAGCGCCAAACCTGCAAGGCTATATCGATATTGAATCGAGAGTTTCCGTCAACCCTGAAGACAATAACAACATTGCCTTGATCCAGCATATGAACGGCAAGCTGCTCGTTGGCACATACAAGAGCTATGATGCAGATGGTGTCGGCCCTGAAAAGATGGTGCTGTTTGACGACGTCACCGATCTGGCAAACTGCGCTGTCTCTGATTGGATCGACCTTGAAGACAGGGATAGGAATATCAGCTGGATGAGCGAGCTGCCGGCAAACTACCAAGCAGCCTTTGGTGCAACGCATGTCTCCGGCAACGGCGCGGGGATGTCCATCAGTTCACGTTATTCGGACGGCCCAAGTTTTTTCGTGAGTAACCCAGCTGACCTGACAATAAAGTCGACCATTTTGAATACAACAGAAAAAATGGGCTGGAACAACGCACAGACCATGGCGACAGGCGACTACCCCAGGCCGGCACGATACCAATACGGTTTGAATGACGATTGGGACAGCTACAACGAGGCAACCCTGAACTACTATATGGATATGCTTGGTTATGATGTTTATGACTATCCGCATTTTGCAACCAATTTACATTTCGATCTTGGCGACCTCACCCGCTCTCTGGCAGATCACAATGTTTATCGAAATTTGACCGGAGCAACAGGGACAGAACCTTCGACGGATAGCGTGAATTGGAGCCTTGACAATGGCTCTGACAACTCCTTTATCGGCAATCTTGCAACAAAGTCTGAAAGAGTGGCGGCGCTGGAAGGCGTTGAATCAAGCCAATCCGTCCCCGCGAATTTACAGAATGATCTATGGACAAGCGCCGCACATGCCAGATTCGGTTTCGTCATTCCGAACACAAGCACCTACCTTGTTTTGGGAAATAACGCCGGCCGGAGATTTGGAATCGGGTACAAAGCCTTTTATGCCGACGCAGACGGATTTGTCGTTTCGCCAGGCAATGCACCACTCGTACGATCGAATAGGGGGTCGTGGTATTGGGCATTTGATGTCGATGACATTTTAGCTGCCACAACAACAAATCCATCCTCTATCAGGCCCTACCAAACGGCAGTTTTTGACGACTCCCGCTGGATGATGGATGACGGATACGGCAATATGACTGGCGAGATTTCGGGAGCCTTCTTCGACCCGGTGAATAACCGCTTGTATGTTGGGCACCGCAGGACAAATCCTTCCAATGATCTGGTTATCGCAGTGTATGACATGGGAACAACCCCTTGATGACAAATAAGCTCTCGTTCTGCGCCATACGATAAGTCACAGCCGGGCCGGTCCGGTTCACGGCCTGTCATGCCAAGCACCACGACCGAGTACAAGTGCCGGCCGGCGGTGAAAGCCTACCAACAGCATCAGGCATGACGATGCCTGAGTGAACACAAAGACCTCGGCTACAGTGGAAACGTGTCTACTCGAAAAACTGTGGGTGAGTTCTTATGAACATATGCCTGTCTTTCACTTAAACAGCGGGGGGGGACCCAGAGAACGCTACTCCCGCACCAAGCCACGCCTTACCGCCTCCAGGGTGGCCTCAGAGCAGCTGCGAATATTCAGTTTCTGGTAGATGGTCTTGATGTAGCCTGAAACCGTATTCGGGGAGAGTTCCAGCTGCCGGGCGATCCCCTTGCGGGTGGCGCCCTGGGCGATCAGCGTCAGCACCTCGGCCTCCCGGGGTGTCAGATGCTGCTGCTGTGAGCGGGGATCGGGGTGAAAATGGCTCAGTATGCGTCGGGCGATGGAGGGAGAGAGCGGCGGACGCCCTTCAACGATGCCGCGTAACTGCTCCACCAGCTCGCCGCGCAGATGCTCCTTGAGTAGATAACCCTGGGCACCTGCCCGCAAAGCGCCGAACAGGCTCTCGTCGTCATCCATGACAGTGGCCATGACTATATAGTGAGCGGCCTCCCGGCGACTGAGCTCGGCGGCCACATCCACGCCGCTGCCGTCGGGCAGGCTGATGTCGAGCAGCGCCAGGTCGAACACCCTGTCCTCCATCTGGTCACGGGCCTGGGCCACTGTGGAGACGGCCTCCACACTGATACCCTCGAACGCCTCCCGCAGCACGGAAAAGAGCATCTCCCGGGTCGGTTCGTGGTCTTCAAGCAAGAGCGCGGTCTTCATCTCCCACCTCCTCGTCCAAGGGCATCGATAGCATAAAAACCGTGCCGGATTCATCGCTCCGCCACTCGACACGGGCGTCGATCTCCGCGGCGCGGCTGCGGATACCCGCCATACCCGCGCCCTCTTTCCACGCCTCGGGCGGTGGCGACGGACCGTCGTGACTCACCCGCAACACCAATTGGTCGGCACGGTGGGTGATCTCGATCCGAATCCTATCGGGTGCGCCATGGCGCAGGGCGTTGGTCACCGCTTCGCGTAGTATTCGGGTCAGATTGATGCGCTGGCGGCCGGTGACAAAGCAGGCTTGCACCGAAAGTTCGTCATGCCAATGCAGTTCCACATCGGCCAGTTCCAAGCGGTTCAGCACCTCATGGCGCCAATCCGCCAACAGATCCCCGAGCGGGATGGAAGGCTCCTGGCGCAGGGCATGGATCGACTCACGCAGCGCACGCAGCGCCTCCTGCGCCTGGCGGGCGGTCTGGGTCGACTCTGCCCCATGGATCACCGTCAACAGCTGCGCGCCCACATCGTCGTGCAGATCCCGCGCGATGCGCCGGCGCTCCCGCTCGGCGGCCAGCGTCTTTTCCCGCCGCAATTGCATGGCCTGACGGGTCAGATTCAGCAAACCCTCCGCCAGCTTGGCGTCCTGGCGATCGAACAGGGCGGTGCCGCGCTGTTTGCCCGACAGCAGCCAGGCTGACTCCCCATCCCCGGAGGGCACCTTCAGCATCAGGCCATTGTCCACCAGGTGCGAGCGCTCCAGCCGATGTTCCACCCGCGCCAACGATAGGGGGAGGAATACCGACTGCAGCAGCGTCGACCAGGCCCGTTCCCCATCGCCGGCCTGGGAGAACTGCGCCTGCAGAAACTGGGGCAGATAGTCCTCCAGCCCCCGCTTGCCGTGCCGAAACAGACGCCCCCAGCCCCATTGGCGCAAGGGTATGTAGAGCCAGGCCACCAGGGCCAGGGAGAGACCGAGGGCGTTGGCGGGCTGCAGCTTGAATGCGGCGAGCAGGAGCAGATCGGTACCCAGGAAGGCCAGCGCCACGAAGAACCAGCGCCACAGCTGCAACCACCACCACTCCACATCGAACAGGCGGTAGCGCAGCACCCCCACGGCAAAGCCGCCGTAGACCAGAAACACGGAGAGATGGCCCACCCAGAGGGGAATCAGCGGCTCCGCCCCCACCATCGGCGGTGCGGCGTAGAGGGTGACCGCCACGCCGCTGGTCAGCAAGACGCTGATCAGAAACAGGCGCATGGCGGCCCGGTCCAGGGGCAAGCCCACCGAGCGTCGCCACTGAATGGCGGCCAGTACCAATACCACCGTAAAAGGCACGTAGGCCGCGGGCAGATAGAAGGTGTGCAGCGGCCAATCGAACAGTTGCAGCCATTCGTTGACACAGAGCAAGGCCGCCGCCGGATAGATGAGCAGGGCCGCCGGAAAACGGTTGATCGGCTGCGGATAGAACCAGAGCAGGGTGACCATGGTGTAACCCCACAGAAAGACGCCGATATGATTGATACGGTGCAGCCAGAGGAAGAGCTCCCCGTCGAGGGCAAACTCGCGAAAGCCGTAGACGACCATGCTGCTGGAGGCGAGCAGAATACCGATGCACCCCAAGACCAGCAGGCGGGTGGTGGCGCGTCCCCGCCGGTGCCCCCAGATGCCCACCCCCATCAGCACGCAGAAGAGAGTGAAGCCGCTCACTATCCAAAACGGCAGCGGCAGCGTCCACCAGGGCCGCCGGGGCGCCGGAGTGAGAAAGTGGCGACTTCCGTCGGCCAGCCGCACCTCGACCCGATCGCCGTGCAAAAGCCGATCGAGGGCATCCTGCCGCTCGAAGAAGCGGTTGTAGGCCTGGAAATCCCGCAGGGTCTCCGGATCCTCCACCGCGAAATCCGTATGAAACGGGATGCTGGCGTGACCGGGAGCAACGAAGGCGACAATCGAATCGCCCGCCTGTAGTCCGGCCTCGGCGGCCGCCTCGCCCAGGTCGGTGACAACCCAGGCGGCCGCCCCGGTATCCGCCCGTGCCTCCACTCCGAGCCAGGGCTGCTGCAAGCTGAGCCATAGAGAAAGGAACAACATTCCCAGACCGGCCAGACCGGCGATGCTCAATAGGGGCAAGAGTGGAAACGACGGGAGCCAGCGGGCCGCTGAGTCTGGAGCGGTAATCTCATACATTCAGAGCATCATATCCTCTGCGGCCGACAAGTCACGCACTGTCGCGGCTAAGCAAATGACTCGCTTGCCCTGATGCGGCTTGAGTTATGGGACTTAATGGTGGCGCAAGGCCCCACCCAACACGCCGAATCAGGGTAGGGTGGGGCCCAGCCCCACCAAAAACGTGTTGGTAATCATCCCAAGCGTTCTTGGCTAAGTAGCATTCCACTCATACCCGAATGTGATTACCCACGACACTCAGCCAAAGAATCCGTAGTCAACAGCCGTTTTTTAGATGTTGATACTTAGTCTTGAGTCGAAGTATTCGACTGCGCTCACGGTTTTATCTCCCCTCTCCCTGGCCCTCTCCCGCAAGGGGAGAGGGAACGCAAAGGTCAAGCGCTGGAGCGAACAAACAGCTTGATTCCACTAACTGACTGGCAGCGCTCGATGCGCTCGAAAAGTACTTCCCCTCTCCCCTCGCGGGAGAGGGCCAGGGAGAGGGGGGGGGATAAAACCGTGAGCGCAACGAACACCTCAGTAAAAAAACTCGCCATAAAAAAACTTCAACTTTTTAAATCACTATTCAATTTCCGAACCGACCATCAGCATGGCTGTTCATGGTGTGTAATCAAGCACCCGCATGGCACTCTCTTCAGCTTGTTTTCGGTGCGGCAAGCCGCACCCTACGGCTTGATTCCGGGTAGGGTGCGCCGAACTTCCCGGTTTCCGCTTCGCTCCATCCAGGCCACATAACTATTCAACCCACCACTCAAGTCCTCGAACCGACCGTCAGCCTAGCTCATTGCGGGCAGGACCAGCGCCCTGGTTATTGACGCTGTCGCTCGATCTTCTCGCGCACGGCGCCGTCTCCGGCTTCAAGAGCGGGCACAACCTCCTGGGTGAAAAACCCGTTGGGCTGCTGTACGTCTGTGGCCAGGCTAGCCCCATCACCCCGACCCACCTGGCTGCGGACTGTCCGACTCTGGTAGCTGGCGCCGTCGCTCTCGATCACCTGCACCGCCTCCCGCTGCAGACTGTGGCTGTTAAGCGTGGCGGCTCCGTTCCGCTGTAGAATCTGTCCGCCTTCGAGACGGGTCCCACCCTCCACAGTCACGGTCGTTCCCTGTTGGCTGCGAATACCGCTGGATGACGACACCCCCTCGACTCGGCCATTCTCGACCTTATCCGCTGTTTTGACATGCTCAGGCGCATGTTCGATGGCGTGGATCACCTGACCGAATCCGTCCAGCCGCCCGCCGCCGCCCTCGCCCACCGCGGTGCCGGCGATTGCCCCCTGCTCCCGCACCTCGAAATCGACCCAGTCGACTTTCGACACGATGGTCAGATCACCGCCCACTTCGGTGTTCACGGTACGACCCGCAATCGAACCGCCCGCCAGCGTGGTGTCGCCTGCGCTGCGGGTCTTCACCTCGCCGCCCTGCAGGCTGGCGTTTTGATGTTCAACACTTTCGATATCGCTGGAGCCCGACAGCAGACCGGTCTGGCGCAATCCGGCGCCGCTGTTCAGGGTATCGCTGTCGATACGGCTGTGGCTCTGCGCCGCAACCAGGTTCAGATCGCCTCCGGCGTCCACCACCATCGCCTCTCTGGCGGTCCCCTGGGTGCCCTGCAGGGTGATATCCCCACCGGCGCTCAACCTCGCATCGCCACCGAAGCTGAAGCTGCCACCGCGCGCCTGTACCGTCTCGTTATCGGTCCGGTCACTATCCACCGTGGCCCCGTCCTGCTTGTATTTCATGGTGAACTCGGAGACTTTGCCACGGGCCACGCCGAACGCACCCCAAGCCTTGCCCAAACCACTGCTGGCAGCCGGACCGACCGGCTTCTCCTTGCTCGTGGCGCCGCTCAGCTTGCCGTAGACCTGCAGATTGTCCCGCGTGGTCGTGAAGCGGTCCTCCACCGCCCGGTAGTCGATATCGCCCTCTCTGGCGATGATCTCGCCATCACCCTGTGCGGTCAGCCGGGTCCCTTCCAGCGTGACATTGTCTTGTGCTTGCAGGGTCAGATCGCCCCCGGCCTCGAAACCGCTCGCCCGGGCGATATCCCCCGTGGTGCGCTCGTCGACACCGCGATACTGCCCCTCCAGCGCCCCGCCCTTGCCGGTGGACTGGCGGCCCGCCACGCCACCGCTATTCAAGTCGTAGACGCGCTCCACCGGGCCGGTCTTCATGTTGCGCTTGAACGACAGACGTCCATCCGCCGCCATGCCCTGGCGGCTCTGCTCATAGGTGTCGTGGGCCGCGTTCAGCGACAGATCGCCGCCGGCCTGCAGGCTGACGCTGCCTCCGGCCTTGCCCTCCACCCCTGTCGCTGTGAGGTCGCCCCCGGCCTGAATCGACAGATTGCCACCCGCAGCGAGGGTGGAGGTGCGGGCGATCCCCAGCCGCTCCGTCTCGCTTTGGGTATCGTAGTGGCCCGCCAGGGTGCCGCTGTTCTTCGAGGCGATCAGTTCGCCCTGGCCAGCACGGCTTTCGCTGGAACGTTCATGGCGCTCGGTCACCGCCTCGATGCGTACCTGGTCGCCGGCGCGCAGATCGATATCGCCTGTGTCGCTCTCCAGTTGTGTCGCCTGCAGTACCAGATCGTCACCCGCCTGGACAGCGATATCGCCCCCTGCCTGCCAACGGGATGTGCGCACACTCTCATCCAGCTGCTCGCTGTTCGAGGATTGATACTCGCCGCCAGCCCGACCGCCATAGAAGAGTGTGCCGCTGGAGACCGCCGATGAGTCGGCGCCAAGATCTTTGGAATCGACCTGGGTCAGCGCCGGGTCATCACCATAGCTGCGCACCGTGCTCTCGATATCCGAGGCGATGCCGGTGCGCGCACCGACGCCCAGTTCGCCTCCGGCCCGCTCGCTTTCATGGGTGGTGGTGACGCTGTCCTTGACCGCCTCGCTGATCACGCTGCCGGTGTGGGCGACCACATCGATATCGCCCCCGGCAGTGATTTCGCTCCCCTGCTCACGGACATCGCCCCGATCGGCGGTAATGGCCACATCGCCACCGCTCTGCAAGCTGTTGGTCCGCTGGGTGACGATCCTGGTCGTCGTTTTATCGCTGCGATACTCCCCCTTGACGCCGGCGAACTGGTCACGGCTGTCGGCACTTGCCGCCACGCCGACGGTCAGACTCTCCGTATCGGTCCGATGCAAGTCGTTCTCCTGCGCCGCCAGCAGCTCCACCTCGCTGCCGCTGATGCGGATCGGCCCCTGCCGGGTCGTCAGCTCCGCGCTGCGCAGGGTGCTCTTGCCGCCGCTGTTGATGGTGATGCCGGAACCCGCCTGCAGCCGGCTGCCGATGACGGTCTCGTCCCGGTTCTCAGTGGTGGTCGACTGCAGGTTGTAGATATCGGCACCCGACGAGGCAGAGAGACGGGTCTGATCCGTGGCATCGGCACGGCTGTCGCTGAGTATGCGCTGGCTGGTCGTGGTGGTCCGGTCGTAGACCTCCTCCTTGGCTGCCTCGATGGCCACCCGGCGGCCGGCGTCGATCGCAATGCCGCCTCGCTCACTGTCGATCTGTGAAGCCGTGACCCTGACATCCCGTCCCGCGTTGATCGTCACCCCGGCAGCGCCGCTGAGCCCCGCCCCTTCGATGCGGGTGGTGCGATCGATGCGAGTCGTGCGCTCGGAGTTGATACCCCAGAGGCCGCTGCGTTTTACACTGTCGCTGCGCCGTTCGTCGCTGTAGGCCTGGGCCTGCAGATCCACATCTTGAGTGGCGTTCAAGGTCGCGCTGCCCGCGGCGGCAGTCTGCGTACCCCCCTGCAGGATCAGGTTCTCGCCCTGCATGAGCAGATCGCCGCCCGCCTCGATCCGGCCCCGAGCCCCTTGGCGGGTGGTGTGGCCATCTACCCGTTCCTCGCGCCGTGAGAGATTTTCATTCACCACATCCCCGCTGTCGGCGCTGAGCGTCACATCGCCGCCGCGAATCAGACCACTGTTGCGCAGGTCGCCGCTGGTGGCGGTGATGGAAACCGACCCGCCGCCCTCGGCGATGCCCCGGTTGGTGAAGGCCTCGGCGGTCACCCGGTTGGCGCCGCTGGCCCGCAGGGTGCCGGCATTGGTAAAGGCGCTGGCGGCGTCGATCTCGATATTGCGCGCGCTCAGGGTCTCGCCCCGGCCGAGCCGCGCCAGGGTGGTTTCGGTCAGATAGACCTTGGGCCTGAGCACCTTGCGGCCCTGGTACTCCGTCTCCACCATCCAGACGATATCCTTGCCCAGTTTGCTGATCTGCTCTTCATCCAGCGCCACCCCGAGACGCAGACCCAACGCTTGGGACTCCGTCAGGGCGTTCTCCATCAACTGTTGACACTGCTCCACGTCAGTGGCCAGGTCGTCGTAGATGAAGCGCATGCCGGTGAGCAGCATCACTTCGTCGCGCACCAGCAGGGTCTCGAAGTAGGCGTCGCCGAGACGTATCAGCTCGTTCATCTGTCCATTGATGTCCTGTCCATAGAGCTGGTCCAACAGCAGCTGGCTGCCGCCGAATCCCTGCAGCAACTGATCGAGATTGAAGCGGGGATCGGTCTCGATCAGCACCACCGCACCGGGGTCTTGTGAAGGGATGAAGAGACTACCGCCGTCAGGCAAGCCCGAGGAGACCCCCGGCAGGGTCGGGCTGGCCGGTGCGCTGCCGCTGTAGGGCGCTCCGCCGGCGGGCGCATGACCGTTCTGCACCTGAGCGGCGTTGATGGTGAGGCTGCCGCCCGCCTGCACCACGCCGCCCCAGCTGGGGTCCACCGGTCCGTGGCCGCTGTCCCATTCGCGGGTAGCGTCGATGATGCCGAACTCTTTGATCACCGCCCCTAAACCCAGCAGGCCGACCGCATAACAGGCATCGCCGTTGCTGGCACAGGGCTCATCCACCCAGGTGACCGTGTCGCCGGCCTGATAGTGATAGCCGCTGTAGCCGCCATGGTAGTTCTGGTCGGGATTGAATGTGGTGTCCCGGGTCAGGCGTCGTGCCGTACGGTTGGTGAACAGGGTGGCATCGATGGCGATATCGCCGCCGGCGGCGATGATGCCCTGCTCATTCAGCAGTTCGCCGCCGCTGAAGCGAATGTCGCCCGCCGCCAGCAGTCGGGCGGGATCCGGCAACTGTCCCGCCCCCACCTCCTCATAGGTGCGCAGAATAGTGCGGGCGCAACGGTGACCGACCCGATCCGCATCGAAATGATCGGCATAGCTGCCGCAGTCCGAATAGATGGGAATGGTGCCGCCGCTGTAGGTGAACCAGCCGCTGCTCACCGTCTGCTGGTTGGCGTAATCCCAGACCAGCGAGGGGGCGGCGCCGATATTCTCGAAGGCGTCCGCAGTCAGCGTGATGGAGCCACTATAGCTCTCGATGCGTGCCCGCTCGTTGCGTATCGTGGCGCCCGCCGCGCCCAGCTCGATGTCACCGATGGCGTGCAACAGGGCGCCTGGATGGTTGGTCAGGCTGCCCGGGATGCTGATGCCGCCGGCACCGGCCAGCATCTCGCCCAGATTGGCGGTGGTCAGAACCCCGCCGGTGCGTTGGATACGCCCGCCGATCACCTGGCCACGGTTGATCAGGTTGTCGAAATCCACGCTGTTGTCACCACTCACCAACCCGGTCTCCAGGTTGAGGATAAACCGGGGTGCGCGCAGCACGACATCGCGCCCCAGGATGTCGCCTTCGTTGACGATGGTCGAACCCTGTGCAGTTGTGGTGATGGCCAGATCACCCCCCGACACCACACCCTTGCCGTCGCTGCTCGCTGCGTCGACGTTCAGGGTCGTCGCCTCGATGGCAAGGACCTGGTCCGACGCCACCAGGCTCCCTTCCAGTTGCATATGAGCGTTCACATCGACGTTGAGCGAGGCATGACCGCCCAGGGTCGAATCGGTGAGCGTCAGGTTACCGGCGGTCGCCGCCTCGGCATGCGCATCCGCCACCGCCGTGGAACGGGTCAGCGTCAGGCCGCCACTGCTCAGCGTTAGATTCCGCTCCCCGTACAGGGTCGCATCCGTGGCGGCGAGTTCCGACCCGCCGCTATCGACAGCCAGATCGCCGGAGGCCGTCAGACCATTGCCGATCAATTCGATACGGCCGTCGTTGCGCAGGCTGATCTCACCCACGCTGGCAGCCATGTCGCCACGCAGGCGCACCCCGACCCCCTGCTCGTTGCCGAGCAGGAAGATGCGGTCTGCATAGACACCGCCGAGGGCGCTGCTGTCGACCAGATAGCTGGGTGCATCCCCTACGCCGCCGATGGCCGTGGCGCTGCGGGTGGCATAGTCGACCCGGTTGGCGCCGGTGATGATATAGACATCGCGCCCATTCACCGCGCCATCCAGCTGCAACCGGCGAGTGACCAGATCGAAGGCGTCCGCAGCCTCGGCATTGGCCCCCGCCCCCTCGATCAGGATATCGCCATTCCTCACCTCGAAGCCCTGCAGGGCCCCGTTGTCGACCAACGGCTTGCCGGTGGAGAGGGTCGCGCGGGGTGTATTGATGAAGCCACAGCCCTGACAGGTGATGCCGTTGGGATTGGCCAGTATCAGATCGGCCCGATCGCCGGCCACCTCCTGAAATCCCTCTAGCCGCGAACGGTTTGTGCTGGTCACTTCGTTGAGGATGACACTCGCGGTGGCACCCGCCTGTTGCAGGTTGGGATTGGCCAGCACTGCCCCACCCAGTTGGGTAGTGGTGGCGCTCTGGGCATTGTTCAGAATCATCCCCTGAGAAGAGACGTTGAAATCGGTGTACTGATTATGGGAGAGACCATTGGCATTGGGTGCGGCAATCTGCACCAAGGGCACGCCGTTGTTGGCGGTGGTTACCTGGGCCTGCTGAGCGGCGGGGGCGGCAGAGTCGACCACAACACCAGCGGCGATGCCGGCAACAGGCTGCAGCACAAGAGACCAGGAGAGCAGTGTGCAGATGGCCAGGCGCTGTGGCTGATAGGAACAGGTTTGATGGGTGGGAGTCGATACGGTCTGTTTCATGGGCTAGTTCCCTTGGGCCTGTTAACAGTCCCTAGTCAGATTGACCAATGCAATCGGGCATAGATGATGGGATCTTTATCGATATCGGTGAGTCCGCTCTGCTTAGAGAGATCGGCCACCACCAAGTCGTACCCCAACTGACGCCAGGCGCCATTGATACCCATGGCGACGCCGGTCAGGCTGCGGTCGGATTCGCCGAAGCGTTCGTTGGTTCGGCCGTAATCGATGGCGAAGAAAAAGCGCGCCTGGGCATCACTGCGCTCGATGGGCAGGGCGACCGACAGTTCATTGCGCCAGTAGAGGCCGCGATCCGCGGCGACCGAACTGCCCTGCACCGCGCGTACCGCCCAGAACCCGGTCAGTGAGAGTTGTTGCGAACTGTAGAGCGAGACATCGCTGGTCTGTGCCGTCAGGTCGGAAACGAAAACCGCCCGGGTGGTGCCCGCCCGCAAAGGCTGGCTGTAGGTGAGACGGGACTCGTAGCTGCGGAAACGACCGTGGGCCGACTCCTCAGTCTCACCGCCTTTGGTGGCGCCGAACGCGCCTATGCCGTTGACCAGGCCGAGATGCCACTGGAAGACGCCGCTACCGATCGGCAGGGTCCAGTTCATCGCCAGATCCCAGGTGGAGAGCGTGGGACTGCTGACCTCGAGCAGCACCGCTTCGATGGTGTTTTCGGTGTCGCGGTACTGCAATCCCGCCACCAGGTCGAGACGGCCCTTGCGGGTACGGAACAGGACCCGCTGCGCCTCGGTGCGCAGCGTGACGCTGTCACCCCCGGTGGTCAGGTTTTGGGTCAAGCCCTCGATGGTTCCGCGATAGTCGAAATAGCTGGCCATGCTGGTATAGAGCCAGTAGCCATAGGGGACCGACCAGAACAGCGACAGACTATCGCTGGCGGTATCAGCAAAGGAGTGACTGGCCGTTACGGACAACAGGTCGTTGAGTCCCATCGGGTTATCCATAGCAAGCTGGAGATCGAGCTTTTCATTGCCGTTGTAGTTGTCGAGGGCGGCAAGGGCGTGCCAGCGACGGTTGGCCCTGTTGCTGATCATGACGCGTGTCATACCCGGTTTGCTGCCCGGTTCGATCTGCAGCTGTGCATCATTGGAGGGGAGCCGATTGATCTGATCCAGCCCCTGTTCGAAATCACGCAGATCGAAAAGCTCGCCCACGACCCCTGGAAAGGCGGTCGCGATATTGATTTCACCTCTTGCGAGAGACTCTTCCACGCCCTCCACTCGACCTTCAAGCACCAGAATTTCGAGACGGCCTGTACTGAGATCCTGTGCCGGTATATAGGCACGGGTGGTGATCAGACCCTTCTCGATATAGAGATTGGTAACGTAGCGGATAAGCCGGTTGATCTCATTCAGTCCGACACAGGCGCCAACCACCATCGCTTGCGCCGCAAGCCATTCGTCGTCGGTCAGTTGTGTGGCGCCGGTGATCGTCAATTCGGCGATATCGAAGCAGGTCTCGGATGGACTTTCAGCCTTTTCCTCCAGCTTCGGGTAGTCGATATGGGTATCGGGCAGTTCGCGCAACTGCTCGAGGTTGCGGCGATCCTGATCGCGCTGTTCACGTAACAGGCGGCCCGCATCATCGGCAAATCCAGGCAGCGGTGCAAAAAGCAGCATCGAGGCCGAGAGCAGACAGAAAATGGCATAAACAATCGTTGTAAAGCGAGCGTGATCGTTACCACCGTCAAGTCTCGAGAAAAAACCCGCACAGCAACGACAGCACTTACTCTGTGTAGGTTTGATCATGGCCTTCGACGCACCCTGTCAGTGAAACGCTGTTACTGGTCAGGCATTTATAGCACCGCCGATTCGCACCAACATCCCCCTATATAGAGGGGGGGGATCATCCAAATCCGGACACATAGATGCCCTGGATTGGGAAGGTCGGCATCATTTCGACCCGTGTTAAAGACATCGTCCCATCAGCCAGACAAGGATGTTTGCGGCCAGGTAGTCGATCTACCTTGTCACGCATGTCCATGCAGAAGTTGCGTGTTGTGACTCGTGGCAGCGGAATCCAGCACGGACGTGGTTGCAACGGTGCGGCAAGCCGCACCCTACCGACTTGGTGTAGGGTGGGGCCCTGCCCCACCATCGTGGCAAATCCCTATGATTCATGCCGGCATGGCCGGCGACTTCGGGCAATATACGACTCAGCTGGTCACCTGCTTGATCAGCACCATCAGCGCCTGTGCATTCTCGCCCAGTTCCGTAGCGGCCTTGGTGGATTCCCGCGCATCCTGGGCAGTCAGGTTGGAGACATCGCTGATATTGTGAATGTTGCGATTGATCTCCTCCATCACGCTGTGTTGTTCCTGTACCGCACTGGCGATACTCGTGTTCATCTCGGTCACGGTGAGGATCGAGTCCTGTATGCGGTCGAGATCCATGCGCAGATGATCGATCTTTTCGTGGACCTGCTGCATCTGCCCCAGGCTTCCATCCATATCCCGCTTCACCAGGTTCACGTCGCCGTCGAGCGCGGCGAGCAGGGTCTTGATGTTGTTGGTGGACTCCTTGGTCTGATTGGCCAGGGTGCGCACCTGGTCGGCAACCACCGCAAAGCCCCGGCCATGTTCTCCGGCGCGTGCCGCCTCGATCGCCGCGTTCAGCGCCAGCAGGTTGGTCTGCTCGGAGATCTCCTCGATGAAACGCAGCACCGAGTCCACGCTGTGAAAATCCTGGCTCAGCTTGTTGATCACTTCGCCGGTATTCTCCACATGGCGGCTGAGATCGGTGATCTCGCTCATGACATCTTTCAAAGTGTTGTTGCCGTCATCCACTTGGGACCGGGTGGAGTGGGTCTTGTCGGCGGTACTGTTGGCGTTGCGTGCGATCTCCTCGACGGTGGCGCTCATTTCGTTGACCGCCGTGGCGACCTGCTCGATCTCCGACTCGATCTTCTGCACATTCTCGTCACTGCGTTTGGCGGTCGAAGTGGCGCTGTCAGCCGCACTGCAGAGGAAACCGGAGAACTGATGAAGCCTTCCGACAGCGGTATTGAGCTTGGACTGCAGCATCAGCATGCTGTGCTCCACCGTTGCCGCCTCCTGGCCGTTACCTGAATAGACAAAAGCCAACAGATCATTGTCGGCGATGGACTTGCCGACAGCGCGCAACCTGGCGAAGGGCCTGTTCAAGACAAAGGCGAAGAGGCCGGCCAGTGGTATGTCGGCCAATCCCACGATCACTGTATCGAGTGGTGTCAGACGACCGGTAATGAGTCCGACAACAGCGGAGACCAGTAACAGCAGCATGAGCGCGATAAAGGTACGATGCGTATGGTTCAGGCGAAACTGCAGATTACCGATAAGTCCCAGTTTGCCGCCTTTTTTGTTGATCTTGGTATAGAGCGATTCCGCACGTGCTACCTGCTCACGGCTGGGCCGATACCTGACCGACTGATAGCCGGCAATCGTATCCCCTTCATAAATGGGCGAGACATAGGCGTGGACCCAGTAGTAGTCACCGTTCTTGCATCGGTTTTTCACCAGACCGATCCAGGGTCGGCCAGACTTGACGGTACCCCAAAGATTCTCGAATGCCAGTGGCGGCATGTCAGGATGGCGCACCACGTTGTGATTGAAACCGACCAACTCATCGCGGTTGAAACCGCTGATTCGCACGAAGGCGTCGTTGACCGAGGTGATTATTCCTTTGAGGTTGGTGGTCGAGATGATGCGATCATCCTCTCCAAACATGACCTCGTTATCAGTAACTGGAAGGTTCTTTTTCACAATATCTGCCTCTGGACTCGTAGGGGTATAAAATGGCAGGCATCTCCCTCCAGTGGATAAGGCACTGCGTTGGATGTTGTCGTGGATTTTCTTCAGGAAAGATTAGCGGAAAAAAGCACCGAACACTCTCACGACAGGAGGTCCTTTCGCCAACAAATGAGGGGCAAGAGTCGGCTACCGTATGGTCACAGACTGCGATTGAAGATCTGTCACGCATAATTGAACTCACTGGAATCGCGCTGCAGCAACATCTCGAACTCCTCTGCGGGCATCGGCTTGGCGAACAGATAGCCCTGGGCATAGTCGCATCCGATCTTCTTCAGAATGGCGCGCTGAGCTTCACTCTCGACCCCCTCGGCGACCACTCGGATACCCAGTTTGTGCGCCATCACGACGATGGCTTCGGACAAAGCACGATCGCTGGGATCGCTCTCCAGATTGCTGACGAAAGACTTATCCAACTTAAGATAGTCGATTTCGAATCGCTTCAGATAGGCGAGAGATGAGTAACCGGTACCGAAATCATCGATCGCCACCTGCATGCCCGCTTCCCGCAGGTAGTGCAGCCGCTCATGACTGTTGCTGGTCGCCTTGAGCAGTACACCCTCGGTAATTTCGATCACCACGCCTTTCGGCGAGACATGGTGTTGCTGCAAATATTCGAGCCACTCGTCCTTGGCGGTCTCCTCCACCAGAAACTGCATGGGTGACTTGTTGATACTGACCTGAAAGTCAGGATCGTAGTCCGCACGCCACACCTGGATCTGTTGCACTGCCTCCCTGAATACCCGGTTGCCTATCTCATGGATGGCCCCGGTCTCTTCAGCTACCGGGATGAAGTCGGCAGGACTGATATATCCCTGTTCGGGGTGTTTCCAGCGTAACAGCGCCTCGGCCTTGTGGATGCGACCGCTGGCGAGCGCGACGATGGGTTGGTAGTAAACGGTGAACTGATCCTCGGCCAACGCCTGGTGGATATCCCGGATCAGACGCATGCGGTGCTGTGCCGCCTCCTGCATCGACTTGGTGAAATAGTTGACCCGGTTCCTGCCGTTCTGCTTGGCGGCAAACATCGCCTGATCCGCATTCTTCAACAACTCATCGGCCGACAGTGCATCCTCGGGATAGACGGTGACACCGACGCTGGCGGAAACGAAGACTTGCTCCTCACGTAGCCTGAAGGGTTGTGACAGACAGTCGATGATCTTCTGCCCTATCGCTCCCACGGGTGAGACATCGTGTAACTCGTTCAGGATCACCGTGAATTCGTCGCCACCCAGACGCGCCACCGTATCCGATTCACGCACGCATGAACTGATGCGCTGAGCCGCTTCGACCAGGAGTTCATCACCCATCTGATGTCCCAGTGTGTCATTCACCTCCTTGAAACGATCCAGATCGATAAACAGCAGCGCCAAGCGCTGCGCTTCGCGATGTGCCGTCTTGATACCTTGTTCGAGCCGATCGGTGAAAAGGCGCCGATTCGGCAACTGGGTCAGGGTATCGTAGTTGGCTTGACGCCAGATCAATGCATCCGTCTTTTTGCGTTCGGTAATATCGGAGAAGAGGGATACCCGCCGATACACCTTTCCATGAATGTCGTAGATGGTATTGATGGTCAACCATTCAACGAACTCTTCCCCGTTCTTGCGCCTGTTCCAGATCTCACCCTGCCACTCTCCCGTCGTCTTCAGGGCACTCCACAGGCTGAGAAAGAATTCCTCATCGTGTGCGCCGGATGCCAGCATGCCCGGATCCTTGCCGAGAACCTCTCGCTCTTCGTAACCGGTCACCTGCGTAAATGCCGGATTGATCGCAAGGATGCTGTTATCCGCATCCGTGATCATCATAGCCTCGCTGGTGTTCTGATAGATGGAGGCGGCCAGGCGCAGAGCCTCGCCAGTCTGATTCCTCTCGATCGAGATCCCGACGAGTTTCACCACATAGTTGATACTCTGGATTTCCCACTCATCAGGCACATGAGGCTGCTCATGATAGACAGAAAAGGTACCCAGGAGTCTGCCGTTGGACGAGAAAACGGGTTCCGACCAACAGGATCTCATACCGATATTTTCCAGAACTTCGCGACAACGATCCGAGTATGGATGCGAATGCAGATCTCCGATGATGACCCGCTCGCCTGTAAACGCCGCCGTGCCGCAAGAGCCCGCTCCCAAGCCGATTTCCACACCCTGAGAAAAAATTTTGAAGGAATCAGGCAGGCTCGGCGCCGCTCCGAACAAAAGACGCTTAGTGTCTTCGTCCACCAGCAGTATGGAGCAGTGCATCTGTGGATTTTCACACTCCACATCCCTGATGATCGTCTCCAGGATTTTATCCAGCGGTGCTTCTGTCGTTAGCATCTCCAGAACCTGATTGCGCGCACGCTCCCTGCGCTGGGTTTTCCTTCTGTGATAGCGCTCGATGAGCATTTGAGTCAGGTTTTGAGAGTATTTTTGTGCACTGAACAACGTCACACCGGTAAATAAGAGGGTCATCGCCCCCATCGCATTGTGAAACGCGTGAGAGGCCATGAAAAAGCGATATGCCAGCGGTAAAGTCGCTAACAGGATATAGCCGACGATTGCTGGTCGCTTGGCCGACAAGGTGGTAACAGCGCCCGCCGTGGTGCCGGCAATGACAAAAGCGAGGAAAACCTGGTGTGGCAAGCTGTGGACAGCGAAAAGGAAGTAACTCGCCGCTCCCCAGCCCAGTCCGGCCAGCAACGCGCCAGTCATTGCCCAAGCGGACCAGGTGCCGATACTGTGCTCAGTGGGATTTACGCGTCGAAAGCGGACTGCCAGGAAAATGCGAAACAGGCTGATGAGGGCGGTACCGAGTAGCCACAAGCCCAGAAGCTCATTCTCGACGACCGGCCAGAGTAGATAGACCAGTATGAGGCTGTTGATTAAAGAGGTGATGAGCGAGAGAGGCGTATTCCCGTAGACCATCTGAAGCAGGTCTGCGCGAACATGCGCCATCAGTGGAGTCGGTCGTCTCTGCATAGCCGCCAGGAAACGTCTACCTCGGTGGGTAGATCATATGTGTTTGTACATCCCACACTGCTTCCCAGCAAAATTGGTTCTATCTAAGGTGAACTTTCTCCGTTTAGGCTTCCACTACCCTGCCAAGCTTATCGACTGATACCTGACTTTCTTTAATGGTTTATCAACATAACTGACATATGATTTTGTTGACATTGATAGCCACGGACAATATATCCCGCTGTTAATATCATACTGTTTATAGGGGATTTCAGGGGTTCAATCAGGCTGGCGATACCGCTCTATTCCGCCATGAGAAGCAAATTCTCAGGGTTTAGAGTCCTGAGATTCATGCCCGGCAGAAGGGTACGGGCATGTGCCGGCCTCAAATCTGCAACAGCCGCTGTACGGGACCGAAAGAGCGACGATGGATCTCGGACACGCCCAGCTCCCGGAGGGCCTCCAAGTGCTGCTTGGTGGGGTAGCCCTTGTGCCTGGCCAGGCCGTAACCGGGATAGCGGGCGTCGAGTTCGACCATCTCCCGGTCCCGTGCCACCTTGGCAATGATGGAGGCAGCGCTGATTGACGGTTCGCTGGCATCACCACCGACGATGGTGCGAACCTGGCAGGGAAGTCGGGGCGCCTTGTTGCCGTCGACCAGGGCCAGCCCGGGCGGTGTGGAGAGAGCGGCCACCGCACGCTGCATGGCGAGCAGACTGGCCTGCAGGATGTTGATGCGGTCGATCTCTTCAGGTTCGGCCCGGCCCAGGGCCCAACACAGGGCCTGTTCCCGAATGAGCGGATCGAGCAACTCCCGGCGTTTCTCGCTCAGCTTCTTGGAGTCGGCCAAACCCTCGATGGGTCTTGCGGGATCGAGGATCACCGCGGCCGCAACCACCGGACCGGCCAGGGGACCGCGACCGACTTCATCGACCCCGGCCACCAACTCGGCAGGTAGGGCTTCGAACATATCGATCGTCATGCGGGGCTCCCGATCAGATGCAATATGGCCTGCGCCGCGCTGTCAGCCGCATCGCGACGCAGTCGACGATGGATCTGCAGATAGTGGTCGGCAATCCGCTGCCGCTTTTCTGCGTCGTCCAGCAGATCCAGCAGGGCGGCACCGAGCATTTCCGGCCGGCAGTCGTGCTGCAGGAACTCCGGCGCCAGGGGTTTGTCGCTCAACAGGTTGGCGATGGCGACATGGGGCACCTTGAGCAGATCGAAGGTACGGATCAGCCAGTGACTGAGCGGTGATAACCGGTAGGCCACTACCATGCAGCGCTTCAGCAGCAGGGTCTCCAGGGTCGCGGTGCCGGATGCGGTAAGCACCGCATCCGCGGCACCGATGGCATCCCGGGGGCGACCGTCCAGCAAGGTGATCGGCAAGCCCGGTGCGATGACTGCGATGCGGGCCTCGAAGGCCTGCCGCACCCGCCCGTTCACCATGGGAGCGACGAACTGCAGAGCCGGATTGCGTTCCAGGCACCAGAGGGCGGTGTTCAGGAAGTCATCCGTCAGACGCCCCACTTCGCTCATGCGGCTCCCCGGCAGCAGGGCGATCACCGGCCGTCCGGGATCGAGTCCGATGATGTCGCGCAGGGCGCTGGCATCAGGCGCCTGCAGCGGAATCTGGTCCGCCAGCGGATGCCCCACATAGGCGGCATTGACGCCGTAGCCGCGCAGGAAATCGACCTCGAAGTCGAACAGGCAGAGCATCAGATCCACCGTGCGGCTGAACTTGCGCGCCCTGCCCTGGCGCCAGGCCCAGACGCTGGGGCAGACGAAATGGGCGGTACGCACACCGGCCTCCTTGAGGCGGCGCTCCAGCGACAGATTGAAGTCCGGGGCGTCGACGCCGATCACCAGATCGGGTTGTGCCAGCTTGAAGTGATCGATCAGACGCCGACGCAATTTCAACAGGCCCGGCAGATGCTTGAGAATCTCGGTCAGTCCCATGACCGGATCCATGTGGGCCAGTGAGCGGCAGCCCGCGGCCTCCATCAGGGGACCGGTCATGCCCTCGAATTGGATGTTTGGGTGTCTGGCCTTGAGGGCCTGTATCAGGGCGGCGGCCAGCTGATCGCCGGAAACCTCATTGGCCAGGATACCGATGCGCAGGGGATTGTCGGGTGAGTGGGTCGGCATCGTGTCGATGGTGTCAGTGAATTCCGGTGGTAGTCGATGCGGCGAGCCGCATCCTACGCGGTATTTGGGTCTGTTGGTGGGGCGGGGCCCCACCCTACCGGTGCATTGTAGGGTGGGGCCCTGCCCCACCGAATACCCGGCTAGCGGAGAATGCCCCGGCCGCTTTCTTTCAGGAAATCGTACAGGACTTGCAATGCGGGGGTCTCCTCCAGCATTTCGCCAATCGCCTCCCGGGCCTCCTCCAATCGCAGTTTTGATTTGTAGATCAGCTTGTAGGCCCGTTTGATCTGGCTGATCTCCTGCGCACTGAAACCGCGACGGCGCAGCCCTTCGCTGTTGATACCGTGGGGCTTGGCCGGTTGACCGGAGACGGTGACGAAGGGAGGCATGTCCATGTTGACCGCCGAGCCCATACCGCAAAAACCGTGGGCACCGACGCGGCCAAACTGGTGCACCATGGTGAAGCCGCCGAGAATGGCCCAGTCGCCGATATGTACGTGACCGCCCAGGGACGCGCCGTTGGCCATGATGACATGGTCGCCGATGACGCAGTCGTGGGCCACGTGGATGTAGGCCATGAAGAGATTGTCGTTGCCGATGCGGGTGACGCCCTGGTCCTGAACCGTACCGCGATGCAGCGTGGCGCATTCGCGGATCACGTTGCGGTCGCCGATCTCCAGGCGGGTGGGTTCGCCGGCGTACTTCTTGTCCTGGGGGTCCTCGCCGACGGAGGCGAACTGATAGATGCGGTTGTCCCGGCCAATGGTGGTTGACCCCTTGATCACGACATGGGGGCCGACCCGGGTGCCCTGGCCGATGCGCACACCGGCACCGATGACGCTGAAGGGACCGACCGAGACCCCCTCGTCCAGCTCGGCAGCGGGGTCGATGACTGCGCGCGAATCGATCAGCTTCCTATCTCCCGTGCGGTACACATGATTTCGGCGGTCGCCGCGATCTTGCCGTCGACTGTGGCGGTACAGTCGAAGAAGCCGATACCGCGTTTCATCTTGGTCTGCAGGACTTCGAGCATCAACTGATCGCCGGGCTCCACCTGCTGCTTGAAACGGGCCTTGTCGATGCCGACGAAGAGGTAGATGGTTGTCGGGTTGACCGTATCGGGATTCGACTCCATCGCCAGCAGCCCGGTGGCCTGGGCCATCGCCTCGACGATCAACACGCCCGGCATCACCGGTTGAATCGGGAAGTGGCCATTGAAGAAGGGCTCGTTGTAGGTGACGTTCTTGAGCGCCAACAGACGCGTATCCTTCTCGAACTCGAGTACACGGTCGATGAGCAGGAAGGGGTAGCGGTGCGGCAGCAATCGCAGCACCTTGTTGATATCCATCGCGATCAAATCGCTCTCCCGAGTCTGTCTGTTGTCAGCTGTCCGATCCGCCTTCGAGCTTTCGGACTTTCTTTTTCAGCGCCTTGAGTTCGTTGTTCATCTCTTCGAGACGTCTTACCCGGGCAACCGTCTTGCGCCATTCGCCATTCTCCATGGCCGGCAGACCGCCGCTGTAGTAACCGGGTGATTCGAAGGAGCGGGTCACCAGGGTGGCGGCGGAAAAGTGGGCATTATCCCCGATCCTAAGATGCCCGACCACTCCGGTGAGTCCGCCGACAGTACAATGGCGGCCAATCTTTGTCGAGCCGGCCACTGCCGAACAACCCGCCATGGCCGTGTGCTCGCCGATCTCCACGTTGTGCGCGATCTGAATCTGGTTGTCGAGCTTGACCCCGTCGTGCAGCACCGTGTCCTCCAGAGCGCCGCGATCGATGGTGGTGTTGGCACCAATCTCCACATCGTTGCCGATACGTACGCGCCCCAGCTGGGGGACCTTCTCCCAGCGACCGTTGTCGTTGGCCAGGCCAAAGCCGTCGGCACCCAGCACTGCGCCCGGGTGGATCAGGCAACGCTCGCCGATCTGGGTGTCCCGGCACAGGGTGACCCGCGCCACCAGACGCGAGCCCGGTCCGATCCGGCAGCCCGCTTCGATGACACAACCGGGGCCGATAGTGACCTCGGCGCCAATAGCCACCTCCTCGCCCACCACCGCACAGGCGCCGATATGGGCACTGGGATCGATATGCGCGGAGGCGGCCACCACCGAGCTGGGGTGGATTCCCGGAGCAAACGCGGGTTGTGGATAGAGCAGCGAGGCGGCGCGGGCATAGCCCAAGTAGGGGTTTTCGGTGATCAGGGCCGCGACCGGACAGTGTTCGGCGTCCTCGGGCGAGAGTATCACGGCCGCAGCCTGGGTCGATGCCAGGTAGCGCCGGTAGGCCGGGTTGCTGAGGAAACTCAACTGCCCGGGGATGGCGTGCTGCAGGGTACCGACACCCGAGATCGTCGTCTCCGGGTCGCCGCGCAGCTCAGCACCGATGGCTTGAGCCAGCTCCTGCAGTCGCCTGGCCAATGGTTCCGCCCCCGGTTATTACTGGCTCTTCAGATTTCTCAGTTTTTCCAGCACCAGGTCGGAGATGTCGATCTTCTTGCTGAAGTAGACCACACCGTCGGATACGATGAGGTCGATCTTCTCGGCCTTGCCGACCTCCTGAATCACCTCGCGGACTTGTTGACGCAGCTTCTTGAACTCCTCGTTCTGACGCAGGTTGAGGTCCTCACGGAACTCGGTCTGGGAATTCTTCAGACTGCGGCTGCGGCTGAGGATGTCACGCTCCAGGCGCTTGACCTCGGATTCGCTCATCACACTGCCGTCACGCTGCAGCTTCTCCTCCAGTTGCTTGAGCTGTTTCTGCTCGGACAGCAGCTCCTTTTCGCGGCGGGAAAACTCGGTCTGCAGCCGATCTCTGGCCGCCTGGTACTGCGGCGATTCCTCGAACACCTTGGTGGCATTGACGAAGGCTATGCGATAGTCCTCTGCATACAGCGAGCCGCTCAGCAGCAGCAGTACCGGCAACAGGTAGATAGTGCGTTTCAGGTATTTCACTCAATCAACTCCTTAATATGGCTTAGTAGGGTTTGACGCTTTCGCTGATCATCTCGCGCCTGACTCCACCTCCGCAGCTGGCCTGCGGGTTCTGCGGCTACCGGGTCAGCCCGAGGTCGCGGGTTGTGCCCCCCGTCCGGGGAAGTCCAGAAACCTTGCGTTAAAAACCGCCACCAATTCTGAACTGAAACTTCTCAGTGTCGTCGCCCTCCTCCTCGACCACGGGATAGCCCAGGCTGAAGGAGAGCGCGCCAACCGGAGAGTACCAAGATAACATCAGACCCGTGGAGACTCTAATCTGATCCCATTCAATGTTTTGCCCCGCCTCCACATCGAAAACATTACCGGCGTCGACGAACCAGCCGGCACGGACAGTATCCTTGAAATCCTCGCCGAAGACCGGGAACAACAGCTCCATTTGACCGGCGATTTTGGCATTTGCTCCCAAGGCGTCGCCCTGGGAGTCCCGGGGACCGAGGGTATTCTCCTTGAATCCGCGCACCGTGCCGATACCGCCGGCGTAGAAATTACGGAAAAACGGCAGCTGTTCGTCGTCGCCATAACCATCACCATATCCGATCTCTCCGTTGAGCATCAGGGTCAGGTTGGTGGTAAGCGGGTAGAAGCGGGTATTGCGATAGCTCACCCGGTAGTACTGAAGATCACTCCCCGGCGTGTTGCTCTCCACGGAGAACACCTGGCGGCCGCCAGCCGAGGGAAAGATGGCGGTGTTGCGCGTATCCCTAATCCAGCTGCCGACCAGCTCCAGGTCGAGGAAGTGGTCGCCGTTCTCATCCATGAAATCGATGACCTCCTGGGAAGGCGCGGAACCCAGGTAGAAGGTGGTGTCCTCGAAGGCGGCACTCAGACGCAGGCGGTCGTACTCCGTGATCGGGATACCGTAGCTCATGCCGAGACGACCCACGTCGGTGGAGTAGCTGGAGATGTTGAGCTCCGCGAAATCGGTCTTGCGGTAGCTCATCTCGATACCCCGGCTGACGCCATTGATGGTGTAGTAGGGGTTGGTGTAGGAGAGACTCAGTCGCTTGGTGGCGCTACTGGTGTCGAAACCGGCGCTCACCCGCTTGCCGCTGCCGAGGAAGTTGTCCTGGGTGATGCTGCCGTTGAGAATCAGACCCTGAGTCTGAGAGTAACCGACACCGGCGCTGAGGCTGCCCGAGGCAGCCTCCGTGACGCTGACATTGACATCGACCAGATCGGTACTGCCGGGTACCGCCGGGGTCTCCACGTTGACCTCGCTGAAATAGCCCAGACGTTGCAGACGTTCGCGTGAGAGTCGTGTCTTCTCGCCGGAAAACCAGGCCGACTCCATCTGCCGCATCTCACGCCGCATGACCTCGTCGCGGGTGGCGGCATTGCCGCTGAAGTTGACGTAGCGGACATAGACCCGCTTGCCGGGATCGACGAAGAAGGTGATTTCGACGGTTCGATTCTCCCGATCGATGTCGGGAATGCTGTTGACGTTGGCGAAGGCGTATCCCGCATCGGAGTATTTGCTGCTGAGGCGGTCGGCGCTGGCGGTCAGCTTCTTGCGCGAAAAGACCTCGCCGCGTCTCAGGTGGATGAGCGGAAACAGCTCCTCCTGGGACAGCTCGAGCTCACCCGCCAGCTTGATGTCGCTGAGGGTGAAGATCTCACCCTCGTTCACCACGACGGTGATGTAGATATCCTTCTTGTCGGGAGTGATGGAGACCTGGGTCGATTCGATCTTGAAATCGATGTAGCCCCGATCCAGGTAATAGGAACGCAGCGTCTCCAGGTCGCCCGAGAGGGCCTGTTTGGAGTACTTGTCCTTGCTGGAGAAGAAGGCATACCAGGCGGGAATACCGAGCTGGAACTCATCCAGCAGCTCATCGTCGTCGAAGGCGTTGTTACCGATGATGTTGATGCGCTTGATGCGGGCCGTGAGACCCTCGGAGATCTCGATGTCGATGCCGACGCGGTTGCGTTCCAACGGTGTCACCGTGGACTTGATCTTGACCCCGTACTTGCCGCGCGAGAAATATTGACGATTGAGTTCCTGTTCCACGGTCTCCAGCAGGGCGCGCTTGAAGACCTGCCCTTCGGCCAGACCGATGTCCTTGAGGCCGGCAAGCAGCTGATCGGTATCCAGGTCCTTGTTGCCGCTGATGTTGATCTCGGCGATGGCGGGCCGTTCGCGGACGAAAACGATGAGGACATTACCATCCTGCTCCAGGCGCACATCCTGAAAGAAACCGGTCTTGAACAGGGTGCGGATGATCTGGGAGCTGTTGCTGGTATTGACCTCGTCGCCACTCTTCACCGGCAGGTAGTTGAAGACGGTGCCGGCGGAGATGCGCTGCAATCCCTCGACCCGGATATCCTCCACCACGAATGCCCGCGCCTGCGACGCGATCAACCCGAGAAACAGCAGCAGGGCGACAGCAGGAAGGCGAATTGGTAGTGACATGCAGTGGCTACTTTCCGGTACTGGTTAGATATCGTTGTCCCAAACCCGCCATGCCCAGCCATACCGGGTAACAACACAGCGCGACAGTATAAGTGATCTTGTACGCTCAGGGTACTCGGAGACACTCCGCCAGCGTCATTCCGTTCCGCCGGCCGCTAGCCCAGGAAACGATTGAGATCGACGTAGAAGGCGATGGACATGATGATCAACAGGATCAACATGCCTATTTTCTGCCCCTGCTCCACGAAGCGATCCGACAGGGGGCTCCCTTTGACCGCCTCGACCAGGAAGAAGAAGAGGTGTCCGCCGTCGAGCACCGGGATCGGCAACAGATTGAGCACACCGAGGCTGATGCTGACCACGGCCAGGAACTTGATGAAGTAGACCAGGCCGTAACTGGCTGACTTACCGGCTGAATCGGCGATCGAGATGGGTCCGCTGAGATTCTTCACCGAGACCTCGCCGATCACCATCTTGCCGAGCATACGCAACATCAGGCCGGACAGATCCCAGGTCTTGGAGAGCGCCTGGCCCACGGCGTCGACAGGCCCGTAACGGACCAGGGAGCGATACTCCTCCATCAGCCCTTCCGGCACCTGGACCCCGGCACCGATGCGGCCGTAGAGCTGTTCACCCTGCCCCATGGATTTGGGCGTCAGCTCGACGACTTGCATGTCACCCGCCCGTTCGATCTCGAGCTCAAGGGTCTGTTGCGGGCGCTCGCGTACATAGGCCACCCACTGGGCCCAGTCCTTCACCGCCACACCGTCCACACTGAGAATCCGGTCGCCGCTTCGCAGCCCCGCCTGTTGCGCCGGTTCGCCCGCCAACACCTCTCCGATCACCGGCGGCAGGACCGGTCGACTGGGGGTGAGGCCGAGGTTCTGCAGGATCTTGCCCTCTTCCGCCAGCGACTGCAGATCGTGTGTATCGAGCCAGCGCTGGCGTTCCGCGCCGGACGCGTTGCGCACCCGAATCGGCAGATTCGACTGATCCAGCGACTCGGAGAGCAGTGAATAGACCACGCTCTCCCAGGAAGGGGTCGCCTGTTCGCCCACGGCGAGGATCTCGTCGCCCACCTGGAAGCCGGCCTGCTCGGCACGGGAATCGGCGGCCACCTCTCCTACCAGCGGCTTGAGTCCGGTATCGCCGATGACGAAGACGAGCCAGAAGGCGAAGATAGCGAACAGGAAGTTGAACAGCGGCCCGGCCACCACGATGGCGCTGCGCACCGGCAGGGACTGGCGATTGAAGGCCCGGGTCCGTTCGGCTGCCGCCACCGGCGCCTCCCGCTCGTCGAGCATCTTCACGTAGCCACCCAGCGGGATGGCGGCGATCACATATTCGGTATCATCCCGGCCACGGCGTTTCCACAGGGGGCGTCCGAAACCGATGGAGAAGCGCAGCACCTTGACCCCGAGCTTGCGCGCGACCCAGAAATGGCCGAACTCGTGCACGGCAATGAGTATCGCCAGTGCGACCAGAAAAGAGAGGATGGTGAAGAGTATCGAATCCATGCTTTTGGATCAGACCCTGGCCAGTGCCGCTTGTTCCGCCACACCCCGCGCCTCGCTGTCGATCTGCAGGAGATGTTCCAGAGAGTCGGCCTCTGCAGCCGGCAGCCGCTGCAGGGTCTCCTCGACCACCTCGGCGATGGCGGTGAAGGGCAGCCGTTCGTCGAGGAAGGCGGCCACCGCCACCTCGTTGGCGGCGTTCAGGATCGCCGGCGCGGAACCGCCGGCCTCGATCGCCTCGAAAGCCAGGCGCAGACAGGGGAAGCGCACCAGATCGGGCGCCTCGAAATCGAGCCGTGCGACTTTGAACAGATCGAGGCTGCCGACACCCGATTCGATGCGCTCCGGCCAGGCCAGGGCATGCGCGATGGGGGTGCGCATGTCCGGATTGCCCAGCTGGGCAAGCACCGAACCGTCGGCGTACTCCACCATGGAGTGGATCACGCTCTGGGGGTGCAGCACCACCTGGATCTTCTCGGCCGGAGCGTGGAACAGCCAGTGCGCCTCGATCACCTCCAGTCCCTTGTTCATCATGGTGGCGGAATCGACCGAGATCTTGCGCCCCATGTCCCAGTTGGGGTGGGCGCAGGCCTGTGCCGGCGTCACCTCGGCCAAGGCCTCGAGCGGGGTGTTGCGGAAAGGGCCGCCCGAGGCGGTCAGTAAAATGCGCGTCACCCCGCTGAGATCGAGATCCCGGGCGCGCTCGGCAGGCAGGCACTGGAAGACGGCATTGTGCTCGCTGTCGATGGGCAGAATCTCCGTGCCGTGGGACTCCGCCTCCTGCATGAAGAGACGCCCTGCCATCACCAGCACTTCCTTGTTGGCCAGCAGCACCCGCTTGCCCGCCCGCACGGCGGCCAGTGTCGGCAGCAGTCCGGCGGCGCCGACGATGGCGGCCATGACGAAATCGGCGCCGGGCATGGCCGCGGCGGTCTCAAGACCCCGCAGTCCGCACAGCACCTCGGTGGCGATGCCGCGCTCGGCCAGCCCTTTCGCCAGTCGGCGCCCGGCCGCTTCATCGGCCATCACCGCCACGGTCGGGTGAAACCGCTGACACTGCTCCAGCATCCGTTCCACATCCCGGTGGGCGGTGAGGGCCACGACCCGGTAACGATCCGGGTGGCGGCCGATCACATCGAGGGTACTGACGCCGATCGAACCGGTGGATCCGAGTATGGTGACACCCTTCATGCACCCACCCCGAAGAGGCTCAGACCCAGCATGAAGACCGGTGCGGCGGCGGTCAGGCTGTCGATGCGATCGAGCATGCCGCCGTGTCCCGGCAGCAGGGTGCCGCTGTCTTTCATGTTGCGCCGGCGCTTGAGCAGACTTTCGAACAGGTCACCCACGACGGAAAAGAGCATGGTGGCCAGACAGAGCATCAGCACCAGCGGCGTGCGTCCGAAATCGACCCCCTGCCACCAGGCCAGAAACAGGCCGCACAACAAGGCGCTGGCCATGGCGCCGTAGACCCCTTCCCGGGTCTTGCCGGGGCTGACCTGTGGCGCCAGCTTGTGGCGGCCGAAGCGGTGTCCGGCGAAATAGGCCCCGATATCGGCGCTCCAGATCAGAATCAGCAGAAACAGCAGCAGCAGCGGGCCGCTCTGCGGGAGCCCATGCAGCATCACCAGCGCCAGCCAGGCGGGGACCAGCACGGCTACGCCTTCCAACGCCCGCAGGGGCTCGAAGCCTGTGACCGCCGTCTCGACACCACGAAACCGTGTCAGGCGAAAGAGTGCGCTCAGCCACCAGAGCACGCCGAAGACAACGACCCAGAGATAGCCGTCAGCGGGCATCAGATAGAGCATGCCGAGCATCAGCAGCAGCAGGATCAGGCTATAGCCGACCTGACCCGGCGTGGAGTCTATACCGCTCAACACGGCCCACTCCCTGGCGCCGATGGCAACGACCAGCGCCATCAGCGGGGCAAGCGCGGCAGTTGGCAGCAGGAGTACGGCGGCAATCACCAGGGGGGCGAGTATCAAGGCGGTGATGATACGCTGCTTAAGCATGGGCCCGCTCAGGAGGCTTCCGCCCGATCCGACACCTGCTCCCCGGTGCGTCCGAAACGCCGCTCCCGACTGGCATAGTCCTGTAACGCCTCGTCGAGCGCCTTGCTGTCGAAGTCGGGCCAGAGCATATCGGTGAAATAGAGTTCGGTGTAGGCGCACTGCCAGAGCAGAAAATTGCTCAGACGCCGCTCGCCCCCGGTGCGGATGAAGAGATCGGGTTCCGGCAACTGCGGAAAGGAGAGCGCCCCGGCCAGGGCCGCCTCGTCCAACTGCTCCGGATCGAGTTCACCGGCCCGGACCCGCTCGGCCAGCTGTCGGGCCGCATGGGTGATATCCCAGCGACCGCCATAGTTGGCGGCCACCTGCAGCACCAGCCCGGTATTCTCCGCAGTCAGGGATTCGACATCGGCAATGTGCTGCTGAAGTTTGTCGGAAAAGGCGCTGCGATCACCGATGATGCTGAGTTTGACCCCGTTGCGGTGGAGACGGCGCGCCTCTTTCTTGAGCGAGCGGATGAAGAGATCCATGATCAGGCCGACCTCCTTTTGAGGCCGCTGCCAGTTCTCGCTGCTGAAGGCGAACAGGGTGAGCACCTCGATGCCGCGTTCGACGCAGGCCTCGACGATACGCCGGACCGCTTCGACGCCGACCGGGTGACCTGCATAGCGGGGCAGGCCGCGGCGCTGCGCCCAACGCCCATTGCCATCCATGATCACGGCGATATGGCGCGGCAATCCTCTATCGTCAGCTTCGGTATCCTGGGATCTCCCCTGGGTCATGGGATCGATTGGCGAGGTAATGTGGGACGGGAGTTCCTGACCTCAGATCTCCATCAGGTCCTTCTCTTTCTCACCCAGCACCTCCTCGACTTTCTTGATGTGTTGATCGGTCAGGTTCTGGATGATCTCCTGGCCACGACGCTCATCATCCTCCGAGATCACTTTCTCTTTCACCAACTCTTTGAGCTCGTGATTGGCGTCGCGGCGGATATTGCGAATCGCCACCTTGGCCCCCTCGGCCTCCTGGCGCACGACCCGGATCAGATCCTTGCGACGCTCTTCGGTCAACGGCGGCATGGGCACACGGATCACGGTGCCGGCGCTCATCGGATTGAGTCCCAGGTCGGAGGTCATGATCGCCTTCTCCACCGGCGCGACCATGGTCTTTTCCCATGGGGTGACGGTGAGGGTGCGGGCATCCTCGGTATTGATGTTGGCCACCTGGCTCAGTGGCACTTCGGAGCCGTAGTAGTCGACCCGGATGTGGTCGAGCAGGCTGGGATGAGCGCGGCCGGTACGTACCTTGGCCAGCTCATGCACGAGCGCTTCCACACTCTTGCCCATTCGGGTTGTTGCGTCGGTCTTGATATCGTCGATCATCTCAGTCGCCCTTTTCCACCAGAGAGCCGATGGCCTCACCGCGCATCAGACGCATGAGGGCACCCGGGTCATTGATATTCATAATACGCAACGGCATACCATTGTCCCGACAGAGTACGATGGCCGTTGCATCCATCACCTGCAGGTTTTCCGCCAGTGCCCTGTCGTAGGTCAGCGTGGGATAGAACACCGCCTCGGGGTCTTTCACCGGATCGGCGGAATAGACACCATTGACCTTGGTCGCTTTGATCAACAGATCGGCGTTGATTTCGACCGCACGCAGACTGGCTGCCGAATCGGTCGTGAAGTAGGGGTTGCCGGTGCCGGCGGCCAGAATCACCACCTCACCGGCATCCAGGAAACGGCGCGCATCCCGCGCCGTGAAACTGTCGCACACATCCGGCATCGCCAGCGCCGACATCACACGAGCCGGCACCCCGGCCCGATTCAGGGCATCCTGCATCGCCAGCGAGTTCATCACCGTGGCCAGCATGCCCATGTGGTCGCCGCGCACCCGGTCGAAGCCGCCCTGGGCCAGACCGGCGCCGCGGAAGATGTTGCCGCCGCCGATGACCAGACCGATCTGCAGCCCGGCACCCACCAGCTCGCCGATCTCACCGGCCACCCGGTGCAGGATCTCCGGATTGATACCGAAATCGTCCTCCCCCATCAACGCTTCGCCGCTGAGCTTGAGCAGAATGCGCTGGCAGATCAGTTGCGTCATCGGGACTCCTGGAGTGGACAGTGGGGTAATTATAAACGCTTGCTAAAAGCAGGTCTTGTGGAAACGCAGCGGGGGCGGGCCGGCAGCGGCCCGCCCCGTACCGCTTACATCTTGGCCTGGGCCATCACCTCTTCGGCAAAGTTCTCCTGCTTCTTCTCGATGCCTTCACCGACCTCGAAGCGCTGGAACTGGACCAGTTTGGCGTCGCGGCTCTTCAGCAGCTTGGCCACGGTGGTATCCGGGTCCTTGACGAAGGCCTGGCCCAGCAGGGTGTTCTCGGCCAGGAACTTGCGCATGCGGCCGTCGACCATCTTCTCGATGATCTCGTCGGGCTTGCCGCTCTCCCTGGCCTGGGCGGTGACAATCTCGCGCTCCTTGTCGAGCAGCTCCTGGGGCATCTGGTCCTCGGACAGACAGACCGGATTGGTCGCCGCGATATGCATGGCCAGGTCCTTGCCCAGCTCCTCGTCGCCGCCCTCGAGCTCGAGCACGACACCGATGCGCACGCCGTGACGGTAGCTGACCAGCTTGCCGTTGCCGGCCTCGAAACGGGAGAACCGGCGCACGTTCATGTTCTCGCCCAACTTGGACACCAGCGCCTCGCGGGCCTGGTTGACCGTGGTCTCCTCACCTTCGTGCAGCGGCAGTTCCATCAACCCGGCAACGTCGCCGGCACCACCGGCCAGCACCCGCTCGGCCACGGCGCTGGCAAAGGAGGTGAAATTGTCGTCCTTGCCCACGAAGTCGGTCTCGCAGTTGACCTCGACCATTGCGGCCTTGCTGTTGTCGTCACTGAAGCTCAGCACGATCACGCCCTCGGCGGCGATGCGGCCCGCCTTCTTGGCGGCCTTGGCCTGGCCCGATTTGCGCATGTTCTCGATGGCGGCCTCGATATCCCCATCGGTTTCGACCAGTGCCTTCTTGCACTCCATCATGCCTGCGCCGGTACGTTCGCGCAGCTCCTTCACCAAAGCGGCTGTAATCGCCATGATTAGTTACCCTTTTGTCTAAATTCAAATAGCTGAACGGAAAGGGCCGGATCCCGTCTTCGACCGAGTCCGGCCCCCCGCCGTATCGTCTGGACGTTCGCTCAGGAGGCGTCTTCCGAAACCTCGACGAACTCCTCGCCGGTGTTTCCGCCGGCCATGTGAGCAGCACTGGCACGACCTTCCAGAATCGCGGCGGAAGCGCCCTGAGCATAGAGCTGAATCGCGCGGATGGCGTCATCGTTGCCGGGGATCACATAGTCGATCTCGTCGGGATCGTTGTTGGTATCGACCACGCCGACCACCGGTATACCCAGCTTGCGGGCCTCGGCCACGGCGTTCTTTTCGTGTCCGACATCGATGATGAACAGGGCATCGGGCAAGCCGTTCATGTTTTTGATACCGCCCAGACTACGCTCCAGCTTCTCCAGCTCGCGGCGCAGGCCAAGAGCCTCTTTCTTGTTGAAACGCTGCTCGACACTGCCGTCCTCGAACATGGACTCGAGCTCTTTCAGGCGCTTGATGGACTGCTTGATGGTCTTGAAATTGGTCAGCATGCCGCCCAGCCAGCGGTGATTCACAAACGGCATACCACAGCGTTCGGCCTCTTCGCGTACGGCCGACTGGGCGGCGCGCTTGGTACCGACGAAGAGGATCTTGCCGCCGTTGGCGGAGAGGGAACCGACGAAGTTCATCGCATCCTTGAAAAGGGGAAGTGTCTTTTCCAGGTTGACGATGTGGATCTTGTTGCGGTGACCGAAAATGTAGGAACCCATCTTGGGGTTCCAGTAACGTGTCTGGTGGCCGAAATGCACGCCAGCCTCAAGCATCTGGCGCATAGATACCTCACTCATGAGTGACTCCTAATTGTATGGGTTTTAGCTAACCTGCCCTCAGGCGGGTCAGCGCCTCCACATATCCCATGGTCCGACCTTCTCGCGAAGGCACCCGGGCCCATGTGCCGATATGTGTGTGTAGTGTCCGCCGGCAAACCCTGTTCACCTGGCGGTTTTGCTTAACCGAACCGATTGCGATTCGGCGGGGCGTTTTATACCATAAGCGGCTCGAAGCGACAAACACTTATCGCCCTTCAATCCCTTCAACCTCGCGGATTTTCAAGCAATTTCACATGGGTGTCACAATCAAAACGGCGGCTGAGATCGAAAAAATGCGCGTGGCCGGGCGTCTGGCCGCCGAAGTGCTCGAAATCATCGAGCCGCATGTGCGTCCCGGGGTCACCACGGATGAGCTCGACCGGATCTGCCATGACCACATCGTCAATGTACAGCAGGCGATTCCCGCCCCCCTCAACTACCGGGGCTTCCCTAAATCGATCTGTACTTCGGTGAATCAGGTGGTCTGTCACGGCATTCCGGGGGAGAAGCGGCTCAAAAAGGGCGACATCGTCAACATCGACATCACCGTCATCAAAGACGGCTACCACGGCGACACCAGCAAGATGTTCGCCGTGGGCCAGCCCTCGGTACTGGCCAACCGTTTGATGGACGTGACCCAGAAAGCCCTCTATATCGGCATCGAGCAGGCCAGGCCGGGCAAACACCTGGGCGACATCGGCCACGCCATCCAGGCCTTCGTGGAGTCGCACAACTATTCCGTGGTCAGGGAGTACTGCGGTCACGGCATCGGCCGCGAGTTCCACGAGGATCCACAGGTGCTCCATTACGGCACCCCGGGCGCCGGCCTGCAGCTGCAGCCAGGCATGTGTTTCACCATCGAGCCGATGGTCAATGCCGGCAAACAGCAGGTCAAGCTCAAGCCGGACGGCTGGACCGTGGTCACCCGTGACCGCAGCCTCTCCGCCCAGTATGAGCACACCCTGCTGATCACCGATAGCGGCTGCGACATCCTAACGCTGCGCGAGGAAGAGGCTGGGTTACTCCAGTAATCGAGCACCCTATGATCGATCACGCCACGCTCGATGAGGCGTTCGCCCCCGGCTCCTCCCCGGTGCAACCGTGCAAGACCTACCTGAAGCACTACGCAGAGAGTGTCAAGGAACGGTTCGCCACCGGCAGCACCCCGACCGGCATCCTGGTGGCGGAACGGGCCCGACTGGTGGACGAGGTGCTTCAGCGTGCCTGGCGGCTACACTTTTCCGACGCCGCCGAGGCCTCTTTGGTGGCGGTCGGCGGCTACGGCCGGGGTGAGCTCCATCCGGGATCGGATATCGACCTGCTGATCCTGCTCGACAGTGAGCGGAATTTCGAATCCTTCAAGAGCAATCTGGAACAGTTCCTGACCCTGCTGTGGGACATCGGTCTGCAGGTCGGACACAGCGTACGCACGATCGACGACTGTGTCAGGGAGGCGGCCCAGGACATCACCGTCATCACCAACCTGATCGAGGCCCGTCACCTGGCCGGCTCGCAGCCCCTCTACGACGCCATGCTGGAGGCCACGGGCCCCGACCGGATGTGGAGCAGCCACGACTTCTTCGAGGCCAAGTGGAAGGAGCAGATTCAACGCCACGCCAAGCAGGACGACGCCATCAGCAACCTGGAGCCCAACGTCAAGGAGAGCCCCGGCGGCCTGCGCGACATCCAGACCATCGGCTGGGTGGCGAAACGCCACTTCCGCATCCAGGATCTGCACGACCTGGTGGGTCACGATTTCCTCACCGAGGCCGAATACAAGACCCTGATCGACGGCCAGGACCATCTGTGGCGGGTGCGCTTCGCACTCCACCTGCTGACGGGGCGCCACGACGACCGGCTGCTGTTCGACCACCAGCGCACCCTGGCCGCCCAGCTGGGCTACGACGACGACTATGCCAACCTGGCGGTGGAGTGCTTCATGCGCGACTACTACCGCACGGTGATGGAGCTGAGCCGCCTCAACGAGATGCTGCTGCAGCATTTCCAGGAGACCATCCTGCTCAAGAACCAGTTGGGCGAACCGGTCTCGATCAACCGACGCTTCCAGAGTCGCAGCGACTTCCTCGAGGTGACCCACGACCGGGTCTTCGAGCGCAGCCCCACGGCGTTGCTGGAGCTCTTTCTGGTGCTGCAGGAGAATCCCCACCTCAAGGGCGTGCGTGCCAGTACCATCCGCCTGATACGCAACCACACCTATCTGATCGACGAGCAATTCCGCCAGGACATCCGCGCCCAGAGCCTGTTCATGGAGATCCTGCGCCAACCCCTGGGCATCACCCGCGCCATGCGGCGGATGAACATCTACGGGGTGCTGGCCGCCTATATCCCCATCTTCGAGAATATCGTCGGACGCATGCAGTACGACCTGTTCCACGTCTACACCGTGGATGAGCACACCCTCATGGTGGTGCGCAACCTGCGTCGCCTGACGGTGGAAAAGTTCGCCGAAGAAAACCCCTTCTGCGCCCAGTTGATGCGCGCCCTGCCCAAGGAGGAGCTGATCTACCTGGCGGCCCTGTTCCACGACATCGCCAAGGGGCGCGGCGGCAACCACTCCGAACTGGGTGCCCTGGACGCCCTGGAGTTCTGCCGCCTGCACCACCTGAGCGAGTACGACAGCCATCTGGTGAGCTGGCTGGTGCGCAACCATCTGGTGATGTCGATGACCGCCCAGCGCAAGGACATCACCGACCCCGAGGTGGTGCAGGGATTCGCCGCCCTGGTCGGAGATATCAACCGCCTGATCTATCTCTACCTGCTGACCTTCGCCGACAGTCGCGCCACCAATCCCGCCGCCTGGAACTCCTGGAAGGATTCGCTGCTGCGCGACCTGTTCAACGCCACCCGCCGGGCACTGCTCAGGGGCCTGGACAACCCGCTGGCCCAGGAAGAGCTGGTGAAGGAGAAGCAGGAGGAGGCCATGTACCAGCTGAGACGCTCGACAGAGCTGGAGGAGAGCGCCATCCGCAAACTGTGGGCGACCTTCAACAACGAGTACTTCCTCACCCACTCACCGAATGCGATCCAGCGCCATACCCGGGCGGTTCTCGCCACTCCGGCCCATGAGCTGCCATTGATCCAGATGCGCCAGACCGCCAAGCGCGGCGGCACCGAGGTGCTCTTCTACGGCATCGACCGGGACAATCTCTTCGCCGTCATCACCACCCTGCTCGATCAGCTGGCCCTCTCCATCGTCAATGCCCGTGTCATGAGCACCACGGCGGGGTTTTCTCTCAACTCCTTCCTGGTGTTGGAGCAGGACGGCAGCCCGGTGGAGGAGGGTCAGCGTTGGGATGAGGTTATCGAAACCCTGCGCGAAGGACTGACCCAGGAGGGGGATCAGCCGCTCAAGGTCTCCCGCAGCATCCCCAGGCGCCACAAGCACTTCGACACCACGACCCGGGTCTACTTCACCCAGGAGCCGAATCTGCAGCGCACCGCCATGCGTCTGGTCACGCTGGATCGTCCCGGACTGCTCTCCGATGTGGGGCAGGCCTTTGCCAGCTGTAACATCCGTCTGCAGCACGCCAAGATCACCACGCTCGGCGCCGAGGTGGAAGACATTTTCTTTATCACCGACAGAAAAAACGAACCGATCCTTGACGAAAATCAGCTCGAATGCCTGAAAGAGGCCGTTACCGCGCGAATGCCTGAGTGACGTAGTTGGTCTTATACGGTCATCGCTTGACCAAAATCACAGTTTTGACATCTCAGTCCACCCATTCCCGAGCTTTGCCTGTAGACTGCGCCCATTGTTGTGGATTTGTGGTACGCACCACAGCGTTTCCGACCATCTACTGAGTTATGTCGATTACCATGCGCAAATACATACTGATTCTCGCTCTCGTCCTGACCGCTACCCTTTTGAGCGCCTGTGGCGGCGGCAGCTCGACGTCCAGTACCAGCGGTGCCGCGTCTCAAAGCCTGTCCACTTCCTCGGGTGTAAGCCTCTCTTGGACGGCTCCCAGTGCCAGAACCGATGGCACCTTCCTGCCCCTGACCGAACTTGCCGGTTATCGTATCTACATGGGCACATCCAGCGACAATCTGAATCCCGTGGTCGATCTGAGCGACGATACCGTCACCAGCTACACCGTGAACAACCTGTCCGCTGGCAGCTACTTCTTTGCCGTCTCCGCCTATGACACTGATGGCGCGGAAAGCGGATACTCTGAAATCATTCAGGTCACACTCAGTTAAGATCCAAGGGTGGAGCAGGGAACCAAACGTCCCGCTCCACCCTGCAATCCCAGCCTCCCCCCCCATTAAAGCAAGGCCATGTCATCGGCCATAAAGCTGTTCCTCCTGTAGGGCAAAGCCTGCTACCCTTAGCATCTTCGTGCTCCCTGATGCAGATTGAAATCTGCCACCATTGAGTTTCGCTTCGAGTTTCATCGAATTCGAACGGCCTTTCGCTATCAGGGCTTTTTCATCGGTTGCACGAAGAAGCCAAGCACTCAGACCGGAATAATCGCTTTCATGGCCAGCACGAACCCTCTCCTAAACCTATCCAAGACGATATATCGAAGAGGTAAATGGCTCTGGTTGAATCTGGCGTCCCGGGGGCGTATCAATGAATTGATGCTCATCGAACCGGCGACAGTCAGAGTCGGACAAACACCGGAGAGCCAGTTCCCGCCCAAACGATTCCTCGGTGGTTACCGGGACGGAGACTGGGATCGCCGGGTCATTCCGGTCGAATCCCATCTCCTCTATCAATCCTATGTCCAACACTTCCAAGGCGGAACACCCTGGGAAGACACACCCTTTTACGCATTCGCTCTGGAATCCATTGAGCAAGGCCGCCCTTTTCGGGGTGAATATGACACGCCGGAAGCACTTCTCCGCCGGTTCGAGAAGTGTGACCGTCTGTACGACACCATCCGAGAAGAGGGCTACAAGAGCAACCATCAACTCTACAGGGAAGGAAAACTGAATAACATCCTGGCCCTGATGGACGAGGTGACGGTCAATCTGGCGAGAGACGGCAGCCTGATCCTGAATGACGGCTGGCACCGATTTGCCACGGCCCGACTGCTGAATATCCCATCCATACCGGCCCGAGTCTGCGCACGTCATTCTGAGCTGCGCAAGCCTTGACGCGGGGTTCGA
>JBNKYJ010000056.1:0-22932 GCA_050300835.1 Sedimenticolaceae bacterium
GATGGTCTACGCCCCGGCGGTGATGGGCGAGGTGGGTATCGCCCCCCGCCACACCCCGCTGGTGACCCAGCTGAAGCCGGGCGAGGTGCGCGTCGATACCGGCGGCGGCAAGGAGATGCAGCATTTCTACGTCTCCGGCGGCATCCTCGAGGTCCAGCCCCATGTGGTGACCGTGCTGGCGGATACCGCCGTGCGTGCGACCGATCTCGATGAGGCGGCGGCCCAGGAGGCCAAGCGCCGCGCCGAGGACGCCATGGCGAACCGCGCCTCCGAGATGGATTACGCCAAGGCTCAGGCGGAACTGGCGGAAGCCGCCGCCCAGCTGCGTGCCATCGAACGTATCCGCAAGGGCAAACGCGGTTAACACCTTCCACTCCATCAGGGCCCGTCTTCCTTACGGGCCCTGACACGCTTAGATCATCATGTCGAAAGAAATCATCACGACCGGCAAGTTCGTCACGCTCACCTACTCCATCTGCGATCTGGAGGGTAACGTACTGGAACAGAGCGATCTTCCCGTCAACTATATCCACGGCGGTGAGACCGAACTGATCGGCGGCATGGACCGTGCCGTCGCCGGCAAGGGTCCGGGGGACGAGGTGAGTATCACCGTGCCACCGGAGCAGGGGTTCGGTGACCACGATCCCGACCTCACCTTCACGGACGATCTCGAGAACGTGCCGCCCCAGTTTCGCCAACTGGGCGCCGAGGTGCAGATGCAGAACGAGGCGGGTGAGGTAAAGAGCTTTTTCGTCACCAAGATCGAGAATGGCAAGCTGACCGTGGACGGCAACCATCCGCTGGCCGGCAAGACGCTGAAGGTCAAAGTGAAAATCCTCGAGGTGCGCGATGCGACCCAGGAGGATGCCATGACGGTCGGTGCCCAGGGCCAGTCCACCACCCTGAACTGATTCGCCCAAGCCGGCTTTTTGGCCGGAAAGGGATCAGACCGGGATTCATTTCACGGCAGTCTGGTGAAAAGAGTTCGCCAACAGCCCATTTACATCTCATTTAAGTGGCTATCCTCCATCGGGCGTCTTTGGCCTTGCCGAGATTTCTGAAATAATGGCTCATCTGCCCGGCAGCGGGCATGGCAGTGTTCATAGGGGAGTCTTGATGCGTCTTGGGGTACTCATTTTGGCGGCGGGCGAAGGCACGCGCATGCAGTCCAGGCAGCCTAAAGTGCTGCATCGTTTGGCCGGTAAGCAGCTGCTGCGGCATGTCATAGAGACGGCCCGCTCCATTACGCCGGACGAAATCTCCATCGTCTACGGACATGGCGGCGAGCAGGTGCTTCAGGAGCTCGATGCCCCCGATCTCGACTGGGTCGAACAGCAGGAGCGTCTCGGTACCGGCCATGCGGTGATGCAGGCGATACCCTTTCTTCACCGGGTCGATCAGGTGCTGATTCTCTATGGCGACGTGCCTCTGATCAGCGGTTCGACCCTGGTCAGCCTGTTGGCCGCCCTGCACACCACCAAGCTCGCCCTGCTCACGGTCGATCTTCCCGATCCCACGGGTTACGGGCGTATCGTGCGCGACCGGGATGACCACGTGGTCCGTATCGTCGAGCAGAAGGACGCCAGCGAGCGGGAGCTCGAGATCAGCGAGATCAACACCGGCATCATGGCGGTGAATCGGGAGCGCCTGGAATCCTGGCTCGGTCAGCTCGAAAACAACAACGTCCAGAAGGAGTACTACCTCACCGACATCATTGCCATGGCGGTCAGTGACGGCATCAACATCCAGGTCGTCCATCCCATCTGCGAAGAGGAGGTGATGGGCGTCAACGACAGAAAACAGCTGGCCTACCTGGAGCGCTACTACCAATCCCAAAGAGCCAATGAGCTGATGCAGTCGGGAGTCACCCTGAGCGATCCCGCGCGGATCGACATCCGGGGATCGCTGAAGACCGGCAAGGATGTGTTTCTCGATTTCAACACCCTGTTCAAGGGCGAAGTGGTGTTGGCGGATGGCGTGAAGATCGGACCGAACGTGATTCTCAAGAACTGTACGGTCGGCGAGAACACGGAGATCCTCGCCAACAGTGTGATCGAAGGCGCCAGCATCGGCGCCGACTGCCGGATTGGTCCCTTTGCCAGGATTCGCCCCGAAACCCAACTGGAGGATGCCGTCCACGTCGGCAACTTCGTCGAGTTGAAAAAGAGCCAGGTGGCGACCCGGAGCAAGATCAACCATCTGAGCTACGTCGGAGACACCACGGTCGGCAGCGAGGTGAATATCGGTGCCGGTACCATCACCTGTAATTACGATGGGGCCAACAAATTCCAGACCGTGATCGGCGACCGCGCCTTCATCGGTTCGGATACACAGCTGGTCGCGCCCGTCACCGTGGGCGAGGGCGCCACTATCGGCGCCGGATCCACCATCACCAGAGATACGCCGGCGGAGACGCTGACCCTGAGCCGCTCGAAGCAGGTGAGTGTCGAGGGTTGGCAACGACCGGTCAAACAACCCAAAGATTCCAAATAGGTAAGCATATGTGCGGCATTGTCGGCGGTATCGCGGATCGAGATGTGGTTCCCATCCTGATGGAGGGGCTGAGGCGTTTGGAGTATCGGGGCTACGATTCTGCCGGCGTGGCCGTGCGGGAGCATTCCGGCCATCTGCAGCGCTTTCGCACCATCGGTAAGGTCTCCAATCTCAACGACATCGTGCAACAGACCCATGTGCAAGGACTGTTGGGAATCGCCCATACCCGCTGGGCGACGCACGGGCGGCCCTCCGAGTTGAACGCCCATCCCCACATGAGCGGTGAGCGTGTGGCGGTGGTGCATAACGGGATCATCGAGAACCACGGTGAACTGAGAAGAAAACTCGAAGCATTGGGCTATGTCTTCACCTCCGAAACCGACACGGAAGTGATCGCCCATCTGCTGGCGAGCAAGCTGGAAGCGGGTCTGGACATTTTCGAAGCCGTGGAGCAGGCGTCGAAGGAGATGTCGGGTGCCTACGCCATGGCGGTCGCCTGTCCGGAAGAGTCCGATCGCATCATCGTCACCCGTGAGGGCAGCCCGCTGGTGGTCGGACTCGGTGATGGCGAGAACTTCATCGCCTCCGATGTGGCCGCGTTGCTGCCGGTGACGCAGCGTTTTCTGTTTCTCGAAGAGGGTGACGTGGCCGAAATCACCCGTCAGCAGGTCACCGTCTACGACAGAACCGGCACTCAGGTCACCCGACCCGAGAAACGTTCGAAACTCAATGCCGACAGTGTCGACAAAGGGCCCTATCGCCACTACATGCTGAAGGAGATCTTCGAGCAACCGTCGGTCATCGCCGAGACCCTGGAGGGTCGGATCTACAAGGGCCGCCTGATGGAGGAGAGTTTCGGCCACGAGGCCAAGGCGCTGTTCGACAAGACGCGACAGATCCAGATCGTGGCCTGTGGCACCAGCTACCATGCGGGGCTGGTGGCCAAGTACTGGCTGGAAGAGATCGGCGTCCCCTGCAACGTGGAGGTGGCCAGCGAATACCGCTATCGCAAGGTGGTGGTGGGGCCGGATACCCTGTTCCTCACCATCTCCCAGTCGGGCGAGACGGCGGATACCCTGGCGGCCCTGCGGGCGGCCAATGAAAAGGGCTACATCGGCAGTCTCTGCATCTGTAACGTGCCCGAGAGCTCGTTGGTGCGGGAGTCGAACGTGGCCCTGATGACCCGCGCCGGACCCGAGATCGGCGTCGCTTCCACCAAGGCCTTCACCACCCAGCTGGTCGCCCTGCGCCTGCTGACCATCGCACTGGCCAAGCGCCTGGGCTTGAGTTCCGAGGACGAGCAGCGGCTGGTGAATGAACTCCATGCCGTACCGAGGCAGGTCGAAGTGGTGCTGGAGTTGAGCGACGCCATTCAATCGATGGCCAACTCCTTTGCCGAGCGTCAGCACGCCCTGTTTCTGGGTCGAGGCTGTTTCTACCCGATCGCCATGGAGGGGGCTCTCAAGCTCAAGGAGATCTCCTACATCCACGCCGAGGCCTATCCGGCCGGCGAGTTGAAGCACGGACCGCTGGCCCTGGTGGACGCCGAGATGCCGGTGGTCTGTGCCCTACCCGACGATCCGCTGCTGGAGAAGGTGCTGTCCAATCTGCAGGAAGTGCGCGCCCGCGGCGGCGAATTGTTCCTCTTCAGCGACCAGCGGGTGAACATCGAGCTGGACAACTACCAGAACCTGACCCTGTCCGACATCTATCCCACGACGGCGCCCATCGTATACAGCATACCGCTGCAGTTGCTCGCCTATCATGTGGCCGTGTTGAAGGGAACGGATGTCGACCAGCCGCGCAATCTGGCCAAGTCTGTGACGGTTGAGTAATGCATTAAATTGTTGTGCAGGAATGATCCCAGACAATTATCTCTGTCACGAAAAGGGGAGATTTGGGTGAGTTAACCCGTTCATTTTTCTGGTGAATCCTTACCTTGCGAGATTATAACTAACTGTTTTTAGGAGCATTAAATTTAGATAAGCAGAATTAATGGCCGTTACTGCAGCATATTGCAGATGCTGGATAATTTTCTAGTGGACCGTAGCAGCAGATTTATAAGATTCGACTCAAGGTATCAACCCCCGTTCTATCCATAGGACCGCAACGCGACCGAAGCGGGCGATACAGTAAACTTGTGCTGATCAGGAAAGCAATCAATAACACCAAGCATAGCGGTTATAAGTCTGCTGCAGTTTATTGCAGGCATAAAAAAGCCCCGACTAATTCGGGGCTTTGAATCGAGAGTTGTATTCATTGGATTATGCAGACTTCCACTTTCTCGAAAATCCAATTCCGGCCAGTCCCAAGCCGAGTAGTACGATCGATGCGGGCTCAGGAACTGATGTAACACCATCATCCCCTGACAGACTAAACGTAGTACCCAATCCTAAAGCGATGGACCCTGCACCAGATGCCACCTCATTCGATACATACATGGCAATTTCGTATGAACCACTACCGATGATGTCTGAGAAGCCATAAGACAGATCGATTGAGCCGGTGCCATCGGATGCTCCCCAAGTCCAATTACCCACTAGAAAGTCATTGATGTAGACATCCCAGAATATGTCCTGAGACAGAACATTACGGGTGATATCCAACGAGAGATCGAGTTGGTTAGCCGACTCAACGCCGGTGCCGGTGTAGGATTCGATAACACTATCGCCTCTGCTAACTGACCAGAAATATCCGATCTCATTGCTACCGAGTAGACCGACAGAACCAACCACTGCTGCACTCGCAGAAGGGAACTCATCTGTATACGTAATCGGAAGGGCGCAGGCCATGGTCGCCCATAGAAACATTGATAATGCAATGAGTAGTTTTAATGAATTACGCATGATGTATTACTCCCGGTGTCATTAAAAAATGAGCAATGGAAATCACGCAAATGCTGCGCCACATTAACATTTGCTTTGTAAAGTAGTGGCTTATGAATTCTCAAATTTAATTTGAGAATCAAAGTGTAAAAAACTTCGACGCTGTATGCCTAACCCGGGTATCAAGTATTCCGGGGATGGAATAGCTTGTTCAAACATATTAAAAGTGACCGATATGGGTCTATAACAGCTCTCAGCCATTCCTCCGGAAAGCGACAATCCGGTCTGGTCCGGCATGACGGGAAGTCGTGGGGTACAGGCAAAGCGGGAGATGCCGAGCATCAGGATGAGGCTGACGATACCGCCAAACAGCAGCTTTATCCGACCGGCCTGGCTTGGCACTGGGACCGCTTTGGATGGGTTGTCGGCAATGTAGAGATTAATCGTCATACAAGCGATCAATAGCGCAGCAGCTCTCAGTCTGATCGAGACAGGCTGGTCGCTAACCAACTCAGGTGTAGTGTTCTTGGGGGATCCGTCATTCTGAACCTGTTGACAGGCTATCGGGCCGTCTTCTGAAGTATTATTACTGTAATAACAGTAAGATATGAGAGCAGAGTGATCTCTATCGAGTGAAAACAGCGGTAGATACTGAGGTATGATTTGTATTTAAGTTGACGTATACGTCATGTATGTTACCTTTTGGATATGCGAGGCAGGCGCACTCTTTGGCTGTTCAATGGGTTGATCTCAGAGAGTGTCCACATATTGCTGTGCCCACAAAAGCTCTGCGTCACGTGAAGTCGTTTGTCTGAAAAATCGATGATCCAGAGTCTGGCGCATAAGAAATGCGCAACGGTTCGTTGCCGCGGTCAGGCAGTTGTCCTTAGCCCCTAGTCGGCATTGAGCGTATGTGACCGGTGAGGATGTTAACGAGGTTGAACACAATGAAGATACTTGTATGTGTGAAGCGGGTAGTCGACGCTGCTGTGAAAATAGGCGTCAAAGCGGATGGCAGTGGCGTCGAAACGGCCAATCTGAAAATGGCCATGAACCCCTTCGATGAGATTGCCGTGGAAGAGACTGTGCGCTTGCGTGAGTCGGGCAATGCTGACGAGGCCGTCGCGGTATCCCTTGGGGTCAAGGCCTGTCAGGAGACCCTGCGCACCGCGCTGGCCATGGGTGTGGACCGGGCGCTTCTGGTGGAGACCGAAGCCGAGCTGCAACCGCTGACGGTAGCCAAACTGTTGGCCGAGGTGGTGCGCCGGGAGCAGCCCGACCTGGTGATCATGGGCAAGCAGGCGATCGATGACGACAACAACCAGACCGGGCAGATGCTGGCCGCCCTGCTCGGCTGGGGGCAAGGGACCTTTGTCTCCAAGCTGGAAGTTAAGGCTGAGGAGATCGAGATCACCCGTGAAATCGATGGCGGCCTGGAGGCGCTCGCCCTCTCCCTGCCGGCCGTGGTGACCGCAGACCTGCGTCTCAACGAACCACGCTACGTCAAACTGCCCAATATCATGAAAGCGAAGAAGAAGCCGCTCGAAGTCGTGACCCCGGATGAACTGGAAGTCGATATCAAACCCCGGCTGGAACTCCTCAAGGTGGAAGAGCCGCCCCGTCGCGGTGGCGGTATCAAGGTGGCCGACGTGGCCGAGCTGGTGGACAAACTGCGCAACGAAGCGAGGGTGATCTGATGAGCGTTCTGGTAATTGCTGAACACAACAACGTTGAGCTGGCTGCCGCCACGCGAAACACCCTGACGGCAGCAGCGGAACTGGGTGGTGTGACGATCCTGGTTGCCGGGGAAGACTGCCGCGGGGTGGCCGACGAGGCTGCTGCATTGGCGGGCGTCGAGCGGGTGCTCCTGTGCGACGATGCGCGATGCGGTCATGGCCTGGCGGAACCATTGGCCGACCTCATCACCGGTATCGGCAAGCAGTACACACATCTGCTGGCCCCGGCCACAACCTTCGGCAAGAACCTGATGCCCAGGGTGGCGGCGTTGCTCGATGTGGCTCAGCTGTCGGAGATTATCGAGGTGGTCGATGCCGACACCTTCAAGCGCCTCATCTACGCGGGGAATGCCATTGCCACCGTACGCAGTCTCGATCCGGTAAAGGTGATCACGGTACGCGGTACCGCTTTCGAAGCGGTGACACCCTCAGGCGACGGCGCGCCGGTGGAAGTGATGACCCTCGACCCTGGCGCAAGCCTCTCCCGCTTTGTCAGCCGTACGCTAACCCAATCGGACAGACCCGAACTGACCGCTGCGCGTGTGGTGGTCTCCGGCGGACGCGGGGTGGGCAGCAAGGAGAATTTCAGCCTCCTCGAGCAGCTGGCCGACAAGCTGGGCGGTGCCGTCGGCGCCTCGCGTGCCGCGGTCGACGCCGACTTCGTGCCCAACGACTACCAGGTGGGGCAGACCGGCAAGATCGTGGCCCCGGAGATCTATTTCGCCATCGGCATCTCAGGTGCCATCCAGCATCTGGCCGGAATGAAGGAGAGCAAGGTCATCGTGGCCATCAACAAGGACGAGGATGCACCGATCTTCGAGGTGGCCGACTACGGGCTGGTGGCCGATCTGTTCGAGGTGGTGCCGGAACTGACCGCCAGCCTCGATTGATGTGTGAGTCTTCGCGGCGGCAAACCGCGGCGTAAATCCCGATAGGGCTGAATCAAGGGAGTAAGCGGATGGAACGGGAAAGCATGGAGTTCGATGTGGTCATCGTCGGTGCCGGCCCGGCCGGGCTCTCGGCGGCGATTCGTTTGCGTCAGCTGGCGCAGGAGCGGCAACAGGAGCTCTCCGTCTGTCTATTGGAGAAGGGTTCCGAGATCGGCGCGCACATTCTCTCCGGCGCGGTGTTCGAAAGCCGCGCTCTGGACGAGTTGCTGCCGGACTGGCGGGAGCGGGGGGCGCCCCTGGACACACCGGTGACCGAGGACCGTGTGCTGCTGTTCACCAGCGCACAGCGTGCACTGCAGATGCCCTCCGCCGTGACTCCCAGGACCATGCACAATCGGGGCAATTACGTGGTCAGCCTGGGTAACCTCTGTCGCTGGCTGGGCGAGCAGGCGGAGACCGTCGGGGTCGATATCTTCCCCGGCTATCCGGCTGCTGACCTGTTGCTCGATGAGTCAGGCCGGGTCGAAGGCGTGGTCACCGGCGATATGGGTCGTGACCGACAGGGTGAGGAAAAACCGGGTTTCGAGCCCGGCATGGAACTCCGCGGACGATACACCCTCTTCGCCGAAGGCTGTCGGGGTCATCTCGGCAGGGAGCTGATCGAGCGTTTTCATTTGAATGAAGGCTGCGATCCCCAGCACTACGCACTCGGTATCAAGGAACTGTGGCAGATCGAGCCGGACAGGCACCAGCCCGGGCTGGTGCTGCATGGTGCCGGTTGGCCGCTGTCCGAGGGGGGTGCCAATGGCGGCTCCTTCCTCTACCACGCGGCAGACGGACAGGTGGTGCTCGGTCTCATCGTTGATCTCAACTACGCCAACCCCCACCTCTCGCCTTTCGATGAGTTCCAACGCTTCAAGCACCATCCGGAGATTCTGCACTACCTGGAGGGGGGAAAGCGCCTGAGCTACGGCGCCCGGGCCATCACCAAAGGCGGTTTGAACGCCCTGCCCCGTCAGCACTTTCCCGGCGGACTGCTGCTCGGTTGCGATGCGGGGACTCTGAATTTCGCCAAGATCAAGGGTGCCCACACGGCCATGAAGTCGGGGATGATCGCAGCGGAGACCGTGTTCGAGGCCCTGCTCGGCGAAGCGCCGCAAGCGGACGACCTGACGGGTTACGCGGATGCCTTCCGCGACTCCTGGCTCTACGATGAGCTCCACGGGGGGCGTAACTTCGGTCCCGCCCTGCATCGCTTCGGGCTGACCCTGGGTGGCGGCTTCAACTTCATCGATCAGAATCTCTTCCGCGGCAAGTTGCCCTTCACCCTGCATGACCGCAAGCCGGACCACGAGACCCTGAAACCGGCGGCCGAGTGCCGACCGCTCGAGTATCCCAAGCCCGACGGCGTGATCAGCTTCGACCGGCTCGCCTCCGTGTTCGTCTCCAACACCGGCCATGAGGAGGATCAGCCCTGCCATCTGACGCTGCGTCTGCCACAGTTGGCCATCGCCGTGAATCTGGCCCGTTTCGATTCTCCCGAGCAGCGTTACTGTCCGGCCGGCGTCTACGAGATCGTACGCGATGGCGCCAACAATGAGCCCAGACTGCAGATCAACGCGACGAACTGCCTGCACTGCAAGACCTGCGATATCAAGGACCCTTCACAGAACATCGTCTGGCGTCCTCCGGAAGGTGGCGGCGGTCCCAACTACCCCAACATGTGACTATCCATGAGCGAATCCGAAGCACCCAGAGCGATGCACAGGCGTGCGATCGACCACCAGACCTGGCTACACCAGGATGGGGCGCTGGAGATTGAAAGCCGGCTGATCGACACCAAGGCCTATGACACCCATGTCGGTTTCGGCCGGTCCCTGCCGGCGGGAGAACCGGTGCATGACATGACCATCCGCGTCCTGCTCGGCCCCGACCTGTTGATCCGGGATATCCACTTGCGTATGGACAGTACCCCGTTCGAAATCTGCCCCGAGGTGATGCACCGCTTCGAAGCCCTTCGGGGAACCAGTATGGGCAAGGGGTGGAATGCCCTGTTGAGCGAGCGGTTCGCCGGCACCGGCGGCTGCCGGCACCTGATCGACCTGCTGCGCGGCATGGCGACCGTGGCCTTTCAGAGCATGCCCCATGGGAACTGGACTCCAGCGGGTCTGGCAGCGATGTCGGACAGTTGTTACGCCTTTCGTGTGGACGGTCCGGTGATCCAGCGACTGACCTCGGAACTGACCGATAGCGATGACCAAGATGACTAATAGGGTTTTAGGTTGACGTATACGTCAACTAGACCTATAGTGAGTTGCCATGAAACAGACATCCACTGACCTGTACAGCGTGACTGAGCTGGCGCAAGAGCTGGGGATCACACCCCGCGCCATCCGCTTCTACGAGACCAAGGGCTTGATCAAGCCCCGGCGCGCCGGCACCACCCGGGTCTATACCCATCGCGACCGTGCCCGCATGCAGCTGATTCTGCGTGGCAAACGTCTGGGTTTCACATTGGCGGACATCAAGGAGTACCTCGACATGTACGAGGTCGATCCCTCCAAGGTGAAGCAGGTCAAGCTGCTGCTGGAAAAGATCGAACGCCGTATGGGTGAGCTGGAGCAGCAGCGCGAGGATCTGGAGACCACGCTGGTGGAGCTGGAAGAGATGCGCCAGGAGTGTCTCGTCAATATCGAGGCGGATGAGAAACAGTCATCCGTCGAAGACTGAACCCTTTACTACACAGCCAAGACAACCATTCGGAGAGAGGTCATGAAGCGAGTCGTGATAGCGGACTATCTGCGTTCCCCCTTTACCTTCGCCAACAAGGGCGAACTGGTGAAGATGCGGCCGGACGATCTGGCGGCGCAGGTGGTCAAGGCCCTGGTCGCCCGGAGTGGCGTGCCGACTGAGGAGATCGAGGACCTGATCCTCGGCTGCGCCTTCCCCGAGGGAGAGCAGGGCTTCAACATGGCGCGCCTGGTCGGTTTCATTGCCGGGCTGCCCCAGTCCGTTGCGGGGACCACGGTCAACCGTTTCTGCGGCTCCTCCATGCAGTCGATCCACATGGCCGCCGGGGCCATCCAGATGGGTGCCGGCGAGGTCTTCATCTGCGCCGGGGTCGAGTCGATGACCCGGGTGCCCATGACCGGCTTCAACCCGATGCCCAATCCCGCGCTCTATGAGCGCCTGCCCGCCGCCTACATGGGTATGGGCGAGACCGCCGAGAATGTGGCCGGGAAGTATGAGCTATCGCGCGCCGAGCAGGAGGCCTTCGCCGTGCTCAGCCACGAAAAGGCCGCCGAGGCGCAGGCCGCCGGCCGTCTGAGTGACGAAATCGTCCCCGTCGATACCGGCAGAGGCGTGGTGGAAAAAGACGGTTGTGTCCGCCCCGATACCACAGCAGAGGGGCTGGCCGGACTCAAGCCCGCTTTCGCCCAGGGCGGCTCGGTGACCGCCGGCACCTCCTCGCCGCTGACCGACGGCGCCAGCGCCACCCTGGTCTGCAGCGAGGAATACGCCCAGGCCCACGGGCTGAAACCCTTGGCCGCGATCAAGAGCATCGCCGTGGCCGGCTGTGCCCCCGAGATCATGGGCATTGGTCCGGTGGCGGCGACCCGCAAGGCGCTGCAGCGGGCCGGATTGACCGCAGGCGACCTCGACATCATCGAACTCAACGAGGCCTTCGCCAGCCAGTCCCTCGCCTGCATCCGCGATCTGGAACTGGACCCGGAGAAGATCAACCTCGACGGCGGCGCCATCGCCCTGGGACACCCCCTGGGCGCCACCGGCGCGCGCATCACCGGCAAGGTATCCGCCCTGCTGCAGCGTGAAGGCAAGCAGTTCGGCCTGGCCACCCAGTGCATCGGTGGAGGTCAGGGCATCGCCACCATCCTGGAGGCGCTGTGATGAAGATCCAAAAGGTTGCCGTCATCGGCGCGGGGGTCATGGGTGCGGGAATTGCCGCCCACATGGCCAATGCCGGGGTGCCGGTGGTGCTGCTCGATATCGTGCCTGAAGGAGCCGACAACCGCAGCGTGATCGCGGAGACGGCGGTGAAGAAGCTGCTCAAGGCCGAACCCGCCGCCTTCATGCACAAGCGGAATGCCAAGCTGGTGACCACCGGTAATCTGGATGACCATCTGGAGTTGCTGGCCGATTGCGACTGGATCATCGAGGCGGTAATCGAGCGTCTCGATATCAAGCAGTCCCTCTACCGCCGCATCGACGACGTGCGCAAGCCCGGATCCCTGGTCTCCTCCAACACCTCGACTATCCCCCTGGATCATTTGGTGTCGGGGATGCCGGCGGGCTTCGCCGAGGATTTCCTCATCACCCACTTCTTCAATCCGCCCCGCTACATGCGTCTGCTGGAGATCGTCAAAGGCGATAAGACCCGCGACGATGCGGTGAGCGGTCTGTCGGACTTCTGCGACCGCCGCCTGGGCAAGGGCATCGTCGACTGTAAGGACACCCCCGGATTCATCGCCAACCGTATCGGTATCTACTGGATACAGACCGCCATCCTGGAGGCCTTTCGCATGGGTGTCTCGGTGGAGGCCGCCGACGCGGTTATCGGCAAGCCGGTAGGTATACCCAAAACCGGCGTGTTCGGACTCTCCGATCTGGTGGGTCTGGATCTCATGCCCCACCTGATGCAGAGCATGAAAGCGACCCTGCCCCCCGATGATGCCTTCTTCGAGGTGGCGGAGATCCCGCCACTGATTGAGCGCATGATCGCCGACGGCTACACCGGGCGAAAGGGCAAGGGCGGCTTCTACCGCATCAATCGCGAGGGAGGCGGCAAGGTCAAGGAGAGCATCGATCTGCAGACGGGTGACTACCGGGTGTCGAAAAGACCGGATCTGTTGAGCGTCGCCGCCGCCAAAAAGGGTCCGCGTGCCCTGCTGGAGCATCCGGATGAAGGTGGGCGCTACGCCTGGAGCGTGCTCTCCAAGGTGTTGAGCTATGCCGCCAGTCTGGTACCCCAGATCAATGACCATCTGTATGCGGTGGACGAGGCGATGCGTCTCGGCTACGCCTGGAAGTACGGCCCCTTTGAATTGCTCGACCGCATTGGCGGTGCCTGGTTCGCCGAACGCCTGCGGGCCGAGAGTCTGCCCGTGCCGCCGCTGCTCGAGGCGCTTGGCGATGGCAGCTTCTATCGAACCGAAGATGGGGTGCTGCAGTACTTTACCACCGAGGGTGACTACCGCGACGTGCCGCGGCCCGACGGCGTGATGCTGCTGGCCGATATCAAGCGCCACAGCAAGCCGCTGGCGAAGAATGGCTCCGCCGCCCTGTGGGATATCGGCGACGGCGTGGTCTGCCTCGAGTTTACCTCCAAGATGAACACCATGGATCCCCAGATCATGGGCATGATCCGCAAGGCCGTCGAGCTGGTGCCGGCCCAGGGCTACAAGGCGCTGGTGATCTACAACGAGGGCAGCAACTTCTCCGCCGGGGCCAACCTGGGTCTGCTGCTGTTCGCCGGCAACCTGGCGATGTGGCCGGAGGCCAAGGCGATGGTCAAGGAGGGCCAGGATACCTACATGGCGCTCAAGTATGCCCCCTTCCCGGTGGTGGGCGCGCCCTCGGGGCTGGCCCTGGGCGGCGGATGCGAGATCCTGCTCCATTGCGATGCCCTGCAGGCGCATGCCGAGACCTATGTGGGTCTGGTGGAGGTGGGTGTCGGCGTGATCCCCGGCTGGGGCGGCTGCAAGGAGCTGCTGACCCGCTGGACGGTCAACAAGCGGCGTCCCGGTGGGCCCATGCCGCCGGTGGTCAAGGCTTTCGAGACCATCAGTGTGGCCACCGTAGCCAAGAGCGCGGCCGAGGCCGGCGACTATCTGTTTCTGCGCGAGGGCGACGGCATCACCATGAACCGCGACCGTCTGCTGGCCGAGGCCAAGGCCAAGGCGCTCTCATTGGTAGAGGACTACACCCCGCCGGAACCGGTGGAGATCAATCTTCCCGGCAAGACGGCCCAGGTCGCCATGAGCATGGCGGTGGACGGTTTCGTCAAGCTGGGCAGGGTGACGCCCCACGATCAAGTGGTGGTCGGCGAGCTGATGGAGGTGCTGAGCGGCGGGGAAACCGATGTCACCGAACCGCTTACCGAAGCGGATTTGCTCGACCTGGAGCTGAACCACTTCATGCGCCTGGCCCGACACCCGGACACCATGGCGCGCATGGAACACCTGTTGGAAACCGGCAAACCCCTGAGGAACTGAACCATGGCCGAGTATCAACCCCCCTTGAGGGATTTCCAATTCATCTACAACGAGTTGCTCGACCCGAAGCGCATCCAGGCCCTGCCCGGATGTGAGGAGTTCGACAGCGAGCTGGTCCACTCGGTGTTGGAAGAGGCGGGCCGGCTCTGCTCCGAGGTGTTGTTTCCCCTTAATCGCACAGGGGATGAAGAGGGCTGCCGGTTCAAGGATGGCGAGGTGCTTACCCCATCCGGCTTCAAGGAGGCCTATACCCAGTTCGCCGAGGACGGTTGGAGCGGCATCGCCTGTGACCCGGAGCACGGGGGCCAGGGTCTGCCCAACGCGGTCACCCTGCTGGTCGAGGAGATGACCTGCGCCACCAATCTCTCCTTTGGCCTCTACCCGGGGCTCTCTCACGGTGCCTACAATGCCATCAAGGTGCATGGTGTAGAGGCGCTGAAGCAGCTCTATCTTCCCAAGCTGGCCGAGGGTGCCTGGACCGGGACCATGTGTCTGACCGAGCCCCATTGCGGCACCGACCTGGGACTGCTGCGCACCAAGGCGGTACCCCAGGAGGACGGCAGCTACCAGATCACCGGCACCAAGATCTTCATCACCGCCGGCGAGCACGACCTGACCGAGAATATCGTCCATCTGGTGCTGGCGCGTCTGCCCGACGCCCCCGCCGGCATCAAGGGCATCAGTCTGTTCGTGGTGCCCAAGTTCCTGCCGGACGAGAACGGCGAGGTCGGAGCGCGCAACGGCGTGGTCTGCGGCGCCATCGAGCACAAAATGGGGATCAAGGCCTCCTCCACCTGCGTGCTCAACTTCGACGAGGCCAAAGGCTGGCTGGTCGGGCAACCCAACAAGGGTATGCGGGGCATGTTCACCATGATGAACACGGCCCGGCTTGGCGTTGGTTTGCAGGGTGTGGGCATTGCCGATGTCGCCTACCAGAATGCGGTGATCTATGCCCGCGAGCGCCTGCAGGGGCGCTCTCTGAAAGGGGCCAAGTCACCCGACAAGCCAGCCGATTCGCTGCTGGTCCATCCCGACGTGCGGCGCATGCTGCTGACCCAGCGCGCCTACGTGGAGGGCTCGCGGGCGCTGGCCAGCTGGATCGCCAGCGAGATCGACATCTACGAGCGCTCCACGGACAAGGCGGAGGCCCAGGCCGCGGAGGATCTGGTGGCATTGCTGATCCCGGTGTTCAAGGCCTTCGGTACCGATATCGGTTTCGAGTGCGCCAATCTGGCCATGCAGGTCTTTGGCGGGCACGGTTATATCCGCGAACAGGGTATGGAGCAGTTTGTGCGGGATGCCCGCATCGCTCAGATCTACGAGGGCACCAACGGTATCCAGGCCCTCGACCTGGTAGGGCGCAAACTGCCCGCCCACACGGGACGCTATCTGCGCCGTTTCTTCCATCCGGTGGCCGCCTATATCGAGGCCCATCAACAGGATCCTCAGCTGGCCGAGTTCATCCAGCCCCTGGCCAAGGCCTTCGGCCGTCTGCAGCGGGCCAGTGCCTGGATCGCCCAGTCGGGGCTGGCCGATCCCGATCAAGCCGGGGCTGCGGCCACAGACTATTTGCGCCTGTTCGGTCTCACCGCGTTGGCCTACCTGTGGACGCGTATGTCCGAACTCTCCCTGCAGAAGCTGGATGGAGAGGAGCGCCGCTTCTACCAGGCCAAGATCGATACGGCACGCTTCTTCATGCAGCGCCTGCTGCCGCAGAGCGGCGGCCTCTTCAGCGCGATTCTCGCCGGCAGCGATTCGATGATGGCATTTGATGACGATGCGTTTTGAGCTACGGGAAGGAATCCATGCAACGGGAACGGGCGGCTGAAGGGAGGTCATCGGGATGAATCTGATCTTGCGTCTGCTGCGGGTCTTCGTCGCCGCCCTGTTCAAACCGCGCATCGGTCTGTTCGATGTTTCGGAGGTGCCATTCCGGGTGCTGCCGACGGATCTGGACATCAACCTGCATATGAACAATGCGCGCTATCTCAGCATCATGGACCTGGGACGCACGGACCTGTTGATCGGTGTCGGCCTGTTGGGGCCGGTGAAGCGGGAGCGCTGGATGCCGGTGGTGGGCAACATCGATATCAAGTACCGCCGTCCGCTACGTCTGTTTCAGCGTTATGTCCTCAAAACCCGGCTGCTCTGCTGGGACGACAAGTGGTTCTACATGGAGCAGCGGCTGGAGAGCGCCAGAGGGGTGCACTCCATCGCCAACGTTCGAGGATTGTTCGTGACGCGAGAGGGTTCGGTGCCCACGCGCAGCGTGCTCGATAGCATGGGGTATGAGGGAGAATCACCCCCCTTTCCCAGGAAACTGCGTCCGCTCCCGGCGAGGGAGGAGGCGGACGCCAGCCTGTGTTCGACAGGTTGATTTAAGCGGAAGCCATATCCGTAATCCGGGCGGTGCGACCGCCGGGCCCGAACAACAACGACAACCAGGGGGACTGGGCCGCAGAGCCCGAGGTCCCAGCCTGAACCGGCCCTAGACAGGCCGGTTCACCACCGAGGAGTAGAGAGAGGAGAGAGCCGATGAGTACCCTGCAGGGTAGAACCCTCTTCATCACCGGGGCGACCCGTGGCATTGGTCTGGCCATCGCCTTGCGTGCCGCCCGCGATGGTGCGAATATCGCGATTGCGGCCAAAACCGAAAAACCTCACCCCAGTTTGCCCGGCACCATCGGCAGCGCGGCAGCCGAGATCGAAGCAGCAGGGGGACAGGCGCTGGCGGTGAAGACCGATATCCGTGACGACCAGCAGATCGCCGATGCGGTTGAGCAGACCCTCTCGCGTTTCGGTGGCATCGACATCCTGGTCAACAACGCCAGTGCCATCAATCTGACCGGTACCCTGCAGACGCCGATGAAACGATACGATTTGATGCACCAGGTCAATGCCCGCGGCACCTTCGCCGTCTCCCAGGCCTGCCTGCCCCATCTTCTGCAGGCGGAGAATCCGCATATCCTCAACCTGTCGCCACCGCTTTCGCTGGCTCCCAAGTGGTTCAAGGACCACTGCGCCTACACCATGGCCAAGTACGGCATGAGTCTCTGCGTGCTGGGCATGGCGGAGGAGTTTCGTGAACAGGGGGTGGCGGTCAACGCACTCTGGCCGCGGACCGTGATCCAAACTGCGGCCATCGCCATGCTGGAGGGCCTGGTGAAACCGGAGAACTGCCGCACGAGTGAGATTGTCGCCGATGCGGCTCATGCCATCCTGACCCGCGACAGCCGGACCTGCAGCGGTAAGTTCTTCATCGACGAAGAGGTACTGCGTGAGGAGGGTGTCACCGATTTCAGTCACTATGCGATCGACCCGAATGGGCGCTTGCTGCCTGACCTGTTCCTCGATTGATGTGAGTGTGCCTATGCAGAGTCGTGAAGTGATGCGGACGCAGGATGACCGTTCTGTAACAGCTGGCATGACGCCCCGTTTTATTACCACGGATGAGGCCGTCAACCTGGGTGGACTGTTTCGCGAGCGCGTAGCGCGCTCCCCCGACACGGTGGGCTTTCGTCACTATGACACTGAGGCCGAGGTGTGGCGCGATCTCACCTGGTCCCAAATGGCCGACGAGGTGGCGCGCTGGCAGGATGCCATGCTGGAGGAGGGACTGAAGCCGGGCGACCGGGTCGCCGTCATGATGCGCAACTGCTGCGAGTGGGTGATGTTCGATCAGGCGGCACTGGCACTGGGCCTGATCACCGTGCCGATCTACGCCGACGACCGGGGCGGCAATGTCTCCTACATCCTGCGCGACTCCGGCAGCCGGTTGCTGGTGATCGGTGGCCAGGAGGAGTGGGAACGCATCGAACCGGTGTTGCACGAGATGCCGGAGGTAGAGCGGATTGTCACCAGCAGGCCGCTGGCGGGGAAAGTCTCCGATGTGCGCTTCATGAACCTTGAGGACTGGCTGCCCGAACAGGGCGGCCCGTTGCAGGCCTCCGAGGCCGGCAGTGACGATCTGGCGTCGATCGTCTACACCTCGGGCACCACCGGATTCCCCAAGGGGGTGATGCTGAGCCATCGCAACATGCTGAGCAATGCGGAGGCGGCGGCGCGGCAGGTCGATCTCGGCGAGTCCGACATCCTGCTCTCCTTTCTTCCCCTCTCGCATACCCTGGAGCGCACAGTCGGTTACTACATCTCGGTCATGGTCGGTATGACCATCGCCTATGCCCGTTCCACGGCCCAGCTGGCGGAGGATCTGTTGACCATCCGTCCCACCGTGATGGTCAGTGTGCCGCGCATCTACGAGCGGGTCTATGCCCGGGTCATGGCCGGCCTGGAGCAGAAGGGCGACAAGGCCAAGCGGCTCTTCGACCTGGCCGTGGATGTGGGTTGGAAGCGCTTCAATTACCGCCAGGGGCGTGCCGGCTGGAGCCCCGCCCTGCTGTTGTGGCCGCTGCTCGATCGCCTGGTGGCGAGAAAGATCACCGGCCGTTTGGGAGGCCGTCTGCGTGTGGCGGTCAGCGGCGGTGCGGCATTGGTGGCGCCTGTCTCCCGCGCCTTCATCGGTCTTGGGGTGCCGATCCTTCAGGGGTACGGGCTGACCGAAAGTTCGCCGATCATCTCCTGCAACCGGTTGCACGACAATGTGCCGGAGAGCGTGGGGCGTGTGTTGGATGGCGTCGAGGTGAAGGTCGCCGCGCAGGAAGAGCTGCTGGCCCGGGGACCCAACATCATGCTGGGCTACTGGAACAACCAGGAGGCCAGCGGACGCGTGGTCGACGCCGACGGTTGGCTGCACACCGGCGACAAGGCGCGCATCGATACCCGGGGCCATATCTATATCACGGGCCGCATCAAGGAGATCATCGTCCTCAGCAACGGGGAGAAGGTGTCGCCGGCGGACATGGAGATGGCGATCACCCTGGATCCGTTGATCGAACAGGCCATGGTGGTGGGCGAGCAGAAGCCTTTTCTTTCCGCCATCTGCATTCTCAATCCCGAGTTATGGCCCGAGTTCGCCTCCTCCATCGGTGTCGATCCGAAGCAACACCGGGTCCTGGAGCAGCCCCAGGTGGAGAGCGCGGTGCTGGCGCGGATCGCCGAGCAGGTCAGGATGTTTCCCGGTTACGCCCGCATCGTGCGGGTGCATCTGAGCTTCGAACCCTGGTCAGTGGAGAACGGCCTGTTGACGCCGACCCTGAAGCTGAAGCGTACCCAGGTGCTGGAGTGCCTGGCGGAGCCGGTCTCGAAACTCTATGAGGGTCACTGATTCGGATTTTCCCGCGTCTGCGATACCGGGTGAATAGCCGTGCAGGCTTGGGCCTGCCGGGCGGCGTGATTCGATCTGTCGGGATGGGTTGTTGTGGTTTTTACAAGAACCGGAGCAGACATCCGGGCAGTTTACCGGCCAAGGGGATCTAGGCCGGATCCAGCCATGGGTCGTCGATCGAGAGGGAGCTGAACCTAACGGCGTCCTTTGGCGAAGGGCAGCCGCCCGACAAGCGGGGCGGCTGTTCGAGTCCATTCGAATGAGAGGGTCAAATGAAGCAGAAGAAGTCTATGCAGTATGGGGTGTCACTGGTGGTCGCCGGAGTGACGCTGGGATTGGTCGGTGAGGCCCAGGCCTCGGGTTTTGCTCTGGTCGAACAGAGCGTGAAACAGGTAGGCAGCGCTATCTCCGGAGGCGCGGCAGCGGCCGAGGACGCCTCCACCATCTTTTTCAATCCCGCGGGGATGACGCGTCTGAGAGGGAGTCAGCTGGTGGTCGGCGGTCATCTCATCACCCCCTCCTCGAAGTTCTCAGGTAGCGCTACAACCAATCCCTTGTTGGGAGGCGCCCCCATCAGTGGCGGTAACGGAGGCGATGCGGGATCCAGCGCATTTGTTCCCAGCCTCTACTTCAGCCATGAAATCAACGAGCAGCTGCGGGTCGGTGTGGGCATCGGCGCGCCGTTCGGTCTCTCCACCGAGTACGACAGCGGTTGGATGGGAAGGTATCACGCCATCAAGTCGGAGGTGGCGACGCTCAATATCAATCCTTCGCTGGCCTATAAGGTGAACGACCGGCTCTCGCTCGGGGCGGGCGTCAATTTCATGCGCGCCACCGCCGAGCTCTCCAACGCAGTGGACTACAGTGCGGTCTGTCTCGGCTCCCTGCCCCCGGCAAGCTGTGCGCTTCTGGGGTTGGTCACGCCGGGAACCGCGGCGACCGATGGCCGGGTGGTGGTCGAAGGCGACGATTGGGGTTACGGTTTCAACCTGGGACTGCTCTATGAAGTGAGCGACAACACGCGCATCGGCGCCGCCTACCGTTCGAAGGTCAAACAGGAGCTGGAGGGTACGGCTGATTTCAGCGGGCCTTCCGGGATCCTCCTGCCCTCGGCCTTCACCGCGGTACTGGCGGATACCGATGCCTCGGCGGCGGTCGATCTCCCGGCCAGCCTCTCGCTCAGTGTGACCACCGCTATCGCGCCCAAGTGGGAGCTGATGGCGGATCTGACCTGGACCCAGTGGAGCAGTTTCGAAGAGCTTCGCATCAAGTTCGCCAACCCGCTGAAAGCAGACAGCGTACAGCCCGAAAACTGGGACGACACCTACAAAGCGTCGCTGGGCTTCAACTACCACCACAACGAGACCTGGACCTGGAGGGGCGGTATCGCCTACGACCAGACGCCGGTTCCCAATGCCGAGAGCAGGACACCGAGAATACCCGGTAACGACAGAAAGTGGATCGCCGCCGGGTTCTCCTATGCGGCCACACCCGCCATGACACTCGATGTGGCGCTGGCCCACCTCTTCGTCAGCGATACGCCCATCGAGGCGATTGACACCGCATTCGGCCACACCCTGTCGGGCACTTACGAATCGGATGTGAATATCCTTTCGGCCCAGCTTAACTGGCAGTTCTGATCCGGCTGACAGGGGGTGGTGTTGCCACCCCCTGAGGTTGGAAGTCGCGCCGTTTTCGTTGCATATGCACCATTTTGTGGCTATATATAGTATATGTTGCATTATTGGGAAGACGGCATGAATACCCAAACCCTCCTCAAGCCGGACGAATCGGCAACCCTGACCAAGGCACTGCTCAATGCGGGTAAGGCCTTGGGCTTGACTCAGGATACGCTGGGTCAGGTGATCGGGCGTGACCGCACGGCGTTCCACCGGGCGGGGATCGATCCGCAGAGCAAGGCGGGTGAGCTGGCGTTGCTAGTGATCCGCCTCTACCGCAGCCTCTATGTGCTGGTGGGCGGCAAGCCGGCCGATCTCCGGCACTGGATGCAGACGCCCAACCGACACACCGGCGGGGTGCCGGCCGAGCAGATAAAGTCCATCCCGGGCCTGATGCGCCTGGTCGAATATCTGGATGCGATGCGCGGCAAGGTTTGATGGATATCTGGACGGCCTGCAGGGAGGCGGTTGTCCCCAGTCGGCACCAGGGCGAACTGCTGCGGATGGTGGAGAGCCAGGAACAGATCGCCACCCGCGCGCTGGTGGATGACCTGGCCGAGCAGGCATTGCTGGAGCAACTGCTGGAAACCAGCAAGCCGCCCATACCGCCAGCGGCGCGGCATCTGGACTATCTGCTTGCCTCCCCTTTTCGCTATCCGCCACTGTTGTACGGTTCGCGCTTCGGCACCCGCCATGAACCCAGCCTCTTCTATGGCGCACTGGGCCTGGAGCCGGTCCTGGCGGAGACCGCCTTCTACCGCCTGGTGTTCTGGTCGGGTATGAGTGAGCCCCCGCCCGGCGGACGACTCAGCACTGAACACACCCTGTTTTCAGCCCGCTATGCCAGCGACCGGGGAATCAGTCTGCATCGAGCCCCTTTCGATGCCTTTACCGATCGTCTGAGAAATCCGAAAAGCTATGCGGAGACGCAGCAGCTCGGCGGCGAGATGCGCGCGGCCGGTATCGAGCTCTTTGTCTACCGCTCGGCAAGGGATCCCGAGGGCGGACTCAACATCGCCCTTTTCACCCCCGCGCCCTTTGTGGAACCGGGACCGCGCTGGAAACAGGCCTGGCTGTGCGATGTGAGTGAAGCGGAGGTGGCCTTCTACAACAAAACAGTCGGTACCCGGGTCTTCCGGCGGGAACTGTTTGTGGTGGACGGCAGACTGCCGGCACCGCCGGATTGAAGCCGGCGCTAGCGGTATAAAAAAAGGAGGCGCCAGGCCTCCTTTTCGTGCTGCCTGTTAACAGGCCCTAGTGCAGATCACCTACCAGCGAGGCCCTGATAGCGGCCGGCACCTCATCCACCCTGATGTCGTAATTGGAGTGATCGATGCCGGCGGAGAGTTTGGCACCGCCCTTGAGCGCGGTGATCATCTCCTCGCTGAGTTCGAAGCGCAGGAAGTGGACCGAAGAGGTCTTCTCCTCGGTCGAACGCTCCAGGTCCTCGTTGGCGATGGGGCGCACCTTGTCGAATCCCTCCACCTGCATCCAGATGTGGGACTCGATGCCGACCAGCTGGCTCAGTGCCGCCTTGCGCTCGTCCACCTTGTCGTACTCCATCATGAAGGTGGCCTTCCAGTTCATGCCGTCGGGGATCAGCGGATTGTAGACATCGAGCTCGTCCTGGATGCCGTCGGGCTCGAAGATCTTCTCGATGCGCAGCATCTCCTGGATCTGGTACTGCATGGTCAGCTCGTCCTCGAAGTAGAGCGCGGCGTTGGGACCGATCGGCAGGCGACGCTGCTTCTTGTGTTCGATCACCTTGGCGCGGAACTCGGGACGGATGCGCGCATACTCCTCGAGGCTGTAGAGGTCTTCATGGGACAGATGGGTCATGGGTTGCTCCTGC